>JBKHWN010000001.1:0-7059 GCA_046566505.1 Gammaproteobacteria bacterium
TCGGCGTGGTACAGCGGCGATGGCCGGCCGACGTAGTGCGCCAGATCACGGTCGAACTCGGCGCGAAAATCCGGTTCGTCCTTGAGTCGCAGATAGGCCTTCTCGAGGTCATCGAGCGCCGCCATAAGCGTCTCGGAAACGAAACGCCCGCCGAAGATGCCGAAGTGGCCGCGGGCGTCGGGAAACTGCGCGTAATCAATCTTCTTCGCTGACACGTCTGACTCCTTCGATGAACGCCGCCATGCGCGCGCGATCCTTGATGCCTTTCGAAATTTCCACACCGCCACTGACGTCGACGGCATAGGGGCGAGCCATGCGCACAGCCTCGCCCACGTTGTCCGGAGTGAGCCCGCCGGCCAGGATCACCGGCATGCCGATGTCCCGGGCGGCGAGCGACCAGTCAAAACTCTGCCCGGTGCCGCCGGGCTGCCCTTCCACATAAGTGTCCAGCAGCAGGCCGCGTGCGCCTTCGTAGCGCCGGGCGACTGCCGGCAGATCCGTCTGCGCGGTGACACGCACGGCCTTGATCCAGGCCGCCCCGAAGGAAGCGCAGAACGATGGCGGCTCGTCACCATGGAACTGCAGCAAGGTACAACCACCGGCCAGCGCAGCCTCGACTTCTTCGCGCGACGGATCGACAAACAGCGCCACGGGCGTCACGAAGGCCGGCAGGCGCGCGATGATCCCGGCGGCCTGCGACGGCGTGACACAACGCGCGCTGCGTGACCAGAACACGAAACCGAGCGCATCGGCACCCGCCTCGACCGCGTCGAGCGCATCCTGCTGCCGGGTTATTCCGCAGATCTTGGTTCGAACACGCACCGATGGATTTCCGCTACTGGCCGCTGGGACAGGAAAGCCCGTGAAGGTTAGCGGGCCGGCAGGAAGAATGGGCCTGTCGCCACACGGGGTATGCCGAAATGGGGCGGGTAGTCTACCTGAACGAGGTAAAGGCCATAAGGCGGCGCCGTGGGGCTCGCCTGCGCCCGGTCTCGCGCCGCCAGCAAATCGGCAACCCAATCGGGTTCGCGCTTGCCGCTGCCCACATCCATCAACGTGCCGGCGATGTTGCGCACCATGTGGTGCAGGAAGGCGTTGGCCCGCACCTCGATAACCACCAGGTTACCGTGCCGCTGTACGCCCACGCTGGACAGATGACGCATCGGTGTTCGCGACTGGCAGCCCGCAGCGCGGAACGACGAAAAATCGTGCTCGCCGACCAGATGCTGCGCCGCCGCGTGCATGCGCTCGACATCCAGCGGCCGGAACTGCCAGGTAACGTGGCGCCCGAGCAGGCCCGGCCGCGTGGGCTCGTTGAGGACCACATAGCGGTAGGTGCGCGCAAAGGCGGTGAAACGTGCGTGAAAGTCATCGACCACCGGCACGGCCCAACGCACGGCAACGTCGTCCGGCAAGCGCGAGTTGACGCCCTGCACCCAGGCACGCGGCGCGCGCCCTGCAGTGGTATCGAAATGGACGACCTGCCCGGTCGCGTGGACACCGGCATCGGTACGTCCGGCACAGACCACCGTTACCTCGTGATCGGCGACGAACGACACCGCACGATCAACGGCATCCTGCACCGAAGGCACGCCTGGGGCCTGGGCCTGCCAGCCGTGATAGGCAGAGCCGTCGTACTCGATGCCGAGAGCGATGCGCATGGAACGGGAAAACCCTGATCAAACAGCCGGTAGATGGCGCGAAAGGGTACTGCCCGACAACACGGGGCACAAACAAAAAGGGCGACGTTGCCGTCGCCCTTTTTCCACCAGCCGGATCAGCCAACCTGTTCCAACAGGCTCCTGGCTTCCATTTTCTGGTCGGCAGTACCGTCGGCTACGACCTCGTTCAGGATATCGCGCGCTCCTTCCGCATCACCCATCTCGATATACGCACGAGCCAGGTCGAGCTTGGTTGCGTTTTCGTCGCTGTCCGCCAGGAAATCAAAATCATCCCCGCCGGCAGCAGTCTCGCTGCCGACGCCCTCGGCCGAAAGGTCGGCTTCGAGATCGGCCAGTTCCGATTCGAGATCCAGGTCCCCGGCAGCAGCCGGCTCCTCGGCAACGACCGCCTCGGCAACAACCTCCTCCCCGGCACCAAAGTCAGTGAGTTCGTCCGACAGCTCCATCGCGGCAGGCGCCCCGTCCGCGGCGCCCCCCAACTCCAGCGACAGGTCATCTTCCAGGGAGTAGGCCGGCGGCTCGGAAGCATTCACAGGTGCCGACGCCGTCGTTTCGTCCTGCAAGGTGAAGTCGCCCAGGTCAGCATCCTCGAGCGAGAACTCTTCGGCAGCTTCCACCGGGGCCGCAGCCTGTTCCGACGACGGCGCAGCAAAATCATCCAGGGAGAATTCAAGCTCTTCGTCAACAGTCACCGGTGCCTGGGCAACCGTTGCGTTGTCCATATCCAGCGAGAAGTCATCCATTGCTTCAGAAGCCGAGGGGGCTTGCTGTCCACCGGAGAACTCCAGTGCCAGATCGTCGAGGCTCGGTTCTTCGGCAGCCGCTGCTGCCGGAACCGCCACTGCCGTGGCACCACCTACGCGCGCCAGAACGGCTGCAGCCTGCGCACGAATACCGGCATCGCGGGAATCCGCGGCCTTCGACGCGTGCTCCTGTGCCGCCGCGCTGTCGCCCATCTCGGCGTAAACCTCGGCAAGCTTGACGCGAAGGTCATCGCGATTCGATTCCCTCTGCAGCGCGGCATACAGGATGTCCGCCGCCTGCTGGAACCGGCCGTAGGCCATGTACATGTCCGCCTCACCCAGCGGATCGGTCGATTCACTTTCCGGTGCAGCGGGCGCTTCACCGAAGAAATCCTGGTCGAGGCCCGGTTCTTCCCCGCCGCCAACGTGGAGATCATCCAGTTGCGCCAGATCCTCGGCTATCTGGGCGTCGTGCGACTCCTCAACCATCGCCTGGCCCGCACCTTCTGCCCCTGCCTGCCGGCGACGGCGCAGGTACCAGAACGCACCGCCACCGATACCCAGCGCCGCCAGGGCACCGACCAGCGGCAACAGGAAGGACGGTCCCTTTTGCGCCGGGGCCGGCTTCTCGGCAGCAGCTTTCTTTTCTTCCTTTTTCTTCTCGGGCTTCGGCTTCGCCTTGGGTTTTTCGTCCGCGGCAGCCACGGCCGGCTCGGCAGCAGGCGCCGCTGGCTCCTTGGTATCCGCGACTTCAGGCTTGGCAGGCGCCTCAACCGGAGGGAGGCCCTTTTCCTTGCGCAGACGATTCAATTCGTCCTGCAACTCACTGATCTCACTGTTCTTGAGTGACAGCAACTTCTCGCCGGACTTGATCTGCTTGTCCAGATCAGTCAACCGGGAGCTCAGTTCCTTGTTCTCGCGGGCAGACCTGGAAAGCTCCTCCTCGGCTGCCGTCAGTTTGGTGCGTAGCGCTTCCGCATCCTTGCCGCTCGAGGCCGCTCCCTTTCCTACGGCGGCCTTGGGCGCCACGAGGGTGACTTCACCCGCACCGGTCGCTTTCTTTTCCGGCCCTGCCGCGGGTGCTGCCTTGCGCGACTCGAGCTGGGCACGGTCCGACGGCAGCGCCAGGCCGCGCCGGTCAAGCAGTTCGCGCCACGCGCGGTTCTGATCGGCCATGGCCGCGCGGGCATCGGATGCGCTGACGCGCGCGACTTCGTCCTGCGTCGGCATTCTCAAGACCTTGCCACGCCTGACAAGATTCACGTTGCCGTCGATGAAGGCGTCGGGGTTCGCACGCTGGATGGCAATGATCGTCTGCTGGACGGAAACGCCCTCCGGACGATGGCGCGCGGCGATCTCCGACATGGTGTCCCCGGCCTGAACCCGGTACTCACCCGCGCCGGCATCAAGACCGGCAGGAGACGCCGCAACCGGCTTTGGGGGTTGTGCAGGACGCCCGGCGGCAACGGAAGGCGGCGGCGGCAGCCCGGAGGTATCGGAGACCGGCGCCACCTCAACCGGAGCGGGAGCGCGGGGCGCCGGGACCGGCGCCTCTTCCACAACAGGCTGGGTGGTAGCCGCTGGCGCGGCCCCCACCTTGTAAACCGGCGGGTCAAGCAGGATGGTGTACTCGCGCAGCATGCGCCCCTGCGGCCACTGGACTTCCAGCAGGAAGTTCAGGAACGGCTCGTTGACCGGCTGGCGACTCTTCGCCACAACATACATGCGGCCGTTGCGCTGCTGCACTTCGAAACGCACATCCATCAAGAAGAACGAGCGATCCACCCCGGCACGCGCGAACTCGTCCTGCGACGCAAGCGCGGCAAGCACTTCCTCCGGCGACAGATCCTGCGTCTGGATCAGTTCGATCTCCAGATCCAGGGGCTGGTTCAGGTAGGACTTGAGGGTGTAGTCCCCCACACCCAGTGCCGCGGCAAGGCCTGGAAACAGCATGCCGGCGCCCAGAATGGCTGCAGCGAGCTTCGTTCGTACCATGACCCCATCCTTCTTTTTCTTCATTTTTCTTTAACCCCGGCGCCGGGAAATCCTGCCTGAAAGGGAGCCGGCAGCCGCGATCCGGATCACGGTATTGCCGGCCAAACCTAGAAACACCCTAACGTAGTGCGCCTAACTATCCATCAAATATAGTCTTTTATCAACACTTCGGCGATCTGGACGGAGTTCAGGGCCGCCCCCTTGCGGACGTTGTCCGACACGACCCACATATCGATGCCACGGGGGTGGGAGATGTCCTCCCGGATCCGGCCCACCCAGGTCGGATCCTCACCGGCAGCCTCGGTAACCGGAGTCGGGTAACCACCCGGCTTGCGCTCGTCGAGGAGTTTGACGCCCGGGGCCTTGGCCAGCAGCGCCCTCACCTCTTCTACCGAGATCTTCTTGCGGGTCTCGATATGCACTGCCTCCGAATGCCCATAGAACACGGGCACGCGCACGGCCGTCGGGTTCACCTGGATGCTGTCGTCACCCATGATCTTTCGGGTCTCCCAGACCATCTTCATTTCTTCCTTGGTGTAGCCGTTGTCCATGAACACGTCGATCTGCGGGATGACGTTGAACGCGATCTGCTTGGGGTATACCTCGCAGACCACCGGCTTGGCATTGAGGATATTGGCGGTCTGCACCGCCAACTCCTCGATGGCCTCCTTGCCGGTGCCCGATACCGCCTGGTAGGTCGCGACGTTGATGCGTTCGATTCCCACGGCATCGTGGATCGGCTTCAGGGCAACCAGCATCTGGATGGTCGAACAGTTCGGGTTGGCGATGATGTTGGTCGCCTTGTACTGGGCGATGGCATGCGCATTGACCTCGGGCACCACCAGCGGGATGTCGTCCCGGTAACGGAACTCGGAAGTGTTGTCGATGATGATGCAGCCGGCGGCGGCGGCCTTGGGTGCCCACTCTTTCGACACGCTGCCGCCGGCAGAGAACAAGCCAATCTGTGCCTTGGAAAAATCGAACTCCGCAACGTCGATGACCCTGATGTGCTTGCCGCGGAATGCGATGGTCTTGCCGGCCGAGCGGGCGGACGCCAGCGGATAGAGATTGCGGACGGGAAAATCACGCTGCTCGAGGATGTCGAACAGAGCCTCACCCACGGCACCGGTGGCACCCAGAACACAGACGTCATATTGCTTGGTCATGTCGCTTTACCCCTGGATAAGTTGTCGCAGGCGCGGCCTGCGGTGTTGCGGATCAATCGGGCAGAACAGGTTCGGCACCCTTCACTGCCGAGTATTCCGTCAGAGCGCTGCAACCACGGCATCACCCATTTCCGTCGTGCCAATCCTCTGCATGCCTTCACTCCAGATGTCCGGCGTCCTCAGGTTCCGGTCGAGCACCCTGCCGACGGCGGTCTCGATTTGCGTCGCCAGTTGCGGCTGGTTGAAGCTGTAGCGGAACAGCATTGCCAGCGACAGGACGGTGGCCAGCGGGTTGGCAAGGCCCTTGCCGGCGATGTCCGGCGCCGAACCGTGGCACGGCTCGTACATGCCCTTGCCCTGCTCGTCCAGAGACGCCGACGGCAGCATCCCGATCGAACCGGTAAGCATTGACGCTTCGTCCGACAGGATGTCGCCGAACAGGTTGCCGGTGACGATCACGTCGAACTGCTTGGGCGCCTTTACCAGTTGCATGGCGGCGTTGTCGACATACATGTGGCTGAGCTGTGCTGCCGGGTAATCCTTTGCCACCTCGGTCACTACCTGCTTCCACAGTTCGGTGACTTCCATGACGTTGGCCTTGTCCACCGAACAGACCTTGTTGCCACGTTTGGCGGCCAGCTCGAAGGCGACCTTCGCGATGCGGCGGATTTCGCTCTCACGGTAGATGTCGGTGTTGTAACCCTCGCGCTCACCGTTCTCGAGCGTGCGGATGCCGCGCGGCTGGCCAAAATAGATGCCGCCGGTGAGTTCACGGACGATCAGGATGTCCAGGCCGGCCACCACTTCGGGCTTCAGCGTCGAGGCACCGGCCAGTTGCGGGTAGAGGATCGCCGGGCGCAGGTTGGCGAACAGGCCGAGTTCGCTGCGCAACTTCAGCAGCCCGCGCTCCGGGCGGATCGAACGCTCGATGTTGTCCCACTTCGGTCCGCCGATGGCGCCGAACAGGATGGCATCCGCAGCGCGCGCCTTCGCCAGCGTACGGTCCGGCAGCGGCACTCCGTCGGCGTCGATGGCGGCGCCGCCGACCACGTCTTCCTCGACCTTGATGCCCAGGTTGTGCTGCGCGTTCAGCTTGTCCAGCACCTTGCGCGCCTCGGCCATGATCTCCGGGCCGATACCGTCGCCGGGGAGGATCAGGATGTTCTTGCTCATTGCTCGTATGCCCTCATGTCGTGAATCCCCTCACCCCTGCCCCTCTCCCCGCAGGGGAGAGGGGTTCTTGCTTACCTGCCCCTCGCCCTCAGGGAGAGGGGTTGGGGAGAGGGCGCTTTGCAATCGCGTTGAACACCCACGGCGCTTCCACCGCGCGACGAGTTTCGTAGGCGCGGATGGCGTCGGCGTCCTGCAGCGTGATGCCGATGTCGTCCAGGCCGTTCAGCAGGCAGTGCTTGCGGAAAGCATCGATCTCGAACGCGAACGACTGGCCGGACGGCGTGGCGACCACCTGCTTCT
>JBKHWN010000002.1:0-9074 GCA_046566505.1 Gammaproteobacteria bacterium
CCACGCCCGCACAATTCACGCAGACATGGATGGCACCGAACTTCTCGACCACCGCCTTTACGGCGGCAGCAACGGAGTCGGCGCTGGTGACATCGGCCTGCACGAAGATCGCGTCGGCACCGAGATCCGCGGCCGCCTTGACTCCGCGCTCGGCGTCACGGTCGAAGATGGCGACCTTGCCGCCTTTGGCGATGAACGCCTCGCAGGTCGCGAGACCCAAACCGGAAGCGCCACCGGTAACGACGGCGACTTTGCCCCTGATGTCCATGCTGTGACTCCACTGGATGCTGTTTGAATGGCCGGCCACGAGGCCGGACGCCGTGACCGTCAGGTCAGGGCGCGGAGTATACACAGCGTCCGGGATGTCGGGGTCCGCGGGCCAAGGCCGGGAAACCGGTGCCGGGATCTACAGGCCGAGTCCGGGAATGCCGCCCGTGCGCAGCACCAGCCACGCCAGCAGTGCACCCAGGCCCAGCAGCAACAGCCACTCGAAAACCCTGTCCAGGGAATGGCTGAGCCAGCGACTGACCAGCATGGCCAGCGCGGCCAGGATGATCAGCATGACCACCAGTCCGCCGGCCAGCACGAAGGCCTCGGCGATGCTCAGCCCGGACAACTGCGCCAGCGACAACGTGAACCCCTCGTCCTGGAGTCCGAATTCATTTGCCATGATTGCGACCACCCCATCGCCATGCGGCCCGCGACCGGACCCCGTCCCATACTCGCACGATTCCGTCGACATGCCCTGATGCAGGTCAGTCCCGGCACCCACCTGCAAGGCATTTCCCGCCGGCACTGATTCCGGTGGCTACAGGCAGCGACTACACCAGCAGGATCGTCGCCAGCCCCAGGAAAACAAAAAACCCCATGCTGTCGGTAAAGGCCGTCACCACGGTGCTCGACCCGAGCGCCGGATCGCGGTCAAAACGCTTGAGCACCAGGGGCACGCTGACGCCGACAATCGCCGCGAAGAACAGGCAGATGACCATTGCCAGGCCGATGGTCATGGACAGGTACAGGTCGTGATAAAGCAGCATCGTGAACAGCCCGACCACCAGCCCCAGCGCCACCCCGTTCAGCAAGGCCACGGCGATCTCCTTGCGGTAGACATCGCGGACGTTGTCGTTGCGCAACTGGTCCAGCGCCAGGGCGCGGATCACCAGGGCGGTGGTCTGGTTGCCGGTATTGCCGCCGATGCTGGCCACGATCGGCATGAGGGTGGCCAATGCCACCAGTTGCGCGATGGTCGTCTCGAAGAAGCCGATCACCCGCGACGCGATAAATGCCGTGCACAGGTTCACCGCCAGCCAGTAGGCCCGGTTGCGCGCGGATTTCTTCACCGGTGCGTAGATATCCTCTTGTCCGGCAAGGCCGGCGGCACCCAGCAACTCCTCGTGCCGGGACTCGTGCATCCACTCCATCACCGATTCCACCGTCACCCGGCCGATCAACTGTTGCCGGTGGTTCACGACCGGCGCGGAGACCAGGTCATAACGCTCGAACGCATTCGCCGCTTCATCCGCCTCGTCGTCCGGGCGGAATATCGCGACATCCTTGGTCAGGATGTCCACCAGCGGCGTCTCCGACGGTACAAGCAGCAACTTCTCCAGCGGAATGCGCCCCTGCAGCACGCCCCGCCCGTCGACCACGTAAACCGCGTCGGTCTGCCCGGGCAGGTGCCCCTCCTGACGCAGGCGGTCCACCAGTTCTGCCACCGTGCGGTGGGCAAAAGCCGAGGTGAACTCGCGTGTCATGAGCGCGCCGACACGGTCCTCGCCGTACCCCATCGCCGAGGCAACCCACTGCTGCTCCTGGCTTGAGAGTTGCGCCAGTCGCTCATCCAGCGCCGCCCTCGGCACGTCGTCGGCAATCCAGGCCAGATCCTCGGCATCCAGTTGCGCCAGTAACCGGCCCAGGTCTTCCGGTGCCAGGGCTTCCATCAGCCAGCGACGCACCGCTTCGCTGGCCTCCAGCAGGATCGCCCCGCCCCGCTCCTCGCGCACCACGTCCCAGACACGCCTGCGCTCATCCAGCGGCAGGCCCTCAAGGATGTCCGCAATATCGGCCGCGTGCAGGCGACCCAGCATCATCAACAGCGCCGTGGCCTCCTGCCGTCCCGCCAGACGCTCGACACGCTCGCGATGCTGCGGGTCCTGCTGCTGGGCCAACTGGGCAAGATAGGTCTGCCGGGACAGCATGCGGCGCACTTCCCGCAGGGTTGCCTGGCGCGCTTCCGGGGTTTCCAGATTGCCGGTCATGGGCTTAATTTCCCTTGGGTTTCAGGCGAGTGTAGTCTCGCCCGGTTACCAGCGTCATGGCAGGCCGGTGCCATCGAGGGCACGGTGTCCAATCCCCACTCATCGCGGTTCTGCCCGCCGTTCATCCTTCCGACAGACGAGGTGTGACGGGCATCACAAGGTACGAATTTCGGGCATATACTGCGAACCGGATCTCATACTTTCGATTGAGATTTCGCCCCCCCAAGGGTTGAGTCAGGGCGAAATCCAGGTGGGTACCCTCATGAAGCAAGGAACGCTTCGTTGTCTGGCGCTGTGGCTATTACTGGCCTGCGCGCCAGTCCCTGCGGCCGCACCCGATCCGGGAGCAGCGGACAGCATCCTGATCATCGCCGGTGAAACTCAGCGCACAAGGCTGGAGGGGCGATTCGACATCGTGCCGGCCCTGGCTGCCGGTCATCCGGCCTGGTCGGCAGCAACGGACGCCTACTGGCTGCGGGCAGGAGAAAACAAGCGACTGCCCGGCATGAGCACGCATGGCTGGTGGCTACAGTTGCACCTGCGGAATGCCGATGACGTTGATCGCGAGCGAGTGCTGTACATCCAGCAACCGACGCTCGATGACGTTCGCTTCGAATACAGTTGCAGCAACGGCTACACAACCTCCGCAACAAGCGGTGACGCACACCCGTACAGCAGCCGCGATATCCCGGACCGGCAGCCGGCCTTCGCCTTCCTGGTTCCGGCGGCGGAAACCTGTCGCATGGTGATTGCGGTGAGCACCCTCGAAACACTGCAATTCCCGGCCGTGCTCACCGATACCGCCACCTACCTGATGATCCAGCAGCGGGACAACCTGCTGCACGGCCTCATGCTGGGCATGAACTTCCTGCTCGTTGCCGGAGCCATCGCACTGGCAATCATTTCCCGTCGTTATACGGCAGTACTTTTTGTCGCGATGGTCGGCAGCCATGTGGCACTCACCCTGGTGATGAGCGGCATCGGTTACCAGTTTTACTGGGGGGAAATGCCCGTTCTCCAGCGCGCCCTGCCCTCGGTATCCATCGCCACGGCCTGGATGCTGACCGGCTCGCTGAGCAAACACATCCTGCCCCGCAACAACGGTGCCACGAAGGCATCCCGGTTGCTCAAGCACAGCTACTGGCTGGCTGCACTGATCGCGACCGCACACCTTTTGTTTCCGGATGCGCGCCTTATGGGTGGCCTGATCGTCATCGTCGTGCTGGGGCTTTCGGCACTCGCGGCAGAGACCGTAGGCGCCGTCGTTCACCGCGGCGAAACCGGCCACAGGTTCCCGGTCAACCGTACCGCGGCAGCAACTGCCGTGCTGGTTGTCAGCGCGGTCATCGAATCCCTCGGTTTTATCGGCGTCATTCCCCTCGGTGAACACTACCTGCTGGCACTGCAGGCCGGGTTCCTCATCCAGGGCGCGCTGTTGCTCGATACGCTGGCAACTGCCTTGCCAAAGGAAAAAGCGGCGATACCGGCCGCAGAGCACGAAATCAACCGGCGTGTCGCGGAACGTACCCGGGAACTGGCCTCGATGGTCGCTCAACTGAAATCATCGAACAGTGAACTGGACAGGATGAGCCGCACCGATCCGCTGACCGGCACCTTCAATCGACGATTCATGGACAACAGCCTCGTGCAGCTGGCCCAGGTTGCCACGCGTGACCGGATGCCGGTCTCGTTCCTCCTGATCGACATCGATTATTTCAAGCAGGTAAACGATCGCTATGGCCATCCGATCGGCGACAGCTGCCTGCGCCAGGTGGCCAGCACGATCCGCTCGCAGTTGCGTGATCCACCGGATCTGCTCTGTCGTTATGGCGGCGAAGAGTTTGCCGTGATCCTGCCCGGCACGGACCAGGAGGGCGCCATGGTCGTTGCCGAGAAAATCCGGCAGGCCGTTTCCTCAGCACCCATCACCGACAATGACGGCAACCCCGTGCCGATCACCATCAGCACCGGCATCTCCACGGTGATGGGCTGTGCCGATATCCAGGCCCTGATATACAGCGCGGACCAGGCTCTTTATGAAGCCAAGCGGTCCGGGCGCAACCGCTGCCAGGTTGCACCGGCCTGACAGCGCCGCGCAGGCCTGATGGCGCGGGGAATCACCGGCCCGGCCAGGCCGGCAGCACCTATTTTTTTTGCCAGGTTCTTACTTCGGCAAACCCGAACTCGGCGATCCACTGGTCGAGCAATTTCGGGTTGCGACGCTTCTTCTCGATTTTCTCGCCACTGAAGGGATTCCGGTAGACGCCGGTCGGCAACGTCGGTTCCTTGAGGGTCGATACGGCCGACTGCCGCGCGCCACGCTTCTGCGGCTTCTGCTCCTTTTCGATCACGCCGGCGTAGTAGTCGCGCAGCTGGGTCCAGAACAACGGCCGATCGCCGGACTCTTTTCCCGCGGCCTTGATCCAGCCAACGATGGCGTCGGCACGCGAAACAAACAATTCGCTTTCGGTCATGCCGTAGTCCTTGACCAGCGTCGCCACCAGGTCCTGGAAACGCTGGACGCCTTCCAGTTTGCGAACGTGCATGTTCTTGCGTTGCTCAAGTTCTTCCATCTTGCGACGGAGATCCGCAATCTGCTTGTCGTAATCGTTGTCGAGACTCATTGGATTCACACCAGAATTCATAAATACGAAAAAACAGCCGGCCGCGAGAAAGGAAATACGCATCACGCACGCCGGCTTTACAAAATCCGTCCGGCAACACACGACAACTGCGCGCTTCCGTACGCAATCGGCTTTCGGCCACCTGTGGCATTGCCCCTGAATCAGGGCAGGCGAATTCTAAACACGGCAGCGCGGGTAAAAGACATCAGGAAACCGGTGGATTTTCACTTGCCTGATCCCGGATATGAACGGCTCGCAGCCCGCCCTTGCATCCCAGGCCGGGGCAGGCTACCGCAACAGCCGCGCACCATAACGAAGCAGCGGCCCGGACAGCAGCGGCTCGGCAGCCACCGCATTGCGCAATTCGCTTGCCGAAACCACCCGGGGAAGGAATACGGCCACCCGGTTTTCGCAGCCGGGAGTGGCCAGCGACAACGCCCCGGGGAACCTTCGACGCACAGCACGCTCCCCGTGCCCCCAGGCGCTGGCGCGCACCTCTCGCTGCGTGGCGAAGTTCATGGCCAGCACGCCCCCGGGGGACAACGGCATGGCCAACAGGTCGAACCAGTCGGTATTGGCATCCACCGCCCGGCAGGGCTGGCCGTCACGATCACCGAACAGGTCATCGATCACCAGGTCAAACGGCTCGCCGTCGTAAAGGGCCAGCCAGGTCACTGCGTTTTCGCACACGATGTGGAGGCGCGGATCACCAAGCCCGAAGAAACGCCGGGCAACCGACACATGGACGGGATTGAGTTCGACGGCCGTCACCTGGACCGCCGGGAACAGACGCAACAACTGGTGTATCACTGCGCCGCCGCCGACACCCAGCACGAGCACCCGGCGCACCTTGTCCCGCGGCAACAGGAGCGCCGGCAGGAGCAACAGGTCCCACACGCTCCCCGTCAGCAGCCGCGACGGGTTGTGCTGGGTATGCAGCACGCCATTGGTATAGAGACGCGTCGTCTTTCCGGCGGTGCGTACCTCGTAATGCACGCCGCCGGCATCCTTGCGCCAGATAACGGCCATTCAGGCATTCTCCTGTTGGGCCAGCCGTGCCAGCACGCGCGAAACAGCCACCAGACCGAACGTGGCGGTCACCGTCATGCAGGCACCGAACCCGCTTTCACAGTCGAGACGTTTCGGGCCGTCTTCCCAGGATTTTTCGCACGACACACCGCCGTCGCTGGTCGGATAGCGCAACTGCTCCAGTGAATACACACAGGGCACGGCGTAGTGCCGCTTCGGGTTGCGCGACCAGCCGTAATGCCGGCGGAGGATGGACCGGACCTTCGCCGCCAGGGGATCGTTCTGCGTCCGGTTGAGGTCAACGACCCGTATTTGCGTCGGGTCGACCTGCCCGCCGGCAGCACCGGTGGTGATAACCGCGATCTTCTCTCGCTTGCAGTGGTAGATGAGCGCCGCCTTGGTGCCGGCGACGTCAATCGCGTCGATCACGAAATCCATCTCCTGCGTGACCAGCGTGCGCAGGTTTTCGCGGGACACGAACGCTTCGACCGGCCGGACGTCGCAGGCCGGGTTGATCGCACGCAGGCGCTCCGCCATCGCCAGCACCTTGGGACGCTCATGATTGCCTTCCAGCGCATGAACCTGTCGATTGGTGTTGCTTACGCAGACATCATCGAGATCAATCAGCGTGATGCAGCCGACACCCGAGCGCGCGAGCGCCTCGGCGGACCACGAACCGACGCCACCGATACCGACGACACAGACGTGGGCTGCACAGATGCGGGAAAGCGCCTCTTGCCCGTACAGGCGGGCAATGCCGCCAAAACGTTGTGTGTCCACCGGAACCTCCCGCCGCGAGCGGCGCGATTATAGACACACCCTGCAGGCATGACGCTCCGCATCGGCCTGTGTTACGGTTTCCCGCCGATTTTTTCGCGCTCCGGCATCACCCGGCAGCGGGCACGCCGGAGACAACCCTCATGTCCAATCACCTCCCTCTCCTGGCTTTGGCATTGGTGCTGGCCGGCACCGCGCACGCCACCGGGACAGGTGAACCGCCGGACGTCATCGCGCCGGACCTCGACTCGGCAACCCCTGTCCCGGTCGAGGAGACGACATCGGTGCCGTCCATCTTCCCGGCCATCGGCAGCCTGTTCACTTCGATAACGGCCGGCCAGCACGCGCTGGCCAGCGAACGTGGCCCGCTGGCCGACGATGTCTATGGGGAGTTCGGGCTGGGATTCCGTTTCACGGAGCGGCTCTCGCTCACCCTGAACGGAAGCCGTACCGAGAGCGGGCAGGCAGGGATCCCTGTCGACATCGACGGGCTGCGGTTCGATTCCAGGTGGCACATCCGGACCCGGGACGCCTGGCAGCCCTGGATGGCTGCAGGCATCGCTGCCCAGCACATCAAGACTGCCGGCATCAACGCCGGCGAAACCCTGCTTACTGCAGGCATCGGGGTGTTCCGGCACATTGGCGGCCCCTTTGCACTGCACCTGGAATGGCGCACCGCATACAGTCTGGACAATGGATCCTGGGACCAACTGGCAGGCCTCGGCCTGAGCGTCGCCTTTGGCGGCAATTACCCAGCCAGCCGTCCCGGCAACCACTGAGCAAGAGGGAGCAACAGCATCGTGATCGATATCGAGAAGGCAACGACACTTATCCAGCAGGACCTGCTGTTGTGGAGCATGCGCGTGCTCGCGGCGCTTGCCGTATTTGTCATCGGACGCTGGGTGAGCAGAAGACTCGTGCGGGCCATGATCATCCTGCTCGAAAAGCGTGACATCGATCCGACCATCACCCGGTTCCTGCAGAACGTCGCCAATGCGGTACTGCTGGTTGTCATTCTTATCGCCGCCCTCAACCAGCTGGGTGTCGAGACGAGTTCGATGCTCGCGGTTCTCGGCGCGGCAGGCCTGGCCATCGGCCTCGCGCTGAAGGACTCGCTCTCCAACATCGCCTCGGGCGTATTGATGGTGGCGTTCCGTCCTTTTCGTGTTGGCGATTTCGTCGAAACGGCCGGGCAACTCGGAAAGGTCCAGAAAATCTCCGTTTTCTATACGGAGTTGCTCACTCCCGACAACAAGCTGGTCATCATCCCCAACTCGCTGGTCACCGGCGGCGTCATTACCAACTTCACGGCTGAGGAGAGCCGTCGACTCGAACTGTCCGTCGGCGTCAGTTATGACACCAACCTACCGCGCACGCGCCAACTGTTGCTCGACATGCTGAATGCACACCCGAAGGTACTCAAGGATCCGGAACCCGTGGTTGGCGTCCTGACATTCAGCGACAGTTCCATCGACTTCACGCTGCGCGCCTGGGTGAAAGCCGATGACGTGTGGACTGCACGATTCGAACTGAACGAGGAAATCAAGCGCACGCTGGACGCCAACGGCATCGAGATCCCGTTTCCACAGCGGGTGTTGCACATCGCAGGCAACAGCAACGCGGCCGTGAACACTGTGGTCAACGGCAACCCATGAGGCTGGACAAGCTCGTCAGCCACGCCACCGGGCTCACCCGCAAGGAGGCACGCGCGCTGATCCGGGACGGACGCATACGTGCCGGCGACCTGCTCGTCCGTGACGCGGCCTTCCACGTCACCCCGGACATCAACGTCACCCTGGACGGCGAACCGCTGGGCGACGGCGGCCCCCGCTACTTCATGCTGCACAAGCCGCAGGGCGTCATCAGTGCCACGCATGACGGCGAACACAAGACGGTGCTCAACCTGCTTGACGAGCCGCATCCGGAGAAGCTGCACATCGCCGGCCGGCTCGACATCGACACCACCGGCCTGGTGCTGATAACCGACGATGGCCAGTGGTCACACCGCATCACGCATCCCGGGCGAGGCTGCCACAAGGTCTATCGCGTTTGGGTCGAACGCGACGTGGATCCGGCGTTGATCGAGGTATTCCGTCAGGGCGTCATGCTGCACGGCGAGACACGCCCGACGTTGCCTGCGGAACTGGCCATCGTCGCCGGCAATGAATGCCTGCTGACGCTGCAGGAAGGGCGCCACCACCAGGTCAAGCGCATGTTTGCCTCGGTCGACAACCGGGTCACGCGCCTGCACCGTGAAAGCATCGGCGGCATCGTGCTTGATCCCGCACTGGAGCCTGGCGACTACCGGGAACTGACGGCAGCGGAAATCTCCTCGGTCACCTGATGGCATCAACCCCGATCAGGTAGTGACCATCAACACCGAATA
>JBKHWN010000003.1:0-3476 GCA_046566505.1 Gammaproteobacteria bacterium
AAGCCGCCGTTCGTGCGCCACGGCAAGCAGGTTTACACGCTTTAACCTGTTGGCATGCCAACAGTCACCGGAATCAAAACTGGAGAACAACGATGAGCGACATCCCGTCCAACCTCCGCTACGCGAAGACCCATGAGTGGATCCGTCTCGAGGATGACGGCACGGCCTATGTCGGCATCAGCGACCACGCGCAGGACGCCATGGGCGACCTGGTCTACGTGCAACTGCCGGATACCGGCGTGCCGGTCAGTACCGGTGACGAAGTCGGTGTCGTCGAGTCGGTGAAGGCCGCGTCCGATATCTATTCGCCGGTGGACGGCGAGATCATCGAGGTCAACTCGTTGCTGGAAGATGCGCCGGAAACGGTGAACGAGGACCCGTATGGCCGTGGCTGGATCTTCCGCATCCGGCTGGCGGACAAGGCGCAACTGGACGAGTTGCTCGGCGCCGATGACTACCAGGAACAACTCGACAATGCCTGATTTTTACGCCTGATCGTTTTTGCGTGACCAGCGCGGCGCCCCGGGGCGCCGTCTCACTTTCCGGCCGATGGTGACTGCCCATGCCGTTTATACCGCACACGCCCGATGATGTTGCTGCCATGCTCAAGGTTATCGGTGCCGGGCGCATTGATGACCTGTTCGATGAAATTCCGGTGCACATCCGTGCCGAAGGGCTGAAGCAGACGCCGGAAGGCGAATCGGAAATGGCTGTCACGCGCCTGATGCGCGAGCGGGCGGCACAGGACGAGGGGCTCACCGGTTTCCTCGGTGCCGGTGCCTACGAGCACCACATTCCGGCGGCGGTCTGGGAAATCGTGACGCGCGGCGAGTTCTACACCGCCTACACGCCGTACCAGGCGGAGGCGAGCCAGGGCACGTTGCAGGTCATCTACGAATACCAGTCGATGATGGCGCACCTGACCGGCATGGATGTGTCCAATGCGTCGGTGTACGACGGCGCCTCCGGCCTGTCCGAAGCAGTGCTGATGGCGGTGCGCGCCAACCGCAAGTCGAAATCGAAGCGCGTGCTGGCGCTCGGCACGCTGAACCCGCGCTGGAAGCGCGCCTGCGACGCGATCATCAACAATCAGGATATCGCGCTCGACGTGGTGCCTTTCGATGAGCAAGGCGGCATCACTGCCTTGTCGGCGCTGGAGAAATTTGCCGGCCAGGATTACGCGGCGCTGGTCGTTCCGCAGCCGAACTTCTTCGGCCGCCTGGAGAGTGTCGACGCGCTGACCGATTTCGCGCACGCGCAGAACTGGCTGCTGGTCGCCTGCCCGAACCCGACGTCGCTGGCGATCCTCAAGGCGCCGGGCCAGTGGGGCGCCAAAGGCGCCGACATCGTGGTCGGCGAAGGGCAGCCGCTGGGCATCCCGCTCGCGTCCGGCGGCCCGTACTTCGGTTTCATGTGCTGCAAGATGGACATCGTGCGCAACATGCCGGGGCGCATCATCGGGCGCACGGTGGACCTCGAGGGGCGTCCCGGGTTCGTGCTGACGCTGCAGGCGCGCGAGCAGCACATCCGTCGCGCGAAGGCGACGAGCAACATCTGCACCAACCAGGGCCTGGCGATGGCCGCGGCCACCATCTATGTGAGCCTGATGGGCCCTGACGGGTTGGCGGAAGTCGCCAGCCAGTCGCACGCCAACACCCGGAAGACGATCGATGCGCTGAAGACTGTTCCCGGAGTCGCCCGCGTTTTTGAAGGCCCGTTCTTCCACGAGGTGGTGATCCGCCTGCCGCGCGACGCGAAAGCCGTGCTGGCGCAACTGGCCGATCGCGGCATCCTCGGCGGCTATCCGCTGGGTGACGATTTCCCGGCACTGAAGGATTGCGTGCTGGTCTGCGCGACCGAAACGCGCACTGCTGCCGACATCGAAAAATACCGCGCGGCGCTGGCTGCGGTCCTGGCGTGAAAGGGGAGAACGACATGAGCACGCTGATTTTTGAACGCTCCTCACCCGGCCGCCGCGCACACGCCCAGTCGCCGGGTGCTGCTGCCGACATTGCCGACATTCCCGCCGAACTGCGTCGCGTCGACCGCCCGCAGTTGCCGGAAGTGTCCGAGATGCAGGTGGTGCGCCACTACACCAACCTGTCCACGCGCAACTTCGCCATCGACAAGCAGTTCTACCCGCTGGGTTCCTGCACCATGAAATACAACCCGCGCGGCGCCAACCGCGCGGCGATGCTGCCGGGCTTCCTCGGCCGCCATCCGCTGGCGCCGGCATCGCACTCGCAGGGCTACCTCGCCTGCCTGCATGACCTGCAGGAAATGCTCAAGGACGTCACCGGCATGAAGGGCGTGTCGCTGACGCCGATGGCCGGCGCGCAGGGCGAGTTCGCGGGCGTGGCGATGATCCGTGCCTACCACGAGTCCCGCAACGACCACGAGCGCCGCGAAATCATCGTGCCCAGCGCCGCGCACGGCACCAACCCTGCCACCGCGGTGATGTGCGGCTACAGCGTGCGCGAAATCCCGGTGACGGATGAAGGCGACGTCGACCTGGAGGCGCTGAAGGCGGCGGTCGGTCCCCACACGGCTGGCCTGATGATGACCAACCCGTCGACGCTCGGCGTGTTCGAGCGTTCGGTCGACAAGATTGCGAAGGTCGTGCACGACGCCGGCGGCCTGCTGTATTACGACGGGGCCAACCTGAACGCGATCCTCGGCAAGGTGCGTCCGGGCGACATGGGCTTCGACGTGCTGCACATGAACCTGCACAAGACCTTCGCCACGCCGCACGGCGGCGGCGGCCCGGGCTCCGGCCCGGTCGGCGTCGGCGAGCGCCTGCTGCCGTTTTTGCCGACGCCGGTCGTCGGCCGTGATGGTGAAGGCGAGCGCGCTGTCTACCGCTGGCTGACCGAAAAGGACCTGCCGCAGTCGATCGGCCCGCTGTCGGGCTTCATGGGCAACGCCGGTGTGCTGCTGCGCGCGTTCTTCTATGCGCGCGTACTCGGCCGCGAAGGCATGCACCGCGTCGGCGAGTATTCCTCGCTCAATGCCAACTACCTGATGCACAAGCTGGCGCAGGCCGGCTTCGAGCTGGCCTACCCGACCCGGCGTGCCAGTCACGAGTTCATCATCACCTTCGCGAAGCTGGCGAAGGAGCAGCACATCTCGGCGATGGACATCGCCAAGCGCCTGCTCGACTACGGCGTCCATGCGCCGACGACCTATTTCCCGCTGCTGGTGCCGGAGTGCCACCTGATCGAGCCGACGGAAACCGAGTCGAAGGACGAACTCGACGCGTTTGCGGCGGTGATGGAAAAAATCGTGCAGGAAGCAAAGGAAAACCCGGACCTGGTCCGCGGCGCGCCCTGGACCATGCCGGTGCGGCGTCTGGACGACGTGCGGGCGGCGCGGGAACTGGACCTGGTCTGGAAGCCGGCGTCGGCCTGACGCCCTCTGCGTGTTGGCTGCTGCCATTTCGGCAGCAGCGGTCAGGGTGCCGGTACGGCTACCGCGGC
>JBKHWN010000004.1:0-42069 GCA_046566505.1 Gammaproteobacteria bacterium
GCCGCTCGCCGTACGGCGCATAGCCCTCGCGCCACAGCACGTCGCCCTGCTCGTCCATCGCCGCCACCGCGGAACCCTGGGCATCCGGCACCAGGTAGACCGTCCGCTCGGCGGACAACGCCCGCCCTGCGGTCAGGGCAGCGAGTAGCAGGACGGTGATCAGCAAAATCCGCTTCATGGTCATCCTCCTCACTGCAACACCTGGGTGACCGGCGCGCTCCAGTGCTCAGCCATGTTTATGCCGCGCCAGGTCAGCGTCGCGCTGGCACCCTTTGCGAAGGTGATCGTCACCGGCCCCGTGTAACGTTGCTCTTCCGAGGTGTTTACTCCCCCACCGGACACCGTCCCACCCGTAACACGGAAGAACACATTCGCCGGCTCGTCGGCATTGAGACTAACGACGTGCTTGATGGTTTTAGACCCGCTACGTAGCGTTTCAAACGAGACGACAGGCGGCGTGGTGTCATTCCGATAGTCCACCTGACTCGATACCGGCCTGTACTCACGAAACACATAGCTTCCCGCTTGCTCAACCGTAACAACCATGCCCCCGGCCCAATCGGCAGCGGCATCAACCAGGGCGCCGGAAACCGGGAGCGTTACCGGTGTACTCCAGCCCCCCAAGTTATTGACGGAGGAAATACGCACCTGCTCCTCCGTATTGCTCCAAAGGAAATGAGCTGCCTTTTCGCCGGATGCAAGATGCAGACGATCCGGATTCTGCAATCCGGCGTCGGCCACCAACGTAGCCGGTGCAGACCAACCCAACACCCCCTTCCGGTCAGCGGCTACCTGCGAGTAGCGGATGGCGCCGGGCGAATACCAGTACGCCTGCCCGAGGCCTGCGCCGCCAAAGGCGAACACCCTCGTCGGAGAGACCGGGGGCGACTCTGGGTTTCCGAGGAGTGGCGCACAGGAAGCCCCACAGAACCGGGCGACTGACACGCCGTCATTGGTCGCCGCCCATGGAATCCAGGCGGCAATCTGCCGATCAACAGCTATGCCACGACCCGGCAACACCGTGTTGAGCGTGCGCTCCACCATCGCCCATACGGACTCATCGTATGCCAGTCGACTCAACCAGCGGGAACCCGACGAACCTGATGTGATCAGCGCCTGATCCGGTGCAGCGATGACGATGCCGGCAACGCGGCTCCCTCCTCTCCACATATGCTGGCTGCTGTAAGCGCCAGCGGTATTCCGGCTTTGCAGCGCGACGCGATATACGTCGGCTTTTTCTGACTGGTATTCACTACGGCTCATCGCATAGTACGCATGCAACTCGCCGGCCCAGTCCCCATAGACGTCAAACGCCGTGACAGCGGAAACCTTGTGCGGGTTATAGCCATCAACCATATACGGCGTCTCGTTTTCCAGAGATATGGGCTGTTCCCACGCGTCGGAGTACGCATTGTAACGAACCGAATAGAGAATATCCGTCTCGGCATCAAGCCAAAGATACGCAGCCTCACCCGTCAGGGTCGTTGCAAATCGCCATCCAACCCGGCCGTCCTGCTGCGCGCCGGCAGGGAATGTAACGGGGGCCGTCTGTGTTGCCGAACCGAACCGCATAATCTGGACATCGGATCCGCGTTCGCACAGCAGATAGAAGTCTCCGTTGCCGATCGCAAATGTCCTAGTGTTCGAACATCCCGCCGGCGACGTATGCGGCAGCGCATAGCCCTCAAGTACACCGGCTTTTACCACGACTCGCTCGCCCCGCCTCACTTCGGAGCCACGACGTGCATGCACCTGGAACCAATACAAGCCATTACCAGGAAGCGCAGCCTTGAAGGCCACCCCCGCGTTTGGCACCGTGTTTACCACACCGTCGCCCAGGTAGCCCCACAGCACGTCATGTACTGCCTGGTCCGGCGCGTCAACCCAGGAAACCAGAACAGACATATCTCCCGAGGCTACATATACGGGGCCAAGAGGCATGATCGGAGCAGGCACAAACGGATCCGTACCATTTCGGTACTCATCAATGGTGGAGATCCCGTCGCCGTCATGGTCCATGAGGGCATCAAAAGGAAAACGCGGGTCAAGACCGTGTTGGTATTCCCATCCGCTTGGCAGGCCGTCGTGATCGTGGTCAAAGGTGGCGTCGCCAACCAGCGGATTTAAGCCGAATGAAACCTCATAGCCATCCGGCATTCCGTCACCATCCGTATCGGAACTTTTCGGATTGGCGCCCAAGGAACACTCCAAGGCGTTGGACAACCCGTCCAGATCAGCATCCCGCGAACCGTCTGACGGATCGTTCGGGTCAAATCCGTACAGAGCCTCGCACCCGTTGGTCATCCCGTCACCATCGGTATCAAGCTGTCGATCATCCAACAAGGGATTTGTTCCAAGAACAATCTCTTCACCGTCGGAAACGCCATCGCCATCGGTATCCTCATTAACAATCGAGGTGCCACGCTGGTACTCGTCGAGATTGTCGAGGCCATCACCATCAAGATCCAGCAACGCATCACCGGCATCAGACGGATCAAGACCAACCTGAAACTCCACCAGATTTGGCAACCCATCACCATCAAGGTCATCGGCAGCGTCGTTGTATCTAGGATTCAACCCCATTGCGACTTCATAACCATCAGGCATTCCATCCGAATCGGTGTCTTCGCTGACGGGAGATGTGCCGATGGCAAACTCGGCAGCATTGCTGAGCCCATCATTGTCGTCATCCGCCATGCCGTCGGACGGATTAGAGGGATCGTACCCTGCAATAAGCTCGTAATAGTTCGGCATCCCATCACCGTCAGAATCTGCATCGGCGTCTGAAAGCAAAGGATTCAATCCATAGTGGACTTCAAGCCCATCAGGAATTCCATCGCCGTCCGAGTCCGAATTATCAATCAACGTTCCCAGTTGATATTCATAAACATTGGTCAACCCATCGCCATCCTTGTCGCCAAAAGCATCGAGAGGGTCGAACGGATTGAGACCCGCATCCCGCTCTACGCAGTGAGGAATTCCGTCGGAGTCTATGTCATCCTCACACCCGATATAGTTCTCCTTCTTGGCCACAAGAAAACCGCCAAGATATATGTATTTCGTACGCTCAAATCGGCTTGGCGCCTCCTCATATATGAGCTGATCATTGGCGGAATACAGGCTGAACGTTTCCTCGCCAAACCGCGATGTCGCGATCCGACGACCTCGCGCATCGTACTGGTACGTAGTAGATATTGAAAAATCCGGTGTGCGCACGGCAAGCAACTTGCCTAGTCCGTCGTAAACGTGTCGCTCGACGCCCCGCCTCTGTAAGTTGCCAAAATGATCGTAGCCGTACTGTTTGGTCACGCCGCCGGAAGACGCTGAAAGACGATTCCTCGCATCGTATTCCAACGATATCTCGCTTTCGCCAATCGTCTTCCCACTCATGTTGCCAACGGAATCGTACGCGAATGAGCCATTGCCCCATGGCCCGTCGGCAGCAACCATCCGATTAAGGCCGTCGTATGCAATCGAAACCGAAGTTGTTGGATCAATGCTGTCCGCTATGGAAACGGTATTCCCGGATCCGTCATACGCATATGTCAAGCCAATAACACCAGGAACCTCAATTTCGGAAATGCGGTATTGCTCATCAATGGGCATCCGGAATGACTTTCCATTGCCATACGTGAACCCAGCAAGCGCGGAGCTCGGATGATGCAGCGCATTCCCTGCATAGGCACCAGCGCGGGTCGTCCACCCGAATGCGTTCGGCGAGAACCCAACAACATGACCATCCGGATACGTCATCTCGGAAAGCCGATCATTTCCGTCGTACGCATATGAGACATTCCAACGACGACCACCAACGTTCGCCTCTTCCGAGGAAAGATTTCCATTTGAATCCCACTGGCTTGTCCATGTGCTGTCATGGATCGCAGCAAACAGTTGTTGATTCGAGTAGCCATATTGCTCGACATACTCCTGACGCCGCTGAGTAATCGGCTTTCCCTCGGCCGTATACGTGTATGTCAGAACCGCAGCAACCGTTTCCCTCGCGACATCTTCATTTATGTTCAAGGTATCGTTGACGGCCGAATATGTAGCAGCAACCCGATCATTCAGGTCATATATGTTGTATTGGGTTCGAACACCGCCAGAATCATTATCAATATGGCCTATCGCCACCAGGTTTCCTGCAAGGTCGTACCCAAATTCCCTCGAAGAAGTCTCTGGATCCTCTGAAGAAAGCAGCACCAGACCTGAGCTGTAATGGTTCCTTCTCGTAACAAACTCGGATCCAGACCCCTGGGAAACAGAAAGCGGGAGCCCGTATTCGTTTCTTTCGATAACCGTAACAACTCCATGCGGAGATTCAATGCGGGTGATTTCCCCGCTATTGTGCCCGCCAACCTCGTTTCGATAAATTCGCGTCAAATTGTTTCGCTCGTCACGAACATCAACGCGATAACCATCCGCATAACTGTATGACCGCTCGCCGCCCGCGTGGGTCACTCGCAATGTCCGACCATATCCGTCATATACATAGGTCGTACCGCTCACGGAATTCGGATAACTTAGAAATATCAACCTGCCAAGCCCGTCGTACCGGCGCTCAACAACGACCGAACCACCAGACTGCATGTCCTCGTGTTTTTCACGAACCGGCCGTCCGAAGCCATCGGTGGTTACCGTCCGCCGATACGCACCCCTGACAACAATCGTTCTTCTGTCCAGGTGCGTAACATACGCATCGTTACCGAGTGGATAATCAACGGACTTCACGCGGCCTACGCCGTCATAGGTGTAACCAACCACCTGCCCATCCCGATTCGTGCGACTCAATACTCGACCTCGTTCATCAATGATTGCCGATGATATCGAATCGTCAGGATGAACAGTTCTTCGTGCAATGCCCCAAAGATAGTTCTCAAATTTTGTCAGTCTGGGCTCCCCTTCACTTGCGGTCCCATTCATTCCGCGAATGACTGACGTAAGGTTTCCCTTTTCATCCCAAGTCTTATGCGACCAAAATCCATTTAAGTACTCGGAAATCGGGTTTCCACGATCGTCAAATATCATGGAATGCGGTGTTCTATTTGGGTGTAACTGCTGGTCATAAAACTGCTGCGCCAGCAGAAAGTATATGTGGCGCTCAGGTCTATGATGAAACCGACGCTGAAGCCTGCGAACCTCGCCCGCCGGCCCTGCCATCGTTACCGTTTGAGCCTCCGGCACTCCAAGCTCACCGGTATACCAAGCACTCCATGTTGTTATCCACTCATTGGTACCTACGGTAGTTCTTAGCTCTGTCAGCCTCGCGCCATAGTAACTTTGATCAACCGCCGCATATATTCCCGTCGCCGTCGTTCGCTTGTTGTTTTCCCGGGAAATAAACCATGGCTCCCATGTATAGCGCTCCTCTCTCGTCTGACCAAAAGCCGGCGTGAAGGTAACGCGCTCTTTTAGCCCAACCATCCAGACTTCTCCGGAGGTCATGTTGCGTGCGCTTCGATGAAAATATTCGTATGCGCCCTCCGGAGCGAAAACCATGGTTCTGTCACGCTCTCCAGCAACTGAGGCCGGAAAATACGCGTATTGCCAAACAGCCGGGATTTCCCCCGTACTTTGCTGCTCGACGCGAACGACTGCAGCATTCAACTGCTGCCCGTCACCTGATTGAAAATAGATGCGCTGCCAATCGTAGCTTGTGATTCCACCGAACGGATTCGTCGCAACCTTTAATGACGCCGAGCCATCATCCGCATAGGACGAGTACTGGTACGACCAGTTGAGATCGACGCCCAAATCAACTGCTACGAGCTGGTGGTAAGTGCCAGGATGGATTGCCGGTTCATAGTCGTATTCAACCACCGCCTGAAGACCGTGCCGAACTCGCACCAGAAGCCCATTCTCGTATTCAAACGAGAGATCATGCCCATCGCTGGTCAGGATCGATACCGGCGATATGACCGTGCCGTCTACACCGACGTTCTGGTTATTGATCCGTATCCAGTTCCCATTGCGATCAATAACTTCCTTTACGTAGTACTTTGCCGTTTTGTTGAAGCCTGTAACCGCGCCGCCGGCAGACCACCTCTCGAATAGATATCGACTGCCATCCGCCGTCCTCAGCTCTATTCGATTCCCGGGGTTTGGCTCAAACAAAAAGCAACTTAGGCCTATGCCTGATTTCCCGCGGTAATGAATCTTTGTCGGGTCTATCATTGATGACAAACCGTCTTCCGTCAGCGCGAGCACATCGACGCTCCCGTCAGGCATATGCATGACGGGGTTATCCATTACGGATACGCTCCATAGGGAGTCGCACAGCTTGTTGTCGTCGTAGATTTCCAGCCAACCGTAGTGGAAACTCCAGCCCAGCCCTACAGCGCTGCGCTCAGGCCACGAATAGGGCTGCAGAGATCGATAGCTGCGCTGAACTTTTAGATCCATCCCCCCGGAACCAGGGAGAACATAGTCCGTTGCTGTTCGCGCGAGCATCCCTGAAAAGTAATCGACAGAGCTCGATTCATAGTCCGTCAGCTTTATCGCCGACGTACTTATCGAGGGGTCGTCATAGAAATCTGGTAGCAGGCTGTCGCCCGTATTCTCCGCCGCAACCAATTGCCCGGAAGTAAACAGAAATAACGTGAAGAGGGTGAGGATGCGAAAAATCGCACGACAGTCCATGACATCTCCAACTCATTCGCTTTGGCTCGATCATCGAGCCAAAAAAACGGCCGAATGCTAGTTGGCATACATCACCTCGTCCAACGATATGAACCATTTTTTCAATTAATCAGGAATATCGTATTGGCAAAAGAAAGCGTTCAGCGCAAGTCGTAAGCACAATTGCTCACCAAGGTTTATTGGATAAAATTTGATCGGATCGAAAGAAAATATTTATCGCTCACCTTCGGCGTGGCTTCTGTTCAACGCTCGTCCCTCGACGGCACGAAGAAGGACGCCGGCGACTGCCGGAATCGGCGGGCGATGGCTGCAACCAGGCGCGAACTGTCCTCGATGCGCTGGCCCCGGGCGCGCAGCGCGACGGTGAGTGCCAGCGAAAAGCTGACCGCGAGGTTCACCGCCGCGATCAGCAACACACCGGCAAAGGAAATCGCCAGGATGCCGGCCGGTACCGCGAAGTCGCTGCCGACCACTGCGATGGACAGGTTCGCCGAGGCGAAGGCTACGTGCCGGATGTCGAGCGGCAGGCCGAGTATCTGGCCGATGAAGCCGGTGCTGCCGAGCATGACGCCGAAGAAGAAGTTGCCGGCGATGCCGCCGATATTGAGCGCGAGCCAGTCGGCAAAGCGCGCACGGCGCTCGATGCCCAGCAGGCGGCCCAGCCAGCGCACGCGGCGCACACGGTCTCCCACCCTCTCGTAGGCGGCAAGGTTGTCGACATAACCGGCCACCAGGCCGGCGACGAACAACCAGACGCCGGCGATCGCCGCATGGAAGAGCGCCGGGCTGTGCCAGGGGTGCAGTTCCGTCAGCAATCCCGACGCCTTGTCCACCGGCGCCTGCGCGCCTGCCCCGGCGACCAGCAGCCAGGTCGCCAGCAGCGCGACCGGCATCGCCAGCGCGACGTTGCCGACGATGGCGATGAATTGCGTGCGCGCAACGCGGGAGACCAGCAGGCTGACCGCATCGACATCGACCCGCCGGCGGCTGCCCTGCGCCGGGGTGAGGCTGGCGGCCACCGTCTGCGCGGTCATCGCCGGCTGCTTGGTGGCCACGGTGAAGTGCAGGATGAAGATCAACACGAAGCCGATGCCGTAATCGAGGCTGAAGGCGATCGCTTCGAGCAGCGGCGGCAGGTGCAACTGCGCGATCAGCACCTTGATCAGGGCCATCACGCCGATGATCGCGCCGGCGCCGAGCGCAGCGCGCAGCATGGCCAGGTATTCGCGACGCGTGCTGCTGATGTAATGCTCGCCGGTGCGGCTGGCCTGCTCGGTGACCTGCAGGGCGACCAGTTCACTGTTGCTGCGCAGGTGCGTGCGGATCTCGTGCGAGCGGCCCTCGTCGGCCAGCAGGCCCACGGCGAACGCCATGCGCGCATCCGCCGTCTCCGCCGCAGCCGCATCGTGCGTCTCCACCAGATTGAGCAGCGTGCGCATGCGCGCCAGCGACTGCTCCAGCCGCTGCAGCAGGAAGGTCAGGCCGAAGCTGGCGCCGGCACGACGCGCGCCACGGCGCACGGTATCCGCCGCCTTCGCACACTGGTCGAGCAGCACGTCCACCTGCCGGGTATCCGGCACCGGACGGTCGCCTTCTAGCAAGGCTGTGCGGGCCTCGATCAGCCAGGCCTGCAATTCGGTGTTCTGGGCGAGGAAAGGATTGTGTCGATCGCGCGGCACGCGGTAGTGCCGCATCAGTTCCGGTTCGACGCCGATGGCCGCCATGCGCACCGACAGCATGTCCAGCCCGTCGAGCATGGCCAGCCACGGCTGCTGCCAACGGGTTGCCGTGTCTTCCTCCAGATGCAGTGCGGCATACAGCGCGCGCCAGTCCTCCGCCGGCGTTTCTTCCAGCCACGCGACGTGCTCACCGCTGTCGAACAGGATGCCGATCACGCCGCGCAGCGAGTCGTCACGCGGCGGCGGCAGCATCTTGCCAACGACACGGCGGCCCAGTTCGGTGAAAAAGCCGGTGTTGGCGAGGATGCCGTTCTCGGCATAAAAACCGGCGGCACTGCCGTCGCCCAGGTAGCGACGCAACACTTCGCGCAGTGCGGTGCGGTACGCCGGGTAGCTTTCCAGCAGGTGGCACAGGGCTGCGATGCCGGCATTCGGGGCAAGGCCGCGCTGCGGTCGCAACGCCGCGACGATGCCCTCCAGGCCGACCAGCACGTCGCCGTCGGCCAGGCTCGCCAGCGCCTCGTGTATGCCCGGCGGGAATTGTGCGTCGTGCTTCGCGGCCGCCATGGCCGGCTCAGCCCCTTTCCAGTTGGCTGCGCAACACCAGGACTCCCGCGTGGGCACGCGCCACATAACCGGCCATGACCAGCGAATGGTTGGCCAGCATGCCGTACTCGCTGCCGTTCAGGATCAGCGGACTCCTGATCGGCCTTTGCGTGCCTTCCAGTTCGCGAATGATGGCGGCCAGGCTTTCCGCCGCGCCTCGTTCGGCGAGCGTGGCGGAAAAATCGACCTGCACCGCCGCCAACTGCGCGCGGAGCGCCCAGCAGTATCCGCGCGCCTCGAAAAATTCGTTGTCGATCTGCGACCACGGGGTGTTTCCGGCAGCACCCGGCCCGGCAGGCGGTGCCGTGCGCTGCTCGACCGCCGCGCCCAGTCTCTGCACATACCCGTCCAGACGCTGGCCCACGTCCTCCAGCCAGCGCGCAAGGTTGTCGGCCCGCGCGAAGAAGTACGCACCCGGCGCGTCAGGATCGGTCAGCCGCTGGAAGTAACGGTCCAGGCTGTCGACCCCCGCCCGGTACTCCCCCTCGGACGAGGGCACCAGCCAGCTGTCGTGACGGAAGTTGAACGAGGGTTCGGCCCGCAGCAGGTCCGGGTCCTCGACGGACTGCAGCACCGCGCGGCTGAAGTCGCGGCGCAGCGCGCGGCTCATGTCGCGGACGTGGACCAGGGCCCCGAGTTCAAAGGACGGCATGTCGTCCATCAGCACGCCCGGCGGCAGCCGGTCGTTGGCGAGGTAGCCGCCGGGTTTCTCCAGCAGCGTCCGGACGATGGCCTGCAGCGTCAGCGTGCTGGCGGCGCCGGGCACCTGCCCGCGCTCGCCGGCGGCCCGGACCAGTGCGCCGGCATCCGGCGCCGCCGGCGGCCGGCCCCAGTACCAGCCCAGCAACAGGCAGGCGGCCGCCAGCGCGGCCAGCGCCGTCGGCACCAGCCGCCAGTTGCGGCGGCTGCGCTCGGCGGAATCGAGCAGGAAAGTCTCCAGACCGCTTTCGCCCGGCTTGTCCATGGTCGATACCTCCTGGGGGAGGAGGACTATATAGGAACTGCGGTGGGGGACGGGGTAGTCCTGGTCCCGTTGTGCTCGCTGCAGATTCAGTGATCCACCGGTTTCCCGAAGGCCGCTGGGGGATACACTGCACCGCCTGTGCAAGAGACGACGATGCAACGCATGAGCCACCTGATCACCCGCACTGCCCTGCTGCTGACCGTCCTGCTCGGCACGTATGCCCACGCCTTTTTCGACGAGAAAGACAGCGAGTTCCTGCCGGTCAGGGAAGCCTTCCGGCTGACGCTGGCGTCGGATGACCACGGCTTCACCGCACACTGGCAGGTGACGCCCGGCCATTACCTGTACCGCGACAAGTTCGCGTTCAAGGTGGTGGACGATGCCGGCCAGGCGATGGAGCTGCTCGGCAGCCCGCAGGCCCCGCAGGGCGAACTGAAGGACGACGAGATCTTCGGCCGCGTCGAGGTGTTCCACCAGGACGTGGCCGTGCGCGTGCCGCTCATCGTGCAGCCGGGCGTCACGCAGGCGACGCTGAAAATCACCTACCAGGGCTGCGCCGACGCCGGACTCTGCTACCCGCCGGAAACCGAATCCTGGCCGGTGGATTTCACCGGCATGTCGCCGGACCCGGAGCCCGAGGCCTTCGGGCCGGTGCCACCCGCCGCTGCCCCGGCGACGCAGTCGTCCGGCACCCGGCCAGACGCCAGCGACGCTGGCGCCATCGCCCGTTTCCTGGGCGACGCGTCTTTCCTGGCCATCGTCGGCACCTTCCTGCTGCTGGGCATCGGTCTGGCGCTGACGCCCTGCGTACTGCCGATGGTGCCGATCCTGTCGTCGATCATCGTCGGCGAAGGCCGGCACATCTCGGCGCGGCGCGGCTTCACGCTGTCGCTGGCCTATGTGCTGGGCATGGCCCTGACCTACACCGCCGCGGGCGTCGCGGTCGGATTCCTCGGCGCCCAGTTCAACATCCAGTTGTGGCTGCAGTCACCGCCGGTGCTGATCGTCTTCTCGCTGCTGTTCGTGTTGCTGGCCATCAGCATGTTCGGCTTCTACGAACTGCAGTTGCCGGCGTTCCTGCGCGATCGGCTGACTGCCGTTTCCGGACGGCAGGAAGGCGGGCACCTGCTGCCGGTGGCGGTCATGGGGGCAATCTCCGCGCTGATCGTTTCGCCCTGCGTGTCGGCGCCGCTGGCCGGCGCGCTGGTGTTCATCGGCAGCACCGGCGATGCGCTGCTGGGTGGCAGCGCCCTGTTCGCGCTGGCGATGGGCATGGGCGCGCCGCTGCTGCTGATCGGCGCCTCCGGTGGCAAGCTGCTGCCGAAGGCAGGGGCCTGGATGAACGGGGTCAAGGCCCTGTTCGGGGTGGCGTTGTTGGGTGTGGCCATCACCTTGCTGGCACGGCTGCTGCCGGGCTGGATCATCCTGGCGCTCTGGGGTTCGCTGCTGGTGGTCTCGGCGATCTACCTGAAGGCGCTGGAACCACTGGCCACCGCAGCCAGCGGCTGGGCGCACTTCCGCAAGGGTGTCGGCCTGGTGCTGATGCTGTACGGGGCGACGCTGCTGATCGGCGCGGCCGGCGGCGCGGAAGACCCCCTTGAGCCGCTGGGCTTCCTCAAGGCCACCGCCAACGCGCAGGCCGGTGACAATGCCACTGCAGAAAGCCCGCTGTTCACGCCGGTGGCCACCCCGGACGCCCTTGCCGAACGCCTCGCCGCCGCCCGCGCTGCCGGCCGACCGGTGATGGTCGATTTCTTCGCCGAGTGGTGCATCTCCTGCAAGATCATGGAGCGCGACGTGTTCTCCCGCCCGGCGGTACACGCGGCGCTGGCGGGCTACGAGGTGCTGCAGGCCGACGTCACCCGCCCCACCGACACCAACCGTGCCTTCCTCGGGCAATGGAACATCGTGGGCCTGCCGGCCATCCTGTTTTTCGCCCCCGACGGCAGCGAACTGACCGATGCGCGGATCCTCGGCGAACTGGACGCGGCCGGCTTCCTGGCCTGGGTTGAAACGCGAATTGAGCCGAAACTGCGCTGATCCGGCAGTAACACTGCAGCGAACGTCCCGCCGTTTGTAAGCAAGTGTTGACCCCCGTTCCCAGCCGGCGGCGTCGCCCCTAGACTTGCGCCCTGCCAATTCCGGCCCACCCTCGTGACCGGAGAGTCACCACCCAATTCCCCGGAGATCACGGCATGGCCACCATCCTGGTGCTGCACGGGCCGAACCTGAACCTGCTGGGCAGCCGCGAGCCGGACAAGTACGGCACGGACACCCTGGCCGACATCAACGCCCGCCTGGCGGCCACCGCCAGGGCAGCGTCACACCACCTGATGACGCTGCAAAGCAACGCCGAGTACGAACTGGTCGAGCGCATCCACGAAGCGAAGCGCGAGGGTGTCGAGTTCATCGTCATCAACCCGGCCGCCTTCACCCATACCTCGGTGGCGCTGCGCGACGCGCTGCTGGCGGTGCAGATCCCGTTCATCGAGGTGCACCTGTCCAACGTCCATGCCCGCGAGCCGTTCCGCCAGCACTCCTACTTTTCCGATGTCGCCGTCGGCGTCATCAGCGGCCTGGGCGCCATCGGCTACGAGCTCGCGCTCACCGCCGCCATGCAGCGCCTGAAAACGCCCGACTGATACCCGTCATTCCACCCAACCCGTCAACAAGGCAATCCCGAAATGGATATCCGCAAAGTCAAGAAACTGATCGAACTGCTGGAGGAATCCGGCATTGATGAACTGGAGATCAAGGAAGGCGAGGAAACCGTGCGCATCGCCCGCAACCGCCAGCACAGCGGCCCGGTGACCTACCAGATGGCCGCGCCCGCCGCGGCGCCGGCGGCACCTGCCGCAGCCCCGGCCGCCGCCGCAGCGCCGGCAGAAACACCGCGCAGCAGCGGCCACGCCCTGCGTTCACCGATGGTCGGCACCTTCTACCGATCGGCATCGCCGGGCTCGCCATCGTTCGTCGAGGTCGGCAGCAACGTGAAGGTCGGCGATGTGGTCTGCATCGTCGAGGCCATGAAGATGATGAACCAGATCACCGCCGACAAGGCCGGCGTGATCGAGGCCATCCTCGTCGAGAACGGCCAGCCGGTCGAATTCGACCAGCCGCTGTTCGCCATCGTCTGACGCCACTCACGCCCGCGAGGTCCACATGCTCGACAAGGTCGTGATCGCCAACCGTGGCGAAATCGCGCTGCGCATATTGCGCGCGTGCAAGGAAATGGGAATCCGCACCGTCGCGGTCTACTCGAAGGCCGACCGTGACCTGATGCACGTGCGGCTCGCCGACGAAGCCATCTGCATCGGCCCGGCGGCGTCAAAGGACAGTTACCTGAACATCCCGGCGCTGATCAGCGCCGCCGAGGTCACCGACGCCCAGGCCATCCACCCGGGCTACGGCTTCCTCGCCGAGAACGCCGATTTTGCCGAAGCAGTCGAGCGTTCCGGTTTCGTGTTCATCGGCCCGCGTGCGGAAACCATCCGCCTGATGGGCAACAAGGTGTCGGCCATCGAGGCGATGAAGAAGGCCGGCGTACCCACGGTGCCCGGCTCCGGCGGCCCGGTGACCGAGGAAAACGCCATCGAGGTGGCCAAGAAGATCGGCTACCCGATCATCATCAAGGCCGCTGCCGGCGGCGGTGGCCGCGGCATGCGCGTGGTGCACAGCGAGGCGGCCCTGCTCAACTCGCTGTTCGTCACCCGCTCGGAAGCAAAAGCGGCGTTCAGCGACGACACGGTGTACATGGAGAAATTCCTGGAGCATCCGCGCCACGTGGAGATCCAGGTGCTGGCCGATGGTGCCGGCCACGCCGTGCACCTCTCGGACCGCGACTGCTCGCTGCAGCGCCGCCACCAGAAGGTGGTAGAGGAAGCGCCGGCGCCGCATATCCCGCAGGCCGCGCGCGAAGCGGTCTACGCCGCTTGCGTGAAGGCGTGCATCGATATCGGCTACCGCGGCGCCGGCACCTTCGAGTTCCTGTACGAGAACGAGCGTTTCTACTTCATCGAGATGAACACCCGCGTGCAGGTAGAGCACCCGGTCACCGAGATGATCACCGGCGTTGACATCGTCAAGGAGCAGTTGCGCGTCGCCTCCGGCATGGGCCTGTCCTTCCGCCAGGAGGACGTGGTGGTGCGCGGCCACGCGTTCGAGGCGCGCATCAACGCCGAGGACCCGACGACCTTCATGCCCTGCCCCGGCAAGATCAGTTATTTCCATGCGCCCGGCGGCAACGGCATCCGCGTCGACTCGCATGTGTACAGCGGCTACTCGGTACCGCCGAACTACGACTCGCTGATCGGCAAGGTCATCGCCTACGGCGAGGACCGGCAGACCGCGTTCCGGCGCATGCGCAACGCGCTCAGCGAGATCGTGGTCGACGGCATACGCACCAACATCCCGCTGCACCGCGACCAGATCTTCCGCGACACGAACTTCGAGAACGGCGGCGTCGACATCCACTACCTCGAGACCAAGCTGGGCCTGAAATCGTGAGTGCCTGGCTGCAGTTGTCGCTGGAAGTCGCGCGCACGGACATCGACAGCGCCGAGGAGTTGCTCTACGCGCTGGACGCGCTGTCGATCACCGAACTGGACGCGCAGGACCAGCCGCTGCTCGAGCCGGGGCCGGGTGAAACGCCGCTGTGGGACCGCGTGGTGGTCGTCGCGCTGTTTCCCGGCGACCTCGATCCGGATGAATTGCGCGCGGTGTTCGCCAGCGCCTGGCAGACCGCCTTCGGCGAGAACCCGCCCGGGTTCCGCGTCGAGGGCCTGGCCGACCAGCCCTGGGAGCGCGCCTGGCTGGAACACTTCAAGCCGATGCGTTTCGGCGAGCGGCTGTGGGTGGTGCCGAGCTGGACCGAACCGCCGCAGCCGGACGCGGTGAACCTGCGCCTGGATCCGGGCCTCGCCTTCGGTACCGGCACCCACCAGACCACGGCACTGTGCCTGCGCTGGCTGGATGCCCAGGGTCTTGCCGGGAAACGGGTACTCGATTTCGGCTGCGGCAGCGGCATCCTCGCCATCGCGGCGGCGCTGCTGGGCGCCCGCGAAGTGGTCGGCGTCGACAACGACCCGCAGGCGATCATCGCCACCGGCGACAACGCAGGACGCAACCACGTCACCGTGCGCGCACTGCTGCCACGCGAGTTCGAGGCAGATGCAACGGCCGGTAACGCGGCTTTCGATTTCGTCGTCGCCAACATCCTCGCCGGCCCGCTGGTGCAGCTAGCCCCGCGCATCGCCGGCTGCGTGAAACCGGGCGGCGGCCTCGCCCTCTCGGGCATCCTGCGCGAACAGGCCGACGAGGTCGCCGCGGCCTACGCCGGATGGATCGACTGGGACGCGCCGGCCATCGACGGCGACTGGGTCCGCCTCGCCGGCCGGCGGCGCTGACTGCTTCCACCGGTTCATCGCCGGCACGGCCGGCTCGCCACAGGTCTCATCGCCGGCACGGCCGGCTCGCTACAGGTCTCATCGCCGGCACGGCCGGCTCGCCACAGGTCGGGAGTGGCCGCCCTGCCTTGTTCCTGCGCATAATCGCCCGGTCTTACTCCCCCGGTGACCAGGCGATGGCCGACAACAAGTACCAGACCCAGTGCCCACACTGCGGCGTGAAGTTCCAGATCACGGACCAGCACCTTGCGCTGGCCAAGGGGAACGTGCGCTGCGGGTCCTGCCTGCAGGTTTTCCAGGCCAGCCAGCACCTGGTTCCGTTGGCAGCCACGCCGCCTCCCGGCACGGGGAGCGCCCGGGCCGCCCCCCCGCCGCCCGCGCCCGCCAGCGCGCCCCGACCGTCTGCCACCGCCCCGCAGCGCCCGGCGGCCACACAGCCGCGTCAAGGTACGCCACCCCCGGCCAGCAAGACCGACGACGACCTGGCCGACATGATCCTCAGGGAACTCGAGGACACGCCACCCTCCCGGCCGAGTGCGCCTGCCCCGCGACCAGCAGCCGCAGCCCCGGTGCCGCCGGCCGCGACGCAGCGCCGCGCCGCGCCCGCCGATGAACCGCAATGGACACCACCCCGCCCCGCCGAGCAGGCCCACAAGCCGCACCTCAGCATCGGCGGCGAACTGGACGACTCGCTGCTGTCCGACGAAGACCCGTTCGGTGCCAGCACCAGCGGTCACCCGGGGCTGCACCGTGAAGACGCCGCCGATGAATCCTGGGCCAAGGCCCTGCTCGGCGAGGGCGAGGGTTCCGAAACGGACGACCGCGTCCGGAAATTCGTCAACTTCTCGGCAGACAAGTTGTCGATGGCGGAGCGAACCGGCGTGCAGCCGCGTTCCGACATCGAGCGCCGCCTGGATGCCATCGCCCGCGGCGACACCCACGCCGGAAGCCCCGGCAGTCCACACGAGTCCCCGGCAGACGAGTTCGACTTCCTGAACGACGACAACCTCTCGACCCGCGAGGTCAACCTGCGTTCGACGGACAGCGACGATTTCTCCGAAGCCGTGATGACGCATGAGGTGTCCTGGGCGCGCGACGCGGTCTGGACCATGCTCACCGGCGTGTTCCTGCTGCTGCTCGGCGGTCAGTACCTCGTGTACAACTTCGACACGCTCGCGCGCGAGGATTCCTGGCGCGGCGTCTACGCGGCAGCCTGCGATGCACTGGGCTGCACGCTGCCCGAAAGCAGCGACATCACACGCATCCAGGGTGCAAACCTCGTCGTGCGCAGCCACCCGACCATCGCGCAGGCGCTGATCGTCGATGCCATCGTCTACAACCGCGCGCCGTTCGCGCAGCCGTTCCCGAGGCTGGAGTTGAGTTTCAACGACGTGCGCGGCAACACGATCGCCGGCCGCGTGTTCGAACCGGCCGAGTACCTTGGCGGCGAACTGGCCGGGGCAGACAGCATGCCGCCCGATACGCCCGTGCACCTGACACTCGAACTCGTTGATCCGGGTCCGGAGGCCGCCGGTTACGCCATGAGGCTGCTGCCGCCTGCGTCGTCGTGAACAGCCACCGGGAAGATTGGCAAGCCTTTTTTCTTCCCGGTGCGGCTTCAACCTGCCCGCCCTCGTCGCTATCATTGCTCACTCTTTGAGCAGCCGGGCCCCGTGCGGGCCGGCAGCGGGAAGTTAAAACCAACAGCCGCCGCATCGACACCGACGCATCGCCATGCGCCGGGCAAGGTGCTTTTTCCTCCGGAAACCCGAAGACCCGCATGCACATCGGACCCTACGCACTCGACAGCCGCGTCGTGCTCGCGCCCATGGTGGGCGTGACCGACCTGCCGTTCCGGCAGTTGTGCCGGGGACTGGGTGCAGGGCTGGTGTTCGGCGAGATGCTGACCGCGAACAGCGCGCTGTGGCACACGACGAAATCACGGCAGCGCCGGGTGCATGCCGACGAGCCGGAACCGCGTGCCGTGCAGATTGCCGGCGCCGAACCGGCCATGCTCGCCGATGCCGCACGACGCAGCGTGGACGCGGGCGCGCAGATCATCGACATCAACATGGGTTGCCCGGCAAAGAAGGTCTGCAGCAAGGCCGCCGGCTCGGCGCTGCTGCGTGACGAAGCGCTGGTGGCCGACATCCTGCGCACGGTGGTTGCCGCGGTGGACGTGCCGGTCACCCTGAAAATCCGTACCGGCTGGTCGCCGCAGCAGCGCAACGCGGTAACGATTGCCCGCATCGCGGAAGACTGCGGCATCGCGGCGCTCACGGTGCATGGCCGCACGCGGGCCTGCCGGTTCAACGGCCACGCCGAATACGACACGATCGCGGCGATCCGGCAGGCGATCCGCATACCCCTGGTGGCCAACGGCGACATCACCACGCCGCAGCAGGCAAGGGCGGTGCTCGACCGGACCGGCGCCGATGCGGTGATGATCGGCCGCGCCGCCCAGGGCAACCCCTGGATCTTCCGCGAGACCAACCATTTCCTGGCGACGGGGGAGACCCTGCCGCCACCCACGGCCGACGAAGTGTGCGCCACCCTGCACCGGCACCTGGAAGCCCTCTACTGCCACTACGGCGAGCACCAGGGTGTGCGCATCGCGCGCAAGCACGTCGGCTGGTATCTCGGCGAGCGACCGGGCTGGGAAGCCCGGCGCGGCGCCTTCAATGCGGCGGAAACCGCCGTGCAACAACACGCGATGATCGACGCCTTTTTTGCTGATCGTCCCCTACCGGAGCCTATGGCCGCATGAGTACCGCCGCCCTGCATACCCTCAACCCGACCCAGGACAAGCCACACCTGGCCGTCACCGCCGGCACCCAGACGCTGCGCGACGCGGTGGACCAGGCGGTGGCCAATTATTTTCGGCAACTCGGCGAGGAAGACGTTACCGGCGTCTACGACATGGTGCTGGCCGAAATCGAGGCGCCGCTGCTGGCGCGCGTGCTGGAGTACACGCGCAGCAACCAGACACAGGCCGCCATCGTGCTGGGCCTGAACCGCGGCACGCTGCGCAAGAAACTCAAGCAGTACAAGTTGATCTGATTGCATCGCCCCTCTCCCCTGCCCCTCTCCCCGAAGGGGAGAGGGGTAATACCGCAACCTCGCCCGCCGGGCAGAGCGCGATACGGAAAGCCCCTCGCCCCTCCGGGGAGAGGGGTTGGGGTGAGGGGAATACACCAAACCGCCGGATCCAAGGAGCCACCACCGCATGTCACGCCCCGTTAAAACCGCCCTGCTCTCCGTTTCCGACAAGAACGGCATCGTCGATTTCGCCCGCGAACTGGTGCAGCGCGGCGTCACGCTGCTGTCCACCGGCGGCACCTACAAACTGGTGAAGGACAACGGTATCGCCGTCACCGAGGTGAGCGAGTACACCGGCTTTCCGGAAATGATGGACGGTCGCGTGAAGACGCTGCACCCGAAAGTGCACGGCGGCATCCTCGGCCGGCGAGGGCAGGACGACGCGGTCATGCAGCAGCACGGCATCCGCGGCATCGACCTGGTGGTGGTGAACCTGTACCCGTTTGCCGCCACCGTCGCGAAGCCCGGCTGCACGCTGGAAGACGCCATCGAGAATATCGACATCGGCGGCCCGACCATGGTGCGCTCCGCCGCCAAGAACCACGCGCACGTCGGCATCGTGGTCAACACCGCCGACTACGCGCGGGTGCTGGCCGACATGGACGCCCACGCCGGCGCGCTCACCACCGCGCTGCGCTTCGACCTCGCGGTGAAGGCCTTCGAACACACCGCAGCCTACGACGGCATGATCGCCAACTGGCTGGGCGCGATCGAACCGGCGAAGGCCTATCAAACACACGGCGCCCCGGAACGCGAAGTGTTCTCGCGCACCTTCAACCTGCAGTACCTCAAGGCGCAGGACATGCGCTACGGCGAAAACCCGCACCAGCGCAGCGCGTTCTACGTCGCCGCGCAGGCGCCGGAAGCGTCGGTGTCGACCGCGAAGCAGTTGCAGGGCAAGGAGCTCAGCTACAACAACATCGCCGACACCGACGCCGCGCTCGAGTGCGTGAAATCGTTCGTCAAGCCGGCCTGCGTGATCGTCAAGCACGCCAACCCCTGCGGCGTCGCGGTGGTGCCGGAAAACGAAGGCGGCATCGCCAGAGCCTATGACCTCGCCTACGCGACGGACTCCGAGTCCGCCTTCGGCGGCATCATCGCCTTCAACCGCGAGCTCGACGCCGCCACGGCGCAGATGATCGTCGACCGCCAGTTCGTCGAGGTGATCATCGCGCCGTCGATCTCGCCGGCCGCGCTGGAAATCACCAAGGCCAAGCAGAACGTCCGCGTGCTGGAATGCGGCGAGTGGCCGGCCGGGCGCGCGGCGCAGTTCGACTTCAAGCGTGTCAACGGCGGCCTGCTGGTGCAGGACCTCGACATCGGCATGATCAAGGAGGCCGACCTCAAGGTGGTCACGAAACGCGCGCCGACTGAAGCGGAAATGCACGACCTCATCTTCGCCTGGAAAGTGGCGAAGTTCGTGAAGTCCAACGCCATCGTCTACGCGAAGCAGCGCCAGACCATCGGCGTCGGCGCCGGCCAGATGAGTCGCGTCAACTCTGCGCGCATCGCGGCCATCAAGGCCGAGCACGCCGGGCTGGAAGTCAAAGGCGCGGTGATGGCCTCGGACGCTTTCTTCCCGTTCCGCGACGGCATCGACAACGCGGCGAAGGTGGGGATTGCCTGCGTCATCCAGCCGGGCGGCTCGATGCGCGACGCCGAGGTGATCGCCGCCGCCGACGAAGCCGGCATGGCAATGGTGTTCACGGGGATGCGGCATTTCCGGCATTGATGCCTGAAGCCCCTCTCCCGGCGCTGCGCGCCACCCTCTCCCCGCCAGCGGGGAGAGGGACGGGGTGAGGGGTTGGGGTGAGGGACCCACCGCGACGGCCACGCCGCCCCCCGCAAATCCTGGTCCTGAAAGGTCGTGGGCAGCCTTTTATTGCCTTTTATCCCGAATCAGATAAATTATCGCTCCGCCGATAATTGGGGATAAAAGCATGGAGCATTACCCCCGCCCCGCCCTCGCCCAGGATCTGGCCGAAGCCCTCCGCGGGCGAGGCCTCTTCAGCGACGCCCACAACGGCCTGTTCCTGGCAGCCCCCCGCCGGACCGGCAAGTCCACCTTCCTGCAGCAGGACTTGAAACCGGCCCTGGAACAACAAGGGATTGTGGTCGTCTATGTGGACTTGTGGGCCGACACCCGACGCGACCCGGCTGGCCTCATTGCCGACGCCATTGGCCGGGAATTGCGCGCCCGCCTGGGGCTCGTCGCCAAGGCCGCCCGTGCCACCGGACTGGACAGCATCGAACTCCCGGGTGGCCTGCGGTTCGATACGAGTCGTATCGGGCAAATAGACGGCGCCACGCTCGTCGATGCGCTGCGTGCCCTGCTGCAAACCACGAAAGCACCCGTCGCGCTCATCATCGACGAAGCGCAACACGCACTGGTCAGCGAGGCCGGCGAAGCCGCGATGGCTGCGCTGAAGTCCGCCCGAGACCAGTTGAATGCGCCCGGCGACGTGAACCTGATGCTGGTCATGTCAGGCTCCGACCGCGACAAGCTGCTGCGACTGGTAAACACGAATGGCGCGCCGTTCTATGGTTCACAAATCCACCGTTTGTCCGCACTCGGCGAGGACTTCGTTGAGTTCATGGCACATCGCATCGAGCAGCAGCGCCCGGCCCTCTCCCCGGTCGACAGACCGGCTCTGAACGACGCATTCCGCCTGTTCGGGCATCGTCCGCAGTTCTTCATCAATGCGGTCGGCGAGGCGCTCAACCCGCTGGCCGACACATCGCAGCGGTTCGAGTTGCGGGTCGCCGAAGCGGCACGTCGGCGGCAGGATGATGATGAAGCGCAGATGGAATCGGAATTTCTTTCCCTGAGACCCATACAGCGCGCGGTCCTCGCGCGCTTGCTGGAACTGGGTTCCCGCTTTCGCCCCTACGATGCCGATGCACTGCGCTATTACGGCAATATCGTGGGAAAAAAGGTTTCGCCACAAATGGCACAGAACGCACTGGAATCACTGCGCGACCGGCATCCGGCACTGGTCTGGAAGTCCGCCCGCGGTGAGTATTCTGCCGATGACGCCATGATGTATCGCTGGTACGAAAAGCGTTCGAAGGAAGGCCGTTGGCCGCCGGTCGAATCCGATAATCCACCTGATCAACCGTGAATAGAGATCGCTTATGAAAATCCTCATCCTCGGTTCCGGCGGTCGCGAACACGCGCTGGCATGGAAGTGCGCGCAGGACGACCACATCAGCAAGGTCTACGTCGCGCCCGGCAACGCCGGCACGGCCATTGAGCCGAAGTGCGAGAACGTCGCGCTCGACATCCTCGACAACGACGCGCTGGTCGCCTTCGCGCGCGAGCATGTGCAACTGACGATCGTCGGGCCGGAAGCGCCGCTGGTGAACGGCGTGGTCGATGCCTTCCACGCCGCCGCGCAACCGATCTGGGGCCCGACGGCAAAAGCCGCGCAACTGGAAGGTTCCAAGGCCTTTGCCAAGGACTTCCTCGCCCGCCACAAGATTCCAACGGCGGAATACGAAGTCTTCACCCACACCGACGCGGCACTGGCCTACCTGCGCCAGAAAGGCGCGCCCATCGTGGTGAAGGCCGACGGCCTGGCCGCCGGCAAGGGCGTGATCGTGGCGATGACGCTCGCGGAAGCCGAAGAAGCCGTCACCGACATGCTGTCGGGCAACGCCTTCGGCGCTGCCGGCAGCCGGGTGGTGATCGAGGAATTCCTCGACGGCGAGGAAGCGAGTTTCATCGTGATGGTCGACGGCGAGCACGCGCTGCCGATGGCCACCAGCCAGGACCACAAGCGCATCGGCGACGGCGACACCGGCCCGAACACCGGCGGTATGGGCGCCTATTCGCCGGCGCCGGTGGTCACCCCGGATGTGCACGCGCGCATCATGCGCGAGGTGATCGAGCCGACCGTGCGCGGCATGGCGGCCGAGAACAACACCTACACGGGCTTCCTCTACGCCGGGCTGATGATCACGAAGGACGGCGCGCCGAAGGTGATCGAGTTCAACTGCCGCTTCGGCGATCCGGAAACGCAGCCGATCATGCTGCGCCTGCGCAGTTCGCTGGTGTCGCTGGTGATCGCCGGCATCGGCGGCAAGCTCGGCGACACGCAGGCCGAGTGGGATGCGCGGCCATCCGTGGGCGTGGTGATGGCGGCCGGTGGCTACCCGGGCGATGTGCGCAAGGGCGATGTCATTTCCGGGCTGCCGCAGACAGAAAGCGCCGGCGGGAAGGTCTTCCACGCCGGGACAAAACTCGTCGACGGGCAGGTCGTGACCAACGGCGGCCGCGTGCTGTGCGCCACAGCACTGGGCGACACCATTGCCGATGCCCAGCGCCGGGCCTATGCCCTCGCCGCGAAGGTCACCTGGGCCGGCGAATGCCACCGCACGGACATCGGCTGGCGGGCCATCGCCCGCGGCCTTTAGGCGCACCGGGCAACGCGCCTACACAGGACGGGACGACCTTTGCCATAATCGGCGGCCCGCCAGACCGCCAGTGACCCATCAACAGGACGCCTGATGACTGCACAAGCCCCGGCTATCGACATCGAGCGCCTGAAGGAATTCACGCCGTTCGACACGCTCTCCGATGCCCACCTGCGCGACTTGCTGCCGCGTCTCGGCGCCGAGCACCTGGGCAAGGGCAAGGTCCTGTTCAAGCGCGGCCAGGCGGACAGTCGTTGCCATTTCCTGCTGTCGGGTACCGTCGATCTGGCCGACGCCGCGTTCGTGGTGCGCCCGCTCGCCGCCGACGACGCGGAAAACTACCTCGCCCTGGACAACTATCCGGAGCATCGCGTTTCTGCCATCACCGCGACCGACTGCCTGGTGGTCAGCATCGACCGGGACCACCTCGACCTCGTGCTGACCTGGAGCCAGGCAGCGGAATCGATGGGCGAGGATGACGAGGACGAGCACCAGAACACCGACTGGATGGAGGCGCTGCTCACCTCTGACCTGTTCGCGTCGGTACCGCCGGCCAACATCCAGCAACTCTTCGCGCGTTTCCAGGAGAAAGAGGCCCATCTTGGCGACGTCGTCATCAAGGAGGGCGATGCCGGCGACACGTTCTACGTGATCAAGGAGGGACGCGCGCTGGTCACCCGCGGGCACGGGCCGAACCAGAAGACGCTGGCGGCGCTGAAAAGCGGCGACTGCTTCGGCGAGGACGCACTGATCGGTGACGCCCCGCGCAACGCCACCATCACCATGACCACCGACGGCGTGCTCATGTCGCTGGACAAGGAGAGCTTCCTCAAACTGCTGAAGGAACCGGTCATCCAGTCGGTCACCGAAGCGCAGTACGAGAAGATGATGGACGAGGCCGACGAAGGCATCGTCCTGCTCGACGTCCGCCTGCCGCTGGAGTTCCGCCACGACCACCTGCCGCACGCACGCAACGTGCCGCTGCCGGAACTGCGCCGCGAGATCCGCGACCTCGAGAAGGCATTCACCTATGTGGTCACCTGTGATGGCGGACGCCGCTGCGAAATCGGCGCCTACCTGCTGAACGAGGCCGGCCTGAGGGCACTGACCCTGAAGCGGACGCCGCCGCCTGCTGCCAAGACGTCCGGCACAGACCATGCGGGCTGAGCTGCCGCTCGCCGGCAGACTCCTCGCATTCATCCTGTTATTGCTGACCGGCCTGTCCGGGCCGGCCGGTGCCGGCGAATATGCCCCGCCCTACCCGATCCTGGACACCGACAACCCCGTCTCGCTCGGCTTCTACGTTGCCTGGCATGAAGACCGGGACGGCGGATTGACCTTCGGGCAGGTGAGCCGCCTGCCCCAGCAGCACTTCACCGTCGCGGAGCGCGAATCCCTGCACTTCGGCTACAGCCGGTCGGCCTGGTGGTTCCGCGTTGCGCTGCAGAACACCCTCGATACCGACGTCACGCTGCTGCTGGAAATACCGCACCCGACACTGGGCAGCATCGAGTTTTACCGCCCGGCGCCGGACGGCAGCTACGGGGTGGTCAACGCCGGCACCGGCAGCCACCGGGTCATCGGGGACTACGCGCACAACACCTTCCTGTTCACCGTCGACATTCCGCGCGATACCACCCGGACGCTGTGGTTCCGCGTGAGGTCGGATCTTGCCGTGGACTTCTCGCTGAACGCGCAGTCCCCGGAAGCCTTCGCCCTGAAACGCGACCGCGGCCGCATGCTGACCGGGGTGTTCCTGGGCGTGCTGCTGTCGATCGCCGCCCTGATTGCCATGGTCAGGAGCGGCGGCGGCCGGGAGGCCCACGCCTGGTACCTGCTGAGCCTGTTCTCGGTCGTCCTGTTCCTGTTCGCCCGCGAGGGCTATCTCGGCGTCCTGCTGCTGCGCCAGCCGGGACTGCAGCCACTGCTGGAGTCGGCGGCAGCGGTCGCCGCGACCATCACCGGGCTGCAGTTCGCGCGCGTCTTCCTGGAAACCCGGGTCCGGCTGCCGGTGTTCGACCGGGCACTGGGTTACCTGTTCATCGCCGGCAGCGGCTGCCTGGCGGTGACCCCCTGGATCGACGCAGGACTGCTGGGCCAGGCCTACACCTCCCTGGCCGCGCTCACCATGGCGGCCACGCTGGCGGCAGCCGCCATGGCCTGGCGCGCCGGCTGCCGGGATGCCCCGGCCTACATCACGGCGCGACTGGTCAGCGGCATCGGCGGCGGCCTCGTCGTCTTCGGTGACTGGGGCGTGCTTGCGCGCCTGCCGGCCTCGGAAACCCTGCTCATCGCCGCCGCCACGGCCGAGGCGCTGCTGATCGCCCGCCTGCTGTTCAGGCGGGGACAGCAGGTACGCGCCAGCGCCTATGCCGAGGGCCTGAAGGTCGCCACGACGAGCGCCGGGCAACATGCCCGCGCCGACGTCCTGGACCGCTTCAGCCACGACGCCCGTGCGCCGCTCACCGGCATCCTCGGCATGACCGAGTTGCTCGGCGACACCACGCTCACGCCGCGCCAGCGCGAATACATGCTGACCATCCGCAGTGCCGGCGAGAACCTGCTTACGCTGCTCAACGACACCCTGGACTGGTCCCGCCTGGATACCGGGCAGGCCGACATCCAGCACGGTGATTTCGACCTCGCGCAACTGGTCGCCGACAGCCTGGAAACCGTGCAGTTGCGTGCCGAGGAAAAACACATCGAGTTGCTGGTCGACATCGATCGCTCCCTGCCGGCGCACGTCAATGGCGACGCGGCGCGGCTGCGGCAGGTGCTGTGTAACCTGCTCGGCAACGCCGTGCGCCTGACCAACCGCGGCGAAGTCCAGGTCCATGTGATGCCCGCCGGCGAACCGCACATCGTGCGCATCGAGGTACGCGACACGGGCGTCGGCATCCCGCGCGAAAAACTGGCGACGCTGTTCGACCGCAACGCACCCGGCGACTCGGCCAACCAGGGGCTGGGGCTGGTGATCGCCCGCCAGTTGGTGGAGCGGATGGGCGGCCACATCGGCGCCACCAGCGAAGAGCGCCGCGGCAGTACCTTCTGGATCACGCTGCCGCTGCCGGAAGCCCCGGCGCACGAATCCGTGGCCGTGGACACCGGCATCCTCGATGGCAAGCGCCTGCTCGCCGTCGACGACAACGCGGCCGTGCGCCGCATCCTGCAGACCCAGGCGACGCAGTGGGGCATGCAGGTGACAGTCGCCGACAACGGGCAGGAGGCACTGGCCATGGCCCGCTCGCAGGCCAACCTTGGCGAGCCGTTCGACGCCGTCATCGTCGACCACAACATGCCCGGCATGAGCGGGCTGCAACTGGCCGCGCGCATCAAGGAAGACCCGCTGATCCGCAACGACGCGATCATCGTGATGCTCACCGGCCTGAACATCGCGCCCACCGACACCATGGCCCGGGATGTCGGTATCCGCCGCGTGCTGACCAAGCCGGTGGCGGGGCGCACGCTGCAGGCGGTGCTCGCCGAGGAATTCACGCGCCGGGAATCCTTCGACCCGGAGGACGACGCCGCCCGGCCCCTGCCGGCGCGCATGCGCGTGCTGGTGGTCGAGGACAACGCGCTGAGCCAGAAGGTGATACGCGGCATGCTCGCCAAGCTGGGCGTCGGCAGTGACACCGCGAGCAACGGGCAGGAAGCCATCGATGCCGTGCAGCACCACCGCTACGACCTGGTGCTGATGGATTGCGAGATGCCGGTCGTCAACGGCTACGAGGCGACGCGGCGCATCCGTGCCTGGGAGCGCGACCATGCACGCCGGCACACGCCGGTCATCGCGCTGTCCGCGCACATCCTGCAGGAAATCAAGGAGCGCTGCCGCGAAGCCGGCATGGACGCGCACATGGCCAAGCCACTGGATCTCAACGAGTTGCGCGCGACGCTCAGCCTCTACGCCGGCAAGTGAATCCCGGCGGCTTTACTGCCGGCGCCGGAATTCGCCCGGCGCCACGCCGTACCAGCGCCGGAAGGCCCGCGTGAACGAACTCTGCTCGGCAAAACCCAGCAACATCGCCACGTTGACCAGTGACAGTCGCTCGTCCGCCACCAGCACGGCGGCCAGCGAACGGCGCACGTCGTCGACCAGGTCGCTGAACGTCAGGTTCGCCTTGCGCAGGCGCGCCTGCAGCACGCGCGGCGTCATCTCCAGTGCCGCGGCAATGGTTTCCACGTCCGGGTCACCCGCCGACAAGCGGCCATAAACCGCGCTTCGCACTTCGTTCGCCAGGTTCATTCCCGAGGGGAAATCCGCCAGCAACTGCGCAGCATGCGTTTCCATGATGCCGCGCAACGCCGGGTCGGCCGAACGCAAGGGCAGGTCCAGCGATTCGCTCGGCAGCAACAGGCCGGTATGCGGCGCATCGAACACCACGGGGCAACCGAAGAACGACTCGTAGGCCACCCGCTCGCTGGCCGGTGGTTCCGGGTAGGCGAAGCGGACCTCGTGCGGGCTGCGCGGCTCGCCCAGCACCGCGCGCGCGATCGCCACCCAGCCGGCGACCGCGGCGTCACTCAGGTACCGCGCGTAGACCGGCGGGAACGGGCAATCCCAGCGCAGCAACAACATGTTCTCGCCGGCATCTTCCACCGACGCGCGACCGATGTCGCCGACGATGCGTTCGAAACGCAGCAAACGATTGACCGCATCGCCCAGCGTCGCGCTGCCCATGATCACGTAGCCGAGCACCGGGTAACTGCGCACCTGCGCATGGCTGCCGAGCACCAGGCCGAACGTGCGGTCACCGGTGCGCGCCAGCACGACGGTGAACAGGCGCACCACGTCGATCAGCGGCACCAGCGCGGTCGGCGTGGCCAACGACTCCGGATCGATGCCGGCCTGCGTGATCAGGTCATCGGGGGCAATGCCGTAAGCCGCCTGCACGGTCGCCAGCGCGTCGCTGATCCAGGCCGCCGAGAGGCTGGCCGGCAGCGCCTGCAATTCCGGGGAAACGGGATACATCAGTCCGCCGACACCGCGCGTTCGCGCGCCCAGTCGCGCACCGCCTGGACCTGTTCGGCCATGGTCACCGACAGCGGGCGCGTCTGTTCGACGGCGTTCACCAGGTGCGTCGTGGTCAGCGGCTGCTGCCGTGCCAGCGCGCCGTAGAGCGCGGACACCACGGCCTGCTCGATCTCGGCACCGGTATGGCCGTCACTGACCTCGGCCAGTCGCGACAGGTCGAACAGCGCGACGTCCTGCCCGCGCCGCACCAGATGAATGCGGAAGATCTCCGCGCGCATGGCGGCGGACGGCAGGTCGACAAAGAAAACCTCGTCGAAACGTCCCTTGCGCACCAGTTCTGCCGGCAACCGGGCGATGTCGTTGGCGGTCGCCACCACGAACACCGGCGACTTGCGCTCGGCCATCCAGGTCAGCAGCGTGCCCAGCACGCGCCGCGACGTACCGCCGTCATGGTCGCCGACCGCGATGCCTTTCTCGATCTCGTCCATCCACAGCACGCAGGGCGCCACCGTCTCGGCCACCTTCAGTGATTCACGCAGGTTGCGCTCGGTTTCGCCGTGGAACTTGTTGTACAGCGCGCCGAAATCAAAGCGCAGCAGCGGCAGCCCCCAGTTGCCGGCAACGGCTCTCGCCGCCAGGCTCTTGCCGGCACCCTGCACGCCGGTGAGCAGGATGCCGCGCGGTGCGTCGATCTTCGCGTCCTGCCCGCCGAAGAAAACCGTCTTGCGCTGGGCCAGCCAGGCTTTCAGTCGCGCCAGGCCGGCGACGTTGGCGAAATCCGCCGTGTCGTACTCGAACCCGAGCACGCCGCCGCGCGCGAGCAGGTCCACCTTGGCCCGGTTGACCGCAGGGACATCGCTGTCGGTGATCGCCCCGTCGTCGATGATCGCGCCGCGCACCAGCCGACGCGCGTCCGCCGTCGTCATCCCGCGCAGGCTGCGCACCAGGGCATCCAGCGATTTGGCATCGGTGCGCACCCGCTGCCCGTTGTTGCGGCGCGACCAGTCAGCGGCCTCCTCGCGCACGATCGCCGTGAGCTGGGCATCGCCGGGCAGCGACAGGCGAAACCGTGACGCGTGGCGCTGCAGTTCCGGTGGCAGTTCCAGCGCGTGGCTGAGCAGCATCAGCGTGTGCGGCACACGCGCATGCGCCAGCGCAATGTCCTTGATCAGGCGGACGATCTCCGGATCGTCGCGCAGGAAGGGATGCAGGTCGCAGAACACGAACAGGCCGTAGTCGTTCTGCGCACGCACGTAACGCAGTGCCTCCTTCGGGTCGTGCAGGTCCTTGCGGGCTGCGGCGCCCTCGATCTCCAGACGGCGCAGGCCATCGGTCAACGTCCAGCCCCACACCGGCAGGCCGCGCGAAAACCCGACCCTGCGTACCAGGTCGAGCATGCGGTCTTCCTCCCAACTCTCGATTACCAGCAGGGGCACGCCGGCATCGAGGGTCAGTTGCAGATCCTTCAGGTCAGGCATCGGGGTGTCTGTTCAGCATGATTTTGCGCAGCGACAGGGCCACGGAGTGTCTTATCCTTGCCCGGGCCGGAGCGGGCAAGGATAAGACACTCCGGCACCTTTTCCCTCCTTTGCCTCCTGGAGTCACACGATGGATTGCCTCTTCTGCCGGATGGCTGCCGGCGAGATCACGCCGGATGTCGTGCACGAGGACGAGCACTGCCTGGCCTTCCGCGACATTGCCCCGCAGGCGCCGACCCATGTGCTGCTGATCCCGAAGAAGCACGTCACCAACCTCGACGCGCTGGAAGATACTGACCGCCCACTGGCCGGCCATCTGCTGATGACGGCAGCGAAGGTTGCGCGCGACCTGGGCATCGCCAGCGACGGCTTCCGGCTGGTCGCCAACACCAATGTCCACGGTGGCCAGACCGTGTACCACCTGCATTTCCACCTGCTCGGCGGGCGCCGGCTGGGCTGGCCGCCGGGCTGAGCCGTCCCGGCGAAAACCCTCACGACCGCACAGTCGTCGTCCAGACGACACACCCGGGAGTTTCCCGTCATGACACGAACCCGCCAGCACTCCCCTATCGACCGCCTCGTGCTGCAGGTCGACCAGGCCCTGCGCACGCTGGTGCCCGGCGGGGCAACGGCAACCCGCCCGTCACCGGCAGGCGGGCAGCCGGCGGGCACGCTGGACGAGTCCTCGCGTCGCCACGCGGCCGGCCTGATGCGCATCAACCACACCGGGGAAGTCTGCGCGCAGGCGCTCTATGCCGGGCAGGCGCTGACGGCACGACTGCCGGATGTGCGCGAGGCGATGGACCAGGCGGCGCGCGAAGAGGAAGACCACCTGGCCTGGTGCGAGCAACGCCTGCGCGAACTGGATTCGGGGCCCAGCCTGTTCAACCCGGTGTTCTACGGATTGTCGTTTGCGGTCGGCGCCGCGGCGGGCGCCGCCGGCGACCAGTGGAGCCTCGGCTTCGTCGAGGAAACCGAGAAGCAGGTGGTGCGCCACCTGGAAGGTCATCTCGGACGATTGCCGGAGGGCGACGCCCGCTCGCAGGCCGTGCTGGACCAGATGCGCATCGACGAGCAGAAACATGCGGACATGGCGCGCGCCGCCGGTGCCGCGCCGCTGCCGCTCCCGGTGCGCAGGCTGATGCAGTCGATGGCGCGGGTGATGACGGCTACAACCTATAGGCTGTAGCGGCCTGGCAGCTACGCGGCCCTCTCCCCAACCCCTCTCCCGCAAGCGGGAGAGGGGCTAATAAAAGTCCCGTCCTGCCGGCTCCCGCTTGCGGGAGAGGGGCTGAGAATCCCGCGCTGCCGGCTGACGTTACCGATCCATCCTCACTGCCGCCTGCCGCTCACCTCTTCCGGGCGAAGGAATTGCTCACCTCTCCCGGGCGAAGGAATTGCTCACCTCTTCCGGGCGAAGGAATTGCCCTCCTCTTCCGGACGAAGGAATTGCCCTCCTCTTCCTGAGGAACTCGCTGCGCTCCTCTGCCCGGAGCATGTTTCGGTTTCCGCTGTCTCCCCCTGGTTTCCGCTGTCTCCCCCTGGAGGCACGGACCTGTACTCCCCTCCCCCTTTGGGGGAGGGGCCGGGGGAGAGGGCATTGCCGCTCGGAACCACCCCGGAAACGACCGCTACCGGGCCTCATGCATCTCGTAGCTGTGCGTCACTTCCGCACCGCTGCGGCCGACCATGATCGAGGCGGAACAATATTTTTCCGCCGACAACTCGACGGCCCGCTTCACCTGGTTCTCCTTCAGCCCGCGCCCGGTAACCACGAAATGCAGGTGCAGCCGGGTGAACACCTGCGGCGGCTCCGGTGCACGCTCGGCCGTCAGTTCCACCTCGCAGCCGGTCACGTCCTGACGAGCCTTTTTCAGGATGTAGACCACATCAATGCTCGAGCAGCCGCCTACGCCCAGCAGCAGCATCTCCATCGGCCGCGGCCCGGCGTTGACGCCACCGATATCCGGCGGGCCGTCCATCAACAGTTCATGGCCACTGGCGGGGATGCCCCGGAATTTCGCTTCGCCTTCCCAACGCACGACGGCTTTCATCTCGACCTCGCCCCGGGACCACCCCGGCAAAGGCCGCGGAGCGTAGCACAGGGCCGCGCGCGGCCAGAACATGGGCTGCTTCACGATTCAGATGCGAACCGGCGCGCAACCGGCGTGGTTGCTTGACACCCCGGGGGCAACTGGCCGATAAGAAACGCGGGCGGTCGATGACCCCTTCCGGCGCAGGCTTTCCACTCAGAACAACAAGCTCCAGAACAGGATATACGGCACATGAGTACGGTGGCTGCCAGCAAGTTCTTCCCGAACATCGACAAGTTCCTGGTGCACTGCCACCGGCGCAAGTACCCGGCCAAGAGCACCATCATTTACGCGGGCGACGAGTCCGACGCGCTCTACTACATCCTCAACGGCTCGGTAACGGTGGTTATCGAGGACAACGAAGGCCGCGAGATGATCGTCGCCTACCTCAACGAAGGCGACTTCTTCGGCGAGATGGGCCTGTTCGAGAAGGACTCCAACCGCTCGGCCTGGGTCAAGGCCAAGACCGAGTGCGAAGTCGCCGAGGTCAGTTACTCCAAGTTCAAGGAACTGGCACGTGATGACGCGGACATCATGTTCGCGCTCTCGGCGCAGATCGCCGGGCGTCTGCGCGCGACGACCCGCAAGGTCGGCGACCTCGCCTTCCTCGACGTCACCGGACGCGTCGCACGCACCTTGCTGGAGCTGACCAAGCAGCCGGATGCCATGACCCACCCGGACGGCATGCAGATCAAGATCACCCGCCAGGAGATCGGCCGCATCGTCGGCTGCTCGCGCGAGATGGTCGGCCGCGTCCTCAAGTCGCTGGAGGAGCAGGGCCTGATCTCGGTGAAAGGCAAGACCATGGTCGTCTTCGGCACGCGCTGACGCAGAGAACCCGGCAGTCGGGCCATATCTTCGCGAGGAGGCCGGCGTGAACATCTCCTGATCAGGATGTTCACGCCGGCCCCTTTTTCGTTTGCACAGGAACAGCGCCATGATCCGCCGCAGCACACGCTTTGCCACCGGCCTGCTTTCGCTGGGCGCCCACCTGGGCGGCCAGGTCGTCACCCTCAGCCGCGATGTGCACGCCTCGGTGCGTGACAGCGTGCATGCCACGCTCGGCAACCGCGCCGCAACGGCCTACGCCGATGGCGTCTACGGCCTCGTCCGCGCCACCTTCGACCTCGCCGGCAACGGCCTCGCGGGCCTCGCGCAGGTGATCGGCGACGACGATGACGACGAAAGCGAACGCATCCTCACCGTGACCGCCGCCGTGAACGGCGTGTTCGGCGACCTGCTCGAAGCACGGCAGAACCCGCTGGCGCTGGAGATGCAGTTGCGCCGCCCGGCTCCACGCGACGACGCCGCCTGCAACCTGCTGTTCATCCACGGCCTGTGCATGCACGACCGGCAGTGGCTGCAGGGCGCGCACCCCTCGTTTGTCGAATGGGCGCAGGAACACCTCGCCGCCGAACCGATGTACCTGCGCTACAACAGCGGCCGCCACATCTCGCAGAACGCGACGGACCTCGCTGCGCTGCTCGAACACTTCTGCGCCACCGAAAGCGACCGCAAGCTGGTCATCGTCGGCCACAGCATGGGCGGGCTGCTGACGCGCGGCGCACTGCAGGTGGCGAAGGACAACAAGATGAGTTGGCCGTCGCGGCTGGAGGCCTTCGTCGCGCTCGGTTCGCCACACCAGGGCGCGGGTCTCGAACAACTGGGCAACTTCGCCAACCGGCAGTTGCGCATCCTGCCCTGGAGCGCGCCGTTCACCCGGCTCGGCAACCTGCGCAGCGCCGGCATCCGCGACCTGCGCTACGGCAACCTGCGCGATGCCGACTGGCAGGGCCATGACGACATCGAGCACACCGACGACCTGCGCACACCGGTGGCCACGCCGGCCGGGATACGCCACCTGTTCATCGCCGCGACACGCACCAACAGCGAGCAGCCGGAACGCGAGAAAGCGCTCGCCGGCGACCTGCTGGTGGGCGTCGACAGCGCGCTGGCGAAGGATTATCCCGGCACGGAACAGGTCGACCGCCGGATCATCCCGGCGCTGGACCACATGGGCCTGCTGTGGGACGGCCGCGTGTACGACCAACTGCGGCGCTGGTTGCGCTGAAGGCCACGGCCGGCCCGGGCCTCCCATCGCCGGCATGGCCGGCTCACCACGCGAACCCTCATCGCCGGCATGGCCGGCTCACCACGCGAACCGTTGTAGCGAGCCGGCCATGCCGGCGATGAAGATGCGGCGCAATGACAGTCCGCCGACGCCGCACTCAGAAAAACAGTTCGCGCAACTTGTCGCCGGGCTCCGGCGCGCGCATGAACGATTCGCCGACCAGGAAGGCATTGACGTTCGCCGCACGCATGGCGGCGACATCCTGTGCCGTGTTGATACCGCTCTCGGTCACCACCAGCACTCCTTCCGGGATCTTCGGCAGCAAACCCAGCGTGGTGTCCAGCGACACGGCAAACGTATGCAGGTCACGATTGTTGATGCCGACCAGCTCGATGCCCAGTGCCAGCGCACGATCCAGCTCGCGACGGTCATGCACCTCGACCAGCACGTCCAGGCCCAGGCCGCTCGCCACGGCATGGAGCGTCGCCAGCTGCGCGTCGTCGAGCGCGGCGACGATCAGCAGGATGGCATCGGCACCCAGCGCGCGTGCCTCGACCACCTGGTATTCATCGACGGTGAAATCCTTGCGCAGCACCGGCAACCGGCACGCCGCGCGCGCCGACACCAGGTATTCGTCGGCACCCTGGAAAAAATCGACATCGGTCAGCACCGACAAGCAGGCGGCGCCGCCCTGCTCGTAACTGCGGGCAATCGCCGGCACGTCCCAGTCGGTACGGATCAGGCCCTTCGACGGCGAAGCACGCTTGATCTCGGCGATCACCGCCGGCTCGCCCGCCTGCACGCGCCGGCGCAGCGCCGCGACGAAACCGCGCGGCGGCTCCTGCGTGGACGCCAGGTCGTGCAGACGCGCCATCGGCACACGCGCGATTCGCTCGGCAATTTCCTCGCGCTTGCGGCGGACGATACGGTCGAGAATGGTGATGCCGCAGGTCATGTCACTGGCTCTTCATCATCTGGGTGACGCGCACGTATTCCTCGAACTTCTCGCGGGCGCCCCCGGAGGCCAGCGCATCCTGCGCCATCTCGACGCCCTGCAGCAGCGTGCTGCACAGGCCGGCAGCACAGATCGCCGCGCCGGCATTCAGCGCGATGATGTCGGCCGCCGGACCCTTCGGCCGGTCAAAGGCCGACCGGATGATCGCCAGGCTCTCGGCGGCGTTCGCGGCGCGCAGACCCTCCATTGACCCCCGCTCGATGCCGAAATCCTCGGGCTTTATCGTGTACTCATGCACGACACCGTTCTTCACTTCGGCGATGAAGGTCTCATCCGCAATCGAGATTTCGTCGAGGCCGTCGGCGGAATGCACGACGAACACGTGCTTTTCACCGAGTTCGTCGCAGGCATCGGCCACCACACGCAACCATTCCTTGCCGAACACACCGAGCACGGCGTTCTTCGCGCCGGCCGGGTTGGTCAACGGGCCGAGCAGATTGAAGATGGTGCGCACGCCGAGCTCGCGACGCGGCCCGATGGCATGTTTCATCGCCTCGTGGTGTTGCGGCGCGAACATGAAACCGAAGCCGATCTCGCGGATGCAGCGGCCTACCTGCTCCGGCGTCAGCATGAGGTTGGCGCCGGCCGCTTCCAGCAGGTCTGCACTGCCCGAGGCACTGGAGACCGACCGGTTGCCATGCTTGGCGACGTGGCCGCCGGCGGCGGCGACCACGAACGCCGAGGCCGTCGATACATTGAACATGCGCTGGTTGTCGCCACCGGTGCCACAGGTGTCGACCAGATAGGGCACATCCGCGCAGTCGACGCCCTTGACCAGCTTGCGCATCACCCGTGCCGCGCCGACCAGTTCCTGCAGCACCTCGCCCTTCATGCGCAGCGCGACCAGGAAGCCGCCGACCTGCGCCGGCGTTGCCTGCCCGGTCATGATCAGCTCCATCACGTCTTCCATTTCGTGCGCATCGAGTGACTGCTGGTCCAGCAGGACGCGAATGGCGGTTTGCATGTCCATCGGCATGGCTTGTTCTCCGTTGTTGTTCAGCCGCGTGGTTTTTCAGCCACGAATGTCCAGAAAGTTCTTCAGCAACGCGTGCCCGTGCTCGCTCAGGATCGACTCGGGGTGGAACTGCACGCCCTGGACCGGCAGCGTACGGTGTTGCAGGCCCATGATCTCGTCCAGCGAACCATCGGCATTGGCGGTCCAGGCGGTGACTTCCAGGCAATCCGGCAGCGTCGCGCGCTCGACCACCAGCGAGTGGTAGCGCGTGGCGTTGAACGGGCTGGGCAGCCCGGCGAACACGCCCTTGCCCTCGTGGTGGATGGCCGAGAGCTTGCCGTGCATCACCTGCCGCGCACGCACCACGTTGCCGCCGAACACGGCGCCGATGCTCTGGTGGCCCAGGCAGACGCCGAGGATGGGCAGCTTGCCGGCGAATTCGCGGATCGCCGCCATCGAGATACCCGCCTCGTTCGGCGTGCACGGGCCCGGCGAGACCACCAGCCGCTCCGGCTTGAGGCGCGCGATGTCATCGAGCGTGACCTCGTCGTTGCGCACGACTTTCACGTCGGCGCCCAACTCGCACAGGTACTGCACGATGTTGAAGGTGAAGCTGTCGTAATTGTCGATCATCAGCAGCATGTTCTGGTGCTCCTCAGGGCTTGAGACCGGACTGCGCCATCGCCACCGCGACGAACATGGCGCGCCCCTTGTTCATGGTCTCTTCCCATTCCAGCCGCGGCACGGAGTCGGCGACCACGCCGGCGCCGGCCTGGATGTGGAGCTTGCCGTCCTTGATCACCGCGGTGCGGATCGCAATCGCGGTGTCCATGTTGCCATCCCAGCCGATGTAGCCGACCGCGCCGCCGTAGATGCCGCGCTTGACCGGCTCCAGTTCGTCGATGATTTCCATCGCGCGGATCTTCGGCGCACCGGAGAGCGTGCCGGCCGGGTGCGTCGCGCGCAGCACGTCCAGCGCGCTCATGCCCGCCTTCAGCCGGCCCTCGACATTGGAGACGATGTGCATCACGTGCGAGTAGCGTTCGACGGCCATCTTCGCGGTGACCGCCACGCTGCCGGTGTCGGCGATGCGGCCGACGTCATTGCGGCCGAGGTCGATCAGCATCAGGTGCTCGGCGATTTCCTTGGGGTCGGCCAGCAGGTCCTTTTCCAGCGCGACGTCCTCCTCCTCGCTGCGCCCGCGCTTGCGGGTGCCGGCGATGGGGCGCACGGTGACGACACCGTCGGCCAGCCGCGCGAGGATTTCCGGCGAGGAACCGACGATCTGGAAATCACCGAGGTCCAGGAAATACAGGTAGGGCGACGGGTTCAGGTAGCGCAGCGCACGGTACAGGTCGATCGGCCGCGCGCTGAACGGCACCGTCATGCGCTGGCTGAGCACCACCTGCATGATGTCGCCGGCCAGCACGTAGTCCTTGATGCGCGCGACCCCGCGCTCGAAATCCGGCTGCGGGAAACTGGAGGCAAAATCGCTCTCGGTGAGCGACGGCTGCACCGGCGCTTTTTCCGGCAACGGTGCTTCGCGCAACCGCGCGTGCAACGCATCCAGCCGCTGCTGCGCCGCCTCGTACGCGCCGTCTACCGTCGGGTCGGCGTGGACGATGAAATAAATTGCGCCGCGCAGGTTGTCGAAAACGACGACCTCCTCGCTCAGCATCAGCAGGATGTCCGGCGTGCCGATCGGGTCCGGCAGTTGCGTGGCGGCGAGCTTCTTCTCGACGTAGCGCACCGTGTCGTAGCCGAAGTAGCCGACCAGGCCGCCGGTAAAGCGCGGCAGGCCCTCGACGCGCGGCACGCGCTGGCGCCGTTCGAACTGCTCGATGAAGTCCAGCGGGTCGTCCGCGTGCAATGACTCAACCTCGCGGCCGTCGTGTGTCACGCGTATGTCGTGACCGCGCACGGTGAGCACGGTTTTCGCCGGCAGGCCGATGATCGAGTAACGCCCCCACTTCTCGCCGCCCTGCACCGATTCGAACAGGTAGGAGTACGGCCCGCGCGCAAGTTTCGCGTAGGCGGACAGCGGGGTATCGAGATCGGCGAGGACTTCGCGGAACACCGGCACGCGGTTGTAGCCGGCGCCGGCGTAGGAGACGAACTGGTCGCGGGAACTCTTTGCGGAACGATCAGCTGTGGCCATGTGGAGCCTCGGGTTCGGCAGGGTGGACGGCAAACGGGGCAGGCAGCCGCGCGCGGGCGGCCACCGGGGGCTGGCGTCACCAGCGCCATCGCGTGTCGTTCTGGACCCTGCGGGGGAGGCTCATCGGGAAGACCGTGACTGCGGAAACTCGGGGCGGCCATGGTAACCGGGTCGCCCGGGCAGCGAAAAGGCCATGGATCGCGGGCATGGCCCGCTCGGCACAACAAGCAGCCAGCCCGGGCGGCACTTTGGCCGGACGACGCCGTTCAGTCCAGTAACGCCCGCAGATCCGACACCACCCGGTCCGGGCCCTCCTCGGCGATGGGCCGACCGTAGTTGTAGCCGTAGTCCACGGCCACCACCGGGCAACCGGCGGCGCGGGCGGCCTCGATGTCGTTGCGCGAGTCGCCCACCATCAGCGCCTCGTGCGCGGCGACGCCCAGCCTTTCGCAGGCATGCAGCAGGGGCGCCGGATCGGGCTTCCTGACAGCCAGCGTGTCGCCGCCGATCAGCACCGGGAAGTGGTGCAGGATGCCCAACTGCGCATACAGCGGCTCGATGTAGCGATGCGGCTTGTTGGTGATGGTGGCCATCGGCAGTCCGCGCGCGGCGAAGCCGTCGAGCGCCTCGGCGACGCCGGGATAGAGCCGCGAGGCGCGGCCGTTGGTGTCGTGGTAGTGCGCGAAGAAGATCTCCATCGCGCGCGGCAGCAGCGGATCGTCGTCGGGCACGCCGGCAGGATCGAAGGCCAGCGCGCGGCGCACGAGCATGCGTCCGCCGTTGCCGACCCAGTGGCGTACGCGCGCCTCGCCGGCGGGTTCGCGGCCGAGGTCGGCGAGCAGGCGGTCGACGGCCACGGCGATGTCGGGCACGGAATCGACCAGCGTGCCGTCGAGGTCGAACAGCACCGCGCGGACCCGTGGCAAGCCGGCGATGCCGACGATCAGGGTGCCGGGTTTCCCGAAGTTCATCGGGGGCATGGCCCCCTCACCACAACGTGCAGATGACTCATCGGGCCAGTTCTGCGCGCATGGCGTCGATCACGGCCTTGTAATCCGGCTTGCCGAAGATCGCGCTGCCCGCGACGAAGGTGTCGGCGCCGACCTGCGCGATCTCGCGGATGTTTTTCTCGCTCACGCCGCCGTCCACTTCGAGGCGGATGTCGTGCCCGGAGGCGTCGAGCATCTGCCGCACCTTCTGCAGTTTCGGCAGCGTCGACGGAATGAACGACTGCCCGCCGAAGCCCGGGTTCACGCTCATCAACAGCACGAAGTCGAGCTTGTCGTAGACGTGCTCCAGGTAATGCACCGGCGTCGCCGGGTTGAACACCAGGCCTGCCTTGCAGCCGCCGGCACGGATCAGTTGCAGCGAACGGTCGATGTGGTCGGACGCTTCCGGGTGGAAGCTGATCCAGCTGGCGCCGGCCTCGATAAAGTCGCCGATCAGCCGGTCCACCGGGCGCACCATCAGGTGCACGTCGATCGGCGCCGTCACCCCGTGCTTGCGCAACGCCTTGCAGACCATCGGGCCTATGGTGAGGTTGGGCACGTAATGGTTGTCCATCACGTCGAAGTGCACGATGTCGGCGCCGGCGGCGAGCACGGCATCGACCTCGGCGCCAAGCCGCGCAAAATCGGCCGACAGGATGGACGGGGCAATCAGGAAATCTTTGCTCATGGCTGGCTCCTGCGCAGGAGCGCGCATTCTAGCCCGCACTCGGCGCGTTATGATCCGCGCCTTTCCTGTCCCCTGCAGTACTGCCCCATGCCCCGTCGCGTCCTTCCCCTGCTACCGGCGTTGTTCGTGGTGCTGGCCCTGTCGGCGATCACGCTGGGCGGCTGGGCCATCGCCAACCGGCCGATCGTCGAGCCGCCCTGGCCGGAGCGGGTCGCGGGCTATGCCTACTCGCCCTATCGTGCCGGGCAGGGCCCGCAGGATGGCGACGAGCCCACCGTTGCCGATATCCGCGAAGACCTGGCACTGCTCGCCACCCAGACCCGGCGCATCCGCACCTACACCGTAGAGGGCGTGCAGGCCGGCATCCCGGCGCTGGCGCGCGAATTAGGCATGCAGGTCACGCTCGGCGCCTGGCTCGGCAGCGATCCGGACGACAACCTGCGCGAACTGGACCGGCTGATCGCACTGGCCAACGCCAGCGACAACATCGAACAGGTCATCGTCGGCAACGAAACACTGCTGCGCCAGGACCTGGGCGTCGATCAGTTGATCGCCTACGTGCGCTACGTGAAGACCCATGTGCGCGTGCCGGTGTCCACCGCAGAACCCTGGCACCTGTGGAACGAACACCGCGAACTGGCCGACGCCTGCGATTTCATCGGCGCGCACTTCCTCCCGTACTGGCAGGGCAAGCGCCTGGAGGAGGCCAACGACCACATCGCGAGCATGCATTACGCGCTGGCGCAATCGTTCCCGGGCAAGCGCATCCTGCTGGCCGAAGTGGGCTGGCCGAGCAACGGCCGCGAGGTCGGCGACGCCGACGCCACCATCGCCGACGAGGCGAGGTTCCTGCGCAACTTCCTGCCGATGGCGGCCACGCTGAAGCTCGACTACTTCATCATGGAGGCCTTCGACCAGCCGTGGAAACGCACCGCTGAAGGCTCGGTCGGTGCCTACTGGGGCGTGTGGAATGTCGATCGCCAGCCGAAATTCCCGTTCACCGGGCCGATCGTGGAAATCCCCGAGTGGCGCATGCTGGTCGGCATCTCGATCGCGCTGGCCATCCTGACTTTCCTGGTGCTGCTCTCGGACGGCAGCCTGCTGCGCAAGCGCGCGGTCAGTTTCCTCGCGCTGGTTGCCTTTGCGAGCACCACCACGCTGGTCTGGATGGCGCAGGCCTACCTCGCGCAGTACGCCACCGTCGGCACGGTGGTGCTCGGCATCGTGCTCGCCATCAGTGCGCTGGGCGTCACCGTCGTGCTGCTGGTGGAGGCGCACGAATGGGCGGAAGCCGCGTGGGTCAAACAGCGGCGGCGCGCCTTCGCGCCGGTCATCACCGGTGATGCCGGGTTTCGTCCGAAGGTGTCAGTGCACGTGCCCTGCTACAACGAGCCACCGGACATGGTGATGGCCACCCTCGACGCCCTCGCCGCCCTGCGCTGGGACGATTTCGAGGTGCTGGTCATCGACAACAACACGAAGGATGCGGCGGTGTGGACGCCGGTTCAGGCGCACTGCGCACGATTGAATGCAAAGGCCGGAAAGGAACGGTTCCGGTTCTTTCATGTGTCGCCACTGGCCGGCTTCAAGGCCGGTGCGCTCAACTTCGCATTGCGGCACACGGCGGCGGACGCAGACATTGTCGCCGTCATCGACAGCGACTACCAGGTACACCCGGAGTGGCTGGCGCACCTGGTGCCGCATTTCCGCGAGCCGGACATCGCCATCGTGCAGGCACCGCAGGACTACCGCGACGGCGACGAAAACACCTTCAAGCGCATGTGCTACGCGGAATACCGCGGCTTCTTCCACATCGGCATGGTCACCCGCAACGACCGCAACGCCATCATCCAGCACGGCACCATGACCATGGTTCGCCGGCGCGTGCTGGAGAATGTCGGCGGCTGGGCGGAGTGGTGCATCACCGAGGATGCGGAACTGGGCCTGCGCATATTCGCGGCCGGCCACGCAGCGGCCTATGTCTCGCACAGCTACGGCCGGGGGCTGATCCCGGACAACTGCGTCGACTGGCAGAAGCAGCGTTTCCGCTGGGCCTTCGGCGCGATGCAGATCATGCGCCGGCATGCGCGCGCACTGTTCCTAGGCCGCGACACGGCGCTCAGCCCCGGCCAGCGCTACCACTTCGTCGGCGGCTGGCTGCCGTGGCTGGCCGACGGTTTCAACCTGGTATTCACGCTCGGCGCCGTGCTGTGGTCACTGCTGATGATCGCCTTCCCGCAGCGGGTCGACCCGCCGCTGGCGCTGTTCGCTGTGCCGCCGCTGGCCTTGTTCGTTTTCAAGTGGGCGAAGTTGTGGTTCCTGTATCGCCGGCAACTCGGTACCGACCGCAGCACGACGCTGGCGGCGGCATTCTCCGGGCTGGCGCTGTCCTGGACCATCGGCCGCGCGGTGCTCTACGGGCTGCTGTCGAAATCGATGCCGTTCCTGCGCACGCCCAAGATGAAGGACCGCGAATCGTTCTGGTCGGCGCTGTGGCTGGCGCGCGAGGAATTGCTGCTGCTGCTCGTGCTGGTGGCCTGTGCCTTGGGCGTCGCGCTGCGCCAGAGCGCCGGCGCCACCGATGTGCAGTTGTGGATCGCGGTGCTGCTGGTGCAGGCGCTGCCGTTTCTCGCCTCGGTGCTGATGAGCGTGTTCAGCGCGCGGGCGAGCCGCTGACGGCATCCTGCCTCGCCGGCAGGAAAATCGTGAACCGGACCATGCCCGGGCCGTTGGCGGCGGCGATATTTCCGCCGTGGGCGTGAACGATGGCGCGGGTGATCGCCAGACCGAGCCCGGCACCCTCGCCGTCGCGGCGACGTGACGGATCGGCGCGATAGAA
>JBKHWN010000005.1:0-3088 GCA_046566505.1 Gammaproteobacteria bacterium
CCATCCGGTCCACCACTTCCTTCTGCAGCATGAAATGCATGTCGCGGATATGCGCCGCCGCATCGAGCAGGTGAAAGATCAGCGGCGTCGAGATGTTGTACGGCAGGTTGCCGATGACCCGCAGCGGTGCACCGCGTTCCGCGGCCAGCGCGGCGAAGTCATAGCGCAGGGCATCGGCCACATGCACACGAACCTTGTCGCCGAATCGTTCGGCGATGCGCGGCGCCAGGTCGCGATCGATCTCGATGACATCCAGGAAGCCACCGGCCTGCACCAGCGGTCCGGTGAGCGCACCGAGGCCGGGGCCGATTTCCACCAGCGGCTCACCCGGCTGCGGATGGATGGCGCGCACGATATGCGCGATGACGCCTGCATCCTGCAGGAAGTTCTGCCCGAAACGCTTGCGTGCACGGTGGCCGTCGAGCGGACGCGAACTCATGTTGCCTCCGCGCGCCGGCGTGCCAGTTCCGCCGCCAGCGCCAGTGCCGCCTGCAGGCTCCCGCCCTCGGCGCGACCGGTGCCGGCCAGATCCAGTGCCGTGCCGTGGTCGACGGAAGTGCGGATCACCGGCAGGCCGAGCGTGACGTTCACCGCGTGGCCGAAACCCGCGTGCTTGAGCACCGGCAGGCCCTGGTCGTGGTAGAGCGCGAGTACGGCATCGCCGCCGGCCAGCTGGCGCGGCGTGAACAACGTGTCGGCCGGCAGCGGGCCGGCAATGTCGATGCCCCGCGCACGGGCGCGCTGCAGCGCCGGCATGATCACGTCGATTTCCTCGCGGCCCAGGTGCCCGCCTTCGCCGGCATGCGGGTTGAGCCCGCAACAGAGGATGCGAGGGTTGTCGATACCGAACTTCGTTTGCAGGTCGGCAGCGAGGATACCGATGACTTCGTCGAGCAGTGCGCCGGTAATCGCATCCGGCACGGCGCGCAGCGGCAGGTGCGTGGTCGCCAGTGCAACCCGCAAACCACCCGCCACCAGCATCATCACCACCCGCGCCGTGCCGGTGCGTGCCGCGAAGTATTCGGTGTGGCCACTGAAGGCGATGCCGCCCTCGTTGATCACGCCCTTGTGCACCGGCGCGGTCACCATGGCGGCAAAGTCACCACGCATGCAGCCGTCGCACGCCGCATCCAGCGTCGCCAGCACATAACGGGCGTTGCGCGGGTCGAGCACGCCGGCAGTACAGGGCACCGCGAGCGGCAGATGCATGACGGACAGTTCACCCGCAGCCCTCGCCACCGGCACACCCGGCCTCGCGTCCTGGACCTTGATCGACAGCCCGAGCACGGCGGCGCGCTGCCGCAGCAATTCGCGGTCGGCGATGCACACCAGGTCCGCATCGCGCGCCTGCTGCGCGAGCGCAAGGACAAGGTCCGGGCCGATACCGGCTGGCTCGCCGGCCGTCAACGCGATGGGAGCCTGCATGTCAGGGATTCTTGATCTCGACGTAGGCTTCACTGCGCAGCTCGCGCAGCCAGTTTTCCAGCTCGACGTCGAACTTGCGCTTCCAGAGCGCATTGCGCGCCTGCAGCCGGCGGTACTCCTCGCTGGCATCCTGGTCGCGCCGCTCCTGCACTTCGAGGAAGTGCCAGCCGAAGGGCGTCTCGAAAATGCCGGACAGGCTGCCGGTTTCCGTGGTGTTCATCACCGCCTCGAATTCATCGACCATCTGCCCGGTGCTGACCCAGCCCAGGTCGCCACCGGCGAGCGCGCTGCCGGGATCCTCCGAATGACGGCGCGCGATGGCAGCAAAGTCCTCGCCCTGCACGATCCGCTCACGCAGCGTGCGCGCGAACTCGCGTGCTTCGGCCGGACTGCGGATCGCCGACGGCTTCACCAGAATGTGCCGCACGCGTGCCTGCTGCACGATTTTCTGCCCGTCACCCTTGCGCTCCAGCATCTTCACGACATGAAAACCGCTGGCCGAGCGCAGCGGCCCGGTGACGTCGCCGGGGTTCATCCCGGCGGCAGCGGACGAGAAAAGCGCAGGCAGTTGTGCCGTACTGCGCCAGCCCAGGTCGCCGCCTTCCAGGGCGTTGGTCGCATCCGAGTTGCGCACCGCAAGCTCGGCGAAATCTGCGCCGCCGCGGGCCTCTGCCAGCAGGCGCTCCGCTTTCTCCTGCGCCCTGGCGACCTCGTCGGCGGCCGAAACCTCCGGCAACCCCACCAGGATGTGCGCCAGCCGGTAGCTGGTCGCGAACAGGTCGCGCGCCGCTGCCGACCGGAGGAATTCGTCCACGTCGGCATCGGTGATCCGGACGCGCTCGCCAACCCGCCGCTGGCGGACCCGGTTGTTGACGATGTCCGTGCGGACCTGCTCGCGGAACACGGCATAGTCGACGCCTTCGCCATGCAGCTTGTCGACGAACTCGCGCAGGCCCAGGCCGTTCTGCCGGGCGATACCGGCCAGCGCACTGTTCAGCGTCTCGTCATCGACCCGCACACCCATGCGCGCACCCAGTTGCGACTGCACGCTCTCCAGGATGAGCCGCTCCACGACCTGCCGGCGCAGATCCCCAACCGGCGGGGCAGCCATGCCGCGGGCAACGATCTGTGCCTGCACGTCCTGCAACCGGGCGCGCACGTCGCTCTCCATGATCACGTCGTTGTCGACGACGACGGCGATCCGGTCGAGCAACAAAAGTTCCGCGCGCGCCGGCGCCGCCAGCAGCAATGCCGACAACAACAGCAGGGAGGCGGCTTCAGCGCAGCGTGCGCTGACGTGTTTCATATCCGGGAATGTCATTGGCAAGTTCCGTGCTGATTTTGTCGCCGAGGCTGCCCAGCCCCTTGAGTTCTATCTCGAACACCACGCTGTCGTCCGACGCGAGCATGCCGGTGGTGGCGTCGAGGTCGACCGTACGTCGAACGAACACGCGGGCCCGCCAGCAGCAACTCTCGTACTCGACGCCACCCAGCGTTTCCAGCGAACGCCGGTTGTGCACATCGTGCAGCCAGCGCCCGACCAGGTTCCAGCTGTCGCTGACCGGCAACAGCCCGGAGAGTTCCAGCTGGTCGATGGCCGGATCCTCATAGCGCCATGCCAGGTTCAGCGTGCGCAGGCGGGGATCCTGCCAGTTGACGCGCA
>JBKHWN010000006.1:0-10022 GCA_046566505.1 Gammaproteobacteria bacterium
GCAGGGATGTCTTCCAGCAAGGCTTCGCGGAAACCGAAATCCACGCGGCGAGAGGGCCGCAGACTGCTGTCGCCGTGCCCGCGCTGCTCGACCAGCGCGACGTTGACGCCCGCCTGCTCGCACAGCGTCGTCGCCAGCGGCTGGTAAAAACGCGCGCGCACGCCGAGCGCGGCCATCAGCACCACGGTGGTCTTCGCGTCGCAGGCCGCGTACCAGGTCACCGGCACCGGATAGCCGGACGGCGTCGGCAGCAGCAGGTCGTCAGTCATCAGGGCACTCCGCCTTTTTGAGACGCGGCAAGTTGTTGCTGCGCTGAAGTTAAAAGCGCGCTCACCGGCAGCACCTCGACCACCACGCCGGTCATGTGCGACTGGTTGCTCAGTTTCTCGTAACTGCCCGGCCCCACTGGCAACAAGGCATTCACATTCGCGCCAGGATGGCGCTGCGCGACGCGCAGGCCCGGGGTGCGCTCGTTGCCCCAGCCGTGGGTCATCGCCACCGTGCCGGTGCGCAGCGTGTCGTCGACATGGACGACGGCCTCGATGCCGCCGTTCGCATTGCGCACCGACACCGCATCGCCTTCCGCCAACCCGAGCCGCGCAGCATCGGCTGGCGCCATGTGCAGCGGGTTGGTGAGCCGGCCCTCGCGCTTGAGCAGCGGAACATTCTGGTACCAACTGTTCTGCATGTAGTTGGTGCGCAGGGTGATCAGCTTCAGCGTGCCAGCCGGCTCGGCCGAGAGTTCGGTGAATATCCGGCGGGCGCGTTCCAGCGCCTCGCCGAACAGCGGCGGACAGCAATCGACGCGCTGGTCGGCGGTCTGGATGTATTCGGTGTAGAAACGCCCCGGCTCCGGCGAGGGCAGCACCAGCGTCTGCTGCGGCGCCGCCTTCACTTTGTCGATCGACAGGCCGGCGTGCCCGAGCATCTTGTCGATGCGCCGGAACACGTCCGGCTGCTCACCGCCGGCGAACACCGAATGCACGCCCATCGCCTGCTCGATCTTGCCGAGGATCCACCACTCCTCGCGCCGTCCGGCCTTCGGCGGCACCACCGCATCCGTGTACTGGACATGCGGCTGGTGCTGCATGCCCAGCCCGCAGATGTTCAGGTCGCGCCGTTCGAGCATGTCCGTGCAGGGCAGCAGCCAGTCGGCGTATTCGCCGGTCGCGGTGCGGAAGAGATCCAGCACGACCAGGTGTTCAAGTTTTTCAAAAGCCGCGCGCAGGCGCTCGCCGCCGCCCATCGACAGCACCGGGTTGCCGCTGATCACGATCAGCGCGCGCACCGGCGTCTGCGCGGACTCGATCATGTCCGGCAACAGGTTGCCCGGCAGCGCGCCGCGGATCACCCGCACGTCGCCGAAATCGCCGGGGAAGAACACGCGTTCCGGACTGCCGACATCGATGCGCCCTGCTTTCGTCGCCGGATAGAAGCCTTGCGCATACAGGTTGCCGCCGCGCCGGTCGAGGTTGCCGGTGACGAACACCAGCATGTGCAGCAGCCAGTAGCAGAGCGTGCCCTGCCGGCCCATATTGACGCCGGTGCTCATGTGCACGCAGGCGCTGTCGGCGCTGCCAAATTCGCGGGCGATGCGGCGCGTGGTGCCGGCATCGATGCCGGTGACCGCGGCAACGCGGTCGGCGTCGTACGGCGCGATGAAGGCGCGCAGTCCGTCGATGCGGTTGCCGTGCGCGGCGATCACGTCTTCCCGCCAGAGCCCGGCGCGGTCCATCTCGGTGAGCAGCGAAGCCATGAAATAGAGATCAGTGTCCGGCCTGATCTGCAGAGCGTCGCCAGTGGCCGGCGTCGCCGACTCGATGCGTCGCGGGTTGACGAACCAGACCGTCGCGCCGTTCTGTTTCGCGGCGCGGAACTTCGCCATCGGATCCGGCATCGACACGAAGCTCATGTGCGACACCTTCGGGTTCTCGCCGAAGACCAGCGCGTACTTCGTGTGTTCCAGGTCCGGGACCGGATGCAGCGTGCTGGTGCCGAACACCGCCTCGGCGCCGGCGAACTTGTTGGTGCAGTCCTGGGTGCCGGAGGTGAAGATCCGCCGGCAGCCCAGCTGCAGGAAGAACGAGGTGAGCGCCTGCGTGCCCAGCGCGTTGAACGCCGTCGGGTTGCCGATGTAGCCGGCGACGGCGTCGTGCCCGTACTTCGCGCGCACCGCGCGGATGCCATCGACGACGCCCGCGATCGCGTCGTCCCAGGACGCGTGCGTGAAGACGCCGGGTTCGTGTTTGCCGTTCGTGCGGCGCAGCGGCACGTCGAGCCGGTCCGGGTCGTGGTGGATGGCGTCGAAGTTGACGCCCTTGTGGCAGGCGAAACCGCGCGACACCGGGTTGTCGTTGTCCGGGCGCAGGCGGACGAGCCGGTCGCCCTCCACTTCCGCCAGCAACCCGCAGGACGGCTCACACACGCGGCAGAAGGTCGGGACGGTGCGGGTGGCGGTCATGGCGGCTTCTCGCATTCGGTAGTTACCGGGACTGTGCCCATGGAAGCGCGTCGGGTAAATGACCGGAAGCGTTGACCGCAACGCTCATTCCGTCGATGTTTCACCGTTGATTCCTGGACAGCCTTACGGAGCCGACCATGCCTGCCCTGCGGAGACTTTTGCTGCTGGCGCTTTGCGGGTTCTGTTTTCCGGCCACACATTCGGCGCCGGCATCCGCCCAAGTGACAACGGGCCACACGGTCGCGACGGTCGCCGTCGAAACCCTGGTGCGCGGCCTGGAGAATCCCTGGTCGCTGGCCTTCCTGCCCGACGGGCGGATGCTGGTGACCGAACGGCCCGGCCGCTTGCGCCTCGCGAGCCGCGACGGCCGGCTCTCGCCGCCGCTGTCCGGCGTCCCGCGCGTGGTGGCCGGCGGCCAGGCCGGGCTCTTCGACGTCGTGCTGGATCCGGCATTCGGCGAAAACCGCCGCGTCTACCTGAGTTACGCCGAGAGTGGCGAAGGCAACCGCAACGGCCTTGCGGTCGCGCGCGGCACGCTGGCGCCGGACGGCAACGCGCTGCAGGACGTGACGGTGATTTTCCGCCAGCAACCGAAAGTCGCGAGCAACGGCCACTTCGGCGGCCGGCTGGTGTTCGCGCGCGACGGCACGCTGTTCGTGACGCTCGGCGACCGGCAATCGCGCCGCGAACGCGGCAAGGCGCAACACCCGGACAAGCACCACGGCAAGGTGGTGCGCATCGACACCGAGGGACGCGTGCCGGCGGACAATCCCTTTGCGCAACGCCCCGGCACGCTGCCGCAGATCTGGAGCCTGGGCCACCGCAATCCGCAGGGCGCCGCGCTGCACCCGCAGACCGGTGAACTCTGGGTGAGCGAACACGGCCCGCAGGGTGGCGACGAAATCAACATCGTGCGCGCCGGGAAGAACTACGGCTGGCCGGTGATCACCCACGGCTGCGAGTACGGCACCTGTTTCAAGGTGGGCGAAGGCACGCACAAGACCGGCATGGAACAACCGGTCACGTTCTGGGTGCCGAAATCCATCGCGCCCAGCGGGCTCGCCTTCTACACCGGCGATCGCTATCCGGGCTGGAAAGGCAACCTGTTCAGCGGCGCCCTCGCCGGCCAGGCGCTGTGGCGGCTGGTGCTGCGCGGCAACGAAATCGTGGAACGCGAGGCGCTGCTCACGTCACTGGGCGAACGCATCCGGGACGTGCGCCAGGGACCGGACGGCTACCTCTACCTGCTCACCGACAACCCGAACGGCCGCGTGCTGCGGGTCGTTTTGCGCTGAGTCGGCAGCCGGCCGCCACATCCCTGAAGGGCTCTATCCCTCAAGGACTCTCCGGCATTTCCGCCCCGCCTGACACGGCCTCGTGCGGGACCGCCGAAGGCCTGCTTTCCGCTTCACCCGAACCCGGCACCGCACCTTCACCCAACCATCCCCGGGCAGCGGACTTCAGTTGCTCCGAGGCGCCCGGCACCACGCGATCCAGTTCCTGCGCGTACTGACCGACCTGGTTTTTTGCCTGCGCAACGACGCCGGAAACCATCGCCGCTCCCGCGGAGCCAGGGTTAGCGATGGGCGCCGCCTCCCCGGCGGCCACCCCGCTGATCAGTCCGCCGACCTGCTCCTGCCAGCCGGGTGCCTGCTCGCCGATTGCCTGCCACAGTGCAACCAGCGCCCAGAGCGCCAGCGCCAGCAGGATCGCGAGCGCAGCGCCCAGCAACAGCCAGGTGCGCAGGGTGACCCGCCGGAGCAGCCCGATCACCCAGTCCTCGGGGCGCCCGCGCCGGTCAGGTCCGGGCCAGCCGCGCGGGGCAGCGCCGCGAAAGTCGTCCATGGGTCAGCCCTCCCCGGCGAAAAGGACGGCAGGGTGCGCGGCCCGCCCCCGGGCATGCCGCAGGCGGCGGTCCTTGCGCCGCGCCAGCGCATGCGCAGCCCGTTCGAGCGCGCGGTCGATGGCAACATACAGATCCTCCTGCCGTTCGAGGACATGCACCGGCGCCTGTCCTTCCGGCACCAGCCGGACCTGGCATCGCTTGTCGCGGCCGCCCCGCGGACCGTTCTCGTCGGACAGCATGACCTCTACGCGACGGATCCCGCCGCCAAACCGCCCGAACGCGAAATCCAGCCGTCGGCCGACGTATTCACTCAGGGCACCGGTCAGGTCGAACCCCAGGGCGCGCAGTTGGACTTTCATGGGACACCTCTGATCGTGGTCGCTGGAGGCCCTACTGTCCCATCGGCGAACTCCTCTGTTAAGTCGTATATATTTCTCCAACTCATCCGTTATCTGGATGAGTTGGAGACCGCCATGCACACGCTGAACTACCGACACCTGCGCTATTTCCATGCCGTCGCGCACGCGGGCAGCATCGCCCGCGCCAGCGAGCAGTTGCACCTGACGCCGCACGCGATCAGCACGCAACTCGGGGAGTTGGAGCAGGCGATGGGCGTTCCACTGTTCGCGCGGCGCGGCCGGGGGCTCGTGCTGACCGAGGCCGGGGAGCGCGCCCTGTCGTTCGCGGACGAGATCTTTGCGCTGGGCGACGGCCTGCTGGATGCGCTGCGCGATTCGGCGGCACGACCGGCGCGGGCCTTCCGTGTGGGCATCTGCGACGTCGTTCCGAAGTCAGTGGCCCACCGGCTGGTCGCACCGGTGCTCGAGTTGCCGGAACCCACGCGCCTGGTCTGCCGCGAAGGGCGCATCGAGGACCTGCTGGCAGAACTCGCCGTGCAACGTCTGGACGTCATCATCGCCGACCGGCCCGTGCCCGGCGGGCACCACGTGCGGGCCTTCCACCACCTGCTGGGCACGAGCGGCCTCTCCGTGTTCGGCACACGCCGCCTGCTCTCGCGGCTTCCGGGAAGCTTCCCTGCCTTGCTGGACGGGGCGCCGCTGTTGCTGCCCGGCGAGGATGTCGCCACCCGCAGGCGATTGCTGACCTGGCTCGCCGGTCATCGTCTACGGCCACGCGTTGTCGGGGAGTTCGACGACAGCGCCCTGATCAAGGCGTTCGGACAGGCGGGTGCGGGCCTGTTCGTGGCGCCCACTGCGATGGCGGACTACATCTGCCGGCAGTACAACGTGGCGATTGCCGGCGAACTGCCCGACGTGCGCGAGGAAATCTATCTGGTCTCGGCGGCCCGCCAGGTCACGCACCCGGCAGTGCTCGCCATGCAGACGGCGGCACGCACGCAACTGTTCACGCAACCCGTCCCGCAAACCCGTGCTCGCGCCGGGAGAGTCAATGCGCGTAAGTCGACTCCAGGTAATCGATGATCGCCGCCGACTCGAACAGCGCCGTGCCGGTGTTCGGGTCTTCGAGGTAAGGCACCTGCACGCGGCCGTGTGTTTTCCAGAATTCATAGCGCTTGCCGCCTTCGCGCGGCACGTACGGATTGGGCGTGATGCGGCGCACTGCCGGCCCGGCTTCCTTCCAGTGTTCCTTGCCCAGGCTGTGCAGGGTGTACGGGATTTCGAGTTCGCACAGCCGCTCGCGCACCAGCCGCGAATACGGGCTGGATTCGAAACTCCACAAATGCAGCGGCAGCAGCACCTCCCTTGACGGCCGCACTTTCCAGCCGCGCCCCAGGCGCACCGCACTGGCCAGCGTGGAAACGTGCGGCTTGACCGGCGTGGCGCGATACAGCGCCGGCGTCTCCATCCCGCCATAGTTGCGGAACAGGTAGTCGATGATGTCGGCGGACTCGTACATGACCTGCCCGCTGTTCTCGTCGACCAGCAACGGGAACTGCTGCTTGCCGCCGAGGCGCTCCGCTTCCGGTCGGAAACGCGTGCCGCCTTTCGGACAGGGACGGATCTCGACATCGAGGTGCAGCGCGGTGATCGCCTCGCGCACCGCGCGGCAATAGGGCGAGGCCTCGAAGTCGTACAGACGCAACGGTTTGGCCGGCTGTTCCGCCGCCTGGACGACGAGACTGCCGCGCCACAAACCCAGCGTGGAGGTAACAACGGAACCGAAAACAGCGGACTGGTGCAGGACAGGATTGGGCATGATGGTTGTTCCGTAGCTTCAGCGGATAACCGGGCGCGGCGGCAGGCCGACGAGTTGGCAACAGGTTTCATAGAAACGATCCTGCAGCGCGACGTCGCGCGATCGCTTGCTGGCGTAACCCGGCGGCTGTGCGGCGAGGTAACGGCCGGTGGTGTTCCGGTGCTCAGGCTTCAGCGCCAGGTCGGCCACCAGTTCACCGGCTTTTTCCGGACCGATCAGCGCCCAGCGGAAACTCGCGTACAGCCAGCCCGGCAGTTCCCGGTACAGCGGCGAATAGACGCCGCCCGGATGGATCGCGTTGTTCGGCACCTTCGTGCGTCGCGACAGGGCATTGCTGTACAGCAGGTTGCCGAGTTTCGACTGCGCATAGGCCGGGAAGGAGAAATAGGGTTTGCGCACGCGGAAGCTATCGAAATCGATATGCCCGGCCAGATGGGCCATCGACGCCAGGTGCACGATGCGGCCGTCGTCCGCCTGCTCGACCGCAGGCAGCAGCAGTTCAGTCAGCAGGATCGGGCCCAGCGTATTGGTGCCGAAAGTCATCTCGAAGCCGTCTTCCGTGGTGCGGGGGCCAGTCACGTAGGCGCCGGCATTGTTGACCAGCACATCGACCACCGGATGCTTCGCCAGGAACTCCGCCGCGAACGCGCGGATGTTGGCGAACGAGGACAAATCCAGTGCGTACAGCTCGATCTCGGCGCCGGGCGTGCGTTCCTGGATTTCGGCAATCGCCTGCTTCGCCTTCTGCTGGTCGCGACAGGCCAGGCACAGGCGCGCACCGCGCGCCGCGACCTCGTGGGCGATGGCCAGGCCAATGCCGGAATTGCCGCCGGTGATCAGTACGGTCTTGCGCTGCATGCGAGGCTCCTACGGGGTCGCGGGGGGTGCACATCGTAGCCTGAAAGGGTGTGGGCGCCGGCGGGGGCCGCAGAGCCCATACTATCCGTCACATCTGCCATTCCCATGGCCCGAAATGACTGGACAATGGCCGTCGAAAACCTGACGAAGCGGGGGCCGGCCACCTAGGATGCCAGTCTCCAGGTTGCCGCCCTCCGCGTCGGAACCGCCTCCCCCCCAGCTGACCGAGTACACCCATGTCCAGCAAAACGTCGAGCGAACACTTTGATGTGCTGATCATCGGCGCCGGCCTCTCCGGCATCGGCGCCGCCTGGCACCTGCAGCACGACTGCCCCGGCAAGACCTACGCCATCCTTGAACGCCGCGAGGCGATCGGTGGCACCTGGGACCTGTTCCGCTATCCGGGCGTCCGTTCCGATTCCGACATGTACACCCTCGGCTACAACTTCAAGCCGTGGACCGACACCCAGATCATCGCCGACGGCCCCAAGATCCGTGACTACATCCGCGAGACCGCGCGCGAGAACGGCATCGACCGCCACATCCGCTACGGCAACAAGGTGATGCGCGCGAGCTGGTCCAGCGAGAACGCGACCTGGACACTGGAAGCGAAACTCGCCGACGGCAAGATCGCGACCTACACCGCCAACTTCGTGATGATGTGCGCCGGCTACTACAACTACGACCACGGCTACGAGCCCGACTTCAAGGGCCGCGACACCTTCAAGGGCCAGATCATCAACCCGCAGTTCTGGCCAGAAAAACTAGACTACGCCGGCAAGAAAGTCGTGGTCATCGGTTCCGGCGCGACCGCCGTCACCGTCGTCCCGGCGATGACCGACAAGGCCGCGCACGTCACCATGCTGCAGCGCTCGCCGACCTACGTGATCAGCGTGCCGAAGGACGACCCGATCTCGAAAACACTGCGCAAGTTCCTGCCGGAAATGCTGGTCTACCGCCTTGGCCGCACGCGCAACATCGCGCTGACCGCCGGCATGTTCCGCCTGTCGCGTGCGCGGCCAAAGGCGGTGCGTCGCCTGCTGCTGGCGCAGGTGCGCGCGCAGGTCGGCAAGCAGTTCGACATGAAGCACTTCACGCCCAGCTACAACCCCTGGGACCAGCGCCTGTGCGCGGTGCCGAACGGCGACATGTTCAAGATCCTCAAGCAGGGCAAGGCGTCGGTGGTCACCGACCACATCGACTCCTTCGTCGAGAACGGCATCAAGCTGAAATCCGGCCAGTTGCTGGAAGCGGACATCATCGTCACCGCCACCGGCCTGGACCTGCAGATGTTCGGCGGCGCGGAGGTCACCATCGACGGCGAGCGCGTCGACATGGCACAGCGGCTGAACTACAAGGGCATGATGTTCAACGACGTGCCCAACCTGTCGAACACCATGGGCTACACCAACGCATCGTGGACGCTGAAGGCCGATCTCGTCGCCGAGTACGCCTGTCGCCTGCTCCGGCACATGGACAAGACCGGCACGAAGATCTGCACGCCGCGCCAGCGCGACCCGTCGATCACGCCGCAGCCGTTCCTGGACATGACCTCCGGCTACTTCCAGCGCGTGATGGATCGTTTGCCCAAGCAGGGTTCGAAGGCGCCGTGGAAGCTGTACCAGAACTACGCGCTGGACATGGCCACGCTGCGTCGCGGCAAGGTGGATGACGGCGTGATGGAGTTCAGCAAGCCGGCGCCGGCGAAGGCAAAGCCGTCAGCAAAGCCGCGCAAGCTCGCCTCCGCGTCCTGAACCAGCCGGAATCGGCGTGACGGTTGCGTGCACCTGAAAGGTGCCGCGCAACCCGTCACGCCGATTTCTTTTTTCTGACGGGAAACACCATGACCAGCCTCGCTGCCCGCGTGCTCAAGCTGTACACCCGCCGCGTCATCCGCACGACACGAAAACTGTCGAAGACGGATCTGGTTCGTCACCTCCGGCGCACCATGGACAACCCGCCGCCGCTGCCGTTCATGATGCCCCCGATGGTGCGGCTCACCACCTTCCGCGATGGCATTCAAAACCATGGCACCCAAAACCACGGCATCCACGGCGACTGGCTGCAGGTGAAATCGGCGAAACGCGCGGTGCTCTACCTGCACGGCGGCGGCTATGTCGCCGGCGTGACGAAAACCTACCACCCGCTGTGCAGCCGGCTCGCCACCGAATTGCGCGCCGACGTCTTCCTGCCGGACTACCGGCTGGCGCCGGAACACCCCTACCCGGCCGCCGTCGACGATGCCGTCGCCACCTACGACATGCTGCTCGCGCACGGCTGGAAACCCGAACACCTGGTGATCGCCGGGGACTCCGCCGGTGGCGGCCTCACGCTCGCCACGCTGCTGCGCCTGCGCGATGAAGGAAAACCCTTGCCGGCGTGCGCGATCGTGATGTCGCCCTACGCCGACATGACGGGAACGGCCGCGAGCATCGCGGGCAACGACAAAACGGACGCCCTTCTCGGCCACGCCATGATCAGCGGCGGCAAGGGTATCTACGTGCCGGATCCGGCCCGCGAACGCGAGCCCGGTGCCTCACCGGTGTTCGGCGATTTCAGCGGCCTGCCGCCGCTGCTGGTCACGGTCGAGGAAGGTGAATGCCTGCGGGACGACGCCTACGCCGTGATGGCCCGTGCGAAGGAAGCCGGCGTGCACGCCACGCTGATTTCCCGCCGTGG
>JBKHWN010000007.1:0-7967 GCA_046566505.1 Gammaproteobacteria bacterium
TCGCTGGGCCGGCCGCTGCCGGGGCGCACCAACATCGTCATCAGCCGCCAGCCGGACTACGCGCCGGCCGGCGCGCGCGTGGTGCCGACGCTGGACGAGGCAATCGTGCTCGCCGAAAGCATCGCGCTGATCGACGGCGTCGACGAGGCGGTGGTGATCGGTGGCGCGGAAATCTACGCGCTGGCACTGCCGCGCTGCGACCGGCTCTATCTCACCGAAGTGCATGCGGCCGTCGAAGGCGATGCGCATTTCCCGGGCTGGGATCGCGCGCGCTGGCAGGAGGTGCAGCGCGAGCACTTTGCCGCCGCCGGGCCGAACCCCTACGCCTACAGTTTCGTGGTCTACGAACGGGCCTGAATCCGTCCCACCCGGCACGACCGCATCTTCCCCCGGAGACCCGCCATGACGCCTACCGACATCTTCCGCCTCGACGGCAAGCGAGTCCTGATCACCGGTGCCTCCAGCGGCTTCGGCGCGCACTTCGCAGGTGTGTTGTCCGCGGCCGGCGCGACGGTGATCCTCGGCGCGCGCCGCGTCGACAAGCTGGAAAAAACCGCTGCGGCGGTGCGCGCGGCCGGGGGCCAGGCTGAAGTCGTCCGCCTTGATGTGGGCGATGCGCTGAGCGTGGAAGACCTGTTCCGCTCGATCGCGCTGCCGGACGTGGTGATCAACAACGCCGGCATAAACATCGAGGGTTCGGCGGTGTCGCTGACCGAGGACGAATGGGACCAGGTCATGGACACCAACGTGAAGGGTGTCTGGCTGGTGGCGCGCGAGGCGATCAAGCGCTGGGTGGAAGCCGGGCGCGGCGGCAACATCATCAACATTGCCTCGATCCTCGGCCTGCGCGTGCAGAACCAGTTGCCGGTGTACACCGCATCGAAGGCCGCAGTGATCCAGCTCACGCGCTCGCTGGCGCTGGACTACGCCCGCCACGGTATCCGCGTCAACGCCATCTGCCCCGGGTACTTCGAGACCGACATCAACCGCGACTGGTTCCGTACCGAAGGCGGCCAGAAGATGATCAAGCGCGTGCCGATGCGCCGGCTGGGAGAACTGCACGAACTGAACGGGCCGCTGCTTCTGCTGGCGTCGGAGGCATCGAGTTACATGAGCGGTGCGTCGATCGTGGTCGACGGCGCGCATACGCAGAACACCTTGTAAGCCGTGGCGAGGGCGCCATGCGCCCGATAAGGTTTATCGCGGGCATGGCCCGCTCGCCACAGAAGAATCAGGCCGGATTCTGCACCAAATAAATACCTGAATTGGCCCAGAGGAGATGACCATGGATTATGCCCTGCCCCCGCACATCGAGGACTACCGGCTGCGCGTGCGTGACTTCGTCGAGCGCGAAGTGATGCCGCTGGAAACGGATGCGGCCAATTACGACGAACACGAGAACCTGCGCGAGGACGTGATCGACCGCGTACGGGCAAAGGCGAAGGCGCAGGGGCTCTGGGCGTTCCAGATGCCGGTGTCGCGCGGCGGCGCGGGCGTCGGCACGGTCGGCATGGCGGTGCTGTACGAGGAGGCGGCGCGCTCGCCGTTCGGCCCGGCGATGTTCAACGCCGCGCCGCCGGACGACGGCAACATGCTGCTGCTGGAGAAGGTGCTGAAGACCGACGCGATGAAGGACAAGTGGCTGCAGCCGATCATCGACGGCAAGGTGCGTTCGGCCTACGCGATGACCGAGCCGGACGGCGGCTGCGGTTCCGATCCGTCACTGACCTACACCACCGCGACCCGTCAGGGCGACAAGTGGATCATCCGCGGCCGCAAGTGGTTCATCACCGGTGCCGAGGGCGCCAAGCATTTCATCGTCATCGCGAAAACCAGCGACGACAAGCGCAAGGGCCTCACCGGCTTCCTGTTCCACGCGGACCAGCCCGGCTGGCGCGTGGTGCGGCGCATCCCGATCATGGGGCCCGAGGAGCACGGCGGGCACTGCGAAATCGAATTCGACGGGCTGGAAATCCCGGATGAGAACCGGCTGCTGGAAGTCGGTGATGGCTTGAAGGTGACGCAGATCCGCCTCGGCACCGCGCGCCTGACGCACTGCATGCGCTGGCTGGGCCTCTCCAAGCGCTGCCTGGAAATCGCCACCGCGTATGTCGAGAACCGCATGAGTTTCGGCATCACGCTGGCGCAGCATGAGGGTGTGCAGTGGATGATGGGCGACGTCGCGAAGGAGATCCAGGTCGGCCGGCTGCTGGTGATGAACGCGGCGTGGAAGCTCGACCAGGGTGATTTCGCCAAGACCGACATCTCGATCGCCAAGATCCATGTCGCCGACACGCTGCACAAGGCGGCGGACACGGCGTTGCAGTTGATGGGCGCGAAGGGCTATTCGAAGGACACGCTGGTCGACTGGATCTACCGCTACGCGCGCCAGGCGCGGCTGGTCGACGGTGCCAGCGAAGTGCACAAGATGGTGCTGTCGCAGGCCTACCTCACGCAGCGGAACGACTTCTTCCGCTGGGGCGTTTGAACCCCTGGCCTCAGCGGCCGCGCGCCTTGTCGAGCGCGCGGTAGGACAGCGCTTCCAGCAGTGCGGCGCGTTCGACGCGTGCTTCGCCGGCCAGGTCCGCGATGGTGCGCGCCACGCGCAACACGCGGTCGGTGGCGCGCGCGGACAGCCGCATCTTTTCCAGTGCGGTGGCGACGAAGGCGCGGTCTTCCGCCGAAAGCGCGCAGGCGTCGAACAGGGCATTGCCGGCCAGTGTGACGTTCGCGCCCTGCTGGCGCGCCAGTTGCCGTTCGCGCGCAGCAAGCACGCGACGGCGTACCGTTGCGCTGTCCTCGCCCGGCGTGACACCGGCCAGCGTCGCCGGCGACACCGCCGGGACTTCCACATGCAGGTCGATGCGGTCCAGCAGCGGGCCGGAGACGCGCGCGCGGTAACGCTCGGCGCGTTCGCAGGTATAGCCGCAACTGCGTTCGGGATCGCCAAGCCAGCCGCAGGGGCAGGGATTCATCGCCGCGACCAGCTGGAAGCGCGCCGGAAAGCTCACCTGCTGCGCGGCGCGCGACAGGTGGATGGCGCCGGATTCCAGCGGCTCGCGCAGCATGTCCAGCGTGCGCCGGTCGAACTCCGGCAACTCGTCGAGAAACAGCACGCCGTGGTGCGCGAGCGAAACTTCACCCGGCCGCGGGATTGAGCCGCCGCCGACCAGCGCGATGCTGGAGGCGGAATGATGCGGGGCGCGGAAACTGCGCTCGCCGGACAGCAGCGCGCGCGGCACGGCGCCGCGCAACGAGCGCACTGCCGCGGCTTCCAGCGTTTCGTGGGCGTCGAGCGGCGGCAGGATGCCGGGCAGGCGCGAGGCGAGCATGGTCTTGCCACTGCCGGGCGGGCCGATCAGCAACAGTGAATGGCCGCCGGCCGCCGCGATTTCCAGTGCGCGTCGTGCCAGCGGCTGGCCGCGCACATCGGCCAGGTCTGGTGCGTGCAGCGTATCGGCAACGAATCTCTGCCCGGCATGCGGTGCCAGTGGCGTCTCGCCGTGCAGGTGACGATGCAGATCGAGCAGGTGGCGCGGTGCAACAACGCGCGCGCCCGGCGGCAGCGAGGCTTCGTCGGCATTCTCCGGCGCCACCACCAGTTCGTGGCCGGCGCGTGCGGCAGCGATGGCCGCCGGCAGGATGCCGCGCACCGGCCGCAGTTCGCCGGAGAGTGCAAGTTCGGCGACGAATTCGCGTTGTACCAGGCTCTCTGCCGGCAATTGCCCGGATGCGGCAAGAATGCCGACGGCGATCGGCAGGTCGTAGCGGCCGCCTTCCTTGGGCAGGTCGGCCGGCGACAGGTTCAGCGTGACGCGGCCAACGGGAAAATCGAAGCGGGAGGTCGCCAGCGCGCTGCGCACGCGGTCCTTGCTTTCGCGCACCGCGGTTTCCGGCAGGCCGACCATGGACACCGACGGCAGGCCGCCAGCGAGATGCGCTTCGACACGCACCAGTGGCGCGTCGATGCCGCGCTGGGCGCGCGTGAAAACGACGGCAAGTCTCATCGATGGCACTCCGGACGCTACGACTGCAGAAGGCCGCGGGCGCGGCCTGAGCATGGTGTCCGGCAGTGCGGGAAAAGGCGTCAGCCGTTTACCGGCGGACGCTGTGCGAAATCATCAGCGCGGCGCGTCTTCGATTTCGCCAAGGCGCGCTTCAAGATCGCGTATCGCCTGTTCCAGCGCCTCGATTTTTTCCCGGCTGCGGGCCAGCACCGCGACCTGCGCATCGAACTCGTCGCGGGTGACCACATCCATGCGCGCGAAGGCATCGGTCAGTACCGCGCGGGCACCGCCGGCAAATTCGTCGCGCACCGCCGCCACGCCTTCGGGCAGCTTGCGGGTCAACTGTTCGACGAGGCGGTTAATGGTGGATTCGGGGTTCATGGCGGCGGCCTTCGCGGTGGACGGTGCGCGGGTGTGCGGAAAAAGCCGGCGGAGGATAGCACGAGGGTGTGCAGTATCCGCGCACGGTACCGGGGCGGCGCACCACGAGGGTGCGCTATACTCCGGGCGCGCTCGTGGGCACCCCCCGAGTCGTTCCTAACTTGCTGTATTGCCGCGCTTTTCAAGATCGGGCATGGATCGTGCAGAGAAGTGTTTGCAGGCTGCAAGGCAGACGGGAAAACCGTCTGGACAGATCAAGGGCCGCCACCGGCGGCCAATCACCACAGGAGAGACCCATGAAGTTGGTAACGGCAATCATCAAGCCCTTCAAGCTGGATGATGTCCGCGAAGCGCTGAGTGAAGTCGGCGTGCAGGGCATCACCGTCACCGAAGTCAAAGGCTTCGGTCGCCAGAAAGGCCACACCGAGTTGTACCGCGGTGCGGAATACGTCGTCGATTTCCTGCCGAAGGTGAAGGTAGAGGTGGCCTGCGCGGAAGACCGCGTGGAAACCGTCATCGAGGCAATAACCAAGGCAGCGAACACCGGGAAGATCGGCGACGGCAAGATTTTCGTCAGTCCGCTCGAACAGGTGATTCGCATCCGCACCGGTGAAACGGGGAACGATGCGATCTGATCCTGCCCGGTCAATCGCACGATCCATGCCCGACTGAAAAACGTGAATACAGGGGAACGACCGTGGAAAACACAGTCCTTGAGTTGAAGTACGGCCTGGAGACGTTCTATTTCCTCGTCTCCGGGGCTCTGGTGATGTGGATGGCCGCCGGCTTTGCCATGCTGGAAGCCGGCCTTGTCCGCAGCAAGAACACCGTGGAAATCCTGACCAAGAACATCGCGCTGTTTGCGGTGGCCAGCGTGATGTTCATGTTGTGCGGTTACGCGATCATGTATCCCGGCGCGGAACTCAAGGGCGGCATCCTGCCGGCGCTGGGTTTCCTGATCGGTGACGAGAACGCGGCGGAAGCCGTGCTGGCCGGCGGTGACGACGCGCCTTACTACTCGGTACGTTCGGACTTCTTCTTCCAGGTGGTGTTCGTGGCCACCGCGATGTCCATCGTCTCCGGTGCCGTGGCCGAACGGATGAAGCTGTGGGCCTTCCTTGCCTTCGCGGTGGTGATGACCGGTTTCATCTACCCGGTACAGGGCTTCTGGAAGTGGGGCGGCGGCTTCCTCAACGAAGCCGGCTTCTCCGACTTCGCCGGCTCGGGTGTCGTGCACATGGCCGGTGCGACTGCGGCCCTGGCCGGTGTGTTGCTGCTCGGCGCCCGCAAGGGCAAGTACGGTGCCAACGGGCAGGTCAATGCCATCCCCGGCGCCAACCTGCCGCTGGCCACGCTGGGCACCTTCATCCTGTGGATGGGCTGGTTCGGCTTCAACGGCGGTTCGCAGTTGGCGGTCGGCAACATCGAGAACGCGAACGCGGTGGCGAACATCTTCGTCAACACCAACATGGCCGCTGCCGGCGGCGTGATCGCGGCGCTGATTACCTCGCGCATCCTGTTCGGCAAGGCGGACCTGACCATGGCCCTCAACGGCGCGCTCGCCGGCCTGGTGTCGATCACCGCCGAGCCGCTGGCGCCTGCCGCGATGTCGGCGACGCTGATCGGCGCTGTCGGCGGCGTGCTGGTGGTGTTCTCCATCCTGGCGATGGACAAGGTGCGCGTCGATGACCCGGTCGGTGCGATCTCGGTGCACGGCGTCGCCGGCATCTGGGGCCTGCTGGCCGTGCCGCTGACCAACGCGGACGCCACGTTCAGCGCGCAGTTGCTGGGTATCGGCGTCATCTTCGCCTGGGTGTTCGGTGCCAGCCTGCTGGTGTGGGCGGTCATCAAGGCGGCGATGGGTATCCGGGTCAGCGAGGAGGAGGAGTACACCGGTACCGACCTCTCCGAGTGCGGCATGGAGGCCTATCCGGAGTTCGTCAGCGCCCGCAAGAAGTAAGGCGCGGTACGCAAGACGGAAAAGGGGCCTGCGGGCCCCTTTTCCTTGCCCGCCGGGCGGCGGACCTGCGCGATAGCGGGGCGGGGGCGCTGGCCGCATAATGGCGCCCCTTTTCGACCCTGCCTGCGGATCCACCGACATGACCGACTGGACCCTCGAAGACGCCCTGGCGACCTACAACATCCGCCACTGGGGTGACGGCTACTTCGACATCGATGCCGATGGCGACGTGATCGTGCACCCGGACGGTGTGGGCGATGCGCGCGCCGTGTCGCTGCACGAGGTGATCGAGGCCATCCAGGGTTCCGGCCTGCGCCTGCCGACGCTGGTACGTTTCTCGGGCATCCTGCGCCACCGTGTGCGCAAGCTGAGCGACGCGTTTTCCGGCGTTATCAGCGAACTGAACTACCAGGGCAAGTACACGCCGGTGTTCCCGATCAAGGTGAACCAGCAGCGGCGCGTGGTGGAAGAGATCGTGTCCGTCGGCAACCCGGAAGCTGGCCGGCCGGTCGGGCTTGAGGCCGGCTCGAAGCCGGAGCTGCTCGCGGTGCTGGCGCTGACGCGCCACCCCGGCGACACCATCATCTGCAACGGCTACAAGGACCGCGAGTACATCCGCCTGGCGTTGCTCGGCGAGAAGATCGGCTACAAGGTGACGATCGTCGTCGAGAAACTGTCAGAGCTCGATCTCATCCTCGAGGAAAGCGCGCGCATGGACGTGGTGCCGCGCATCGGCGTGCGCGCGCGACTGATGAGCACGGGCAAGGGCAACTGGCAGGATTCGGGTGGCGAGAAATCGAAGTTCGGCCTGTCGCCGTCGCAGATCATCGAAGTGGTGGATCGTTGTCGTGCCGCAGGCCGGCTGGACAGCCTGTACCTGCTGCATTTCCACCTCGGGTCGCAGATCGCCAACATCCAGGACATCAAGAACGGCATGCGCGAGGCGGCGCGTTTCTATGTCGAACTGCGCAAGCTCGGCGCGCCGATCGCCTGCGTCGACGTCGGCGGCGGCCTCGGCGTCGATTACGAAGGCACGCGTTCGCGCAGCTTCTACTCGATGAACTACGGGCTGACCGACTACGCCTGGGAAATCGTCCACGCGCTGAAGGAGTTGTGCGATGCCGATGGCATCCCGCACCCGGACGTGATCAGTGAATCCGGCCGTGCGCTCACTGCCCACCACGCCGTGCTGATCACCAACGTCATCGACATGGAGCGCATCCCCAACGGCGACCTGCCGCCGCCGCCGGCCGGCTGTTTTTCCAGCCTGACCTACCTGTGGCAGGTGTACGAGCGATTGCTGGCGTCGCGCGACCAGATCAACGTGCTGGAGATCTACCACGACATGATGAACGTCTACTCGGACGTCATGTCGCAGTTCCTGCACCAGGACCTGTCGCTGGCGGAACGTGCCTGGGCCGAGCGCGCCTACCACGCCTGCTGTCGCCGCATCCGCGCCAAGCTCGATCCGCACCGGCGCAAGCAGCGCGAGCTGATCGACCAGCTCAACGAGCGCCTCGCCGACAAGGTGTTCCTCAATTTCTCGCTGTTCCAGTCCGCGCCGGACGTGTGGGGCATCGACCAGGTGTTCCCGGTGCTGCCGCTGGAGCGGCTGATGG
>JBKHWN010000008.1:0-6357 GCA_046566505.1 Gammaproteobacteria bacterium
CGGCTTCGCCGGGCAAGGCAACGAAGCGCGCCTCGCCGGAGAAGATCGACTCTTCGGCACTCACCACGTCGACGTGGATGGTGTTCATGGCTTCTTAAACCTTCTTCTCTTTTTCGAACGCTTCGTCGATCGTGCCGACCATGTAGAACGCCTGCTCAGGCAGGTGGTCGCACTCACCGGCGGTGATCATCTTGAAGCCACGGATGGTTTCCGACAGGGGCACGTACTTGCCGGGCGAGCCGGTGAACACTTCGGCCACGTGGAACGGCTGCGACAGGAAGCGCTGGATCTTCCGCGCGCGGAACACCACGCGCTTGTCGTCCTCGGACAGTTCGTCCATGCCCAGGATCGCGATGATGTCCTTCAGTTCCTTGTAGCGCTGCAGCACGGTCTGCACGCCGCGGGCCACTTCGTAGTGCTCCACGCCGATGACCAGCGGATCGAGCTGGCGGCTGGTGGAGTCCAGCGGGTCGACGGCCGGGTAGATACCGAGCGACGCGATGTCGCGCGACAGTACGACGGTGGCGTCCAGGTGGGCGAAGGTGGTCGCCGGCGACGGGTCGGTCAGGTCATCCGCCGGTACATAGACCGCCTGGATGGACGTGATCGATCCGCTGCGCGTGGAGGTGATGCGCTCCTGCAGTACGCCCATCTCCTCGGCGAGCGTCGGCTGGTAGCCCACGGCCGACGGCATGCGGCCGAGCAGCGCGGATACTTCGGTACCGGCCAGCGTGTAGCGGTAGATGTTGTCGACGAACAGCAGTACGTCACGGCCCTTGCCGGACGCGTCCTTCTCGTCGCGGAAGTACTCGGCCATGGTCAGCCCGGTGAGCGCCACGCGCAGGCGGTTGCCCGGCGGCTCGTTCATCTGGCCGTACACCATCGCGACCTTGTCGAGGACGTTGGAGTCCTTCATCTCGTGATAGAAGTCGTTGCCTTCACGAGTGCGCTCGCCCACGCCGGCGAACACGGACAGGCCCGAGTGCGCCTTCGCGATGTTGTTGATCAGTTCCATCATGTTCACGGTCTTGCCGACGCCGGCACCGCCGAACAGGCCGACCTTGCCGCCCTTGGCGAACGGGCACAGCAGGTCGATGACCTTGATGCCGGTTTCCAGCAGTTCGGTGGCGGAGGATTGCTCGGCGTAGGTCGGGGCCTTGCGGTGGATCGCCCACTGCGCCTTCTCGCCGATCGGGCCGGCCTCGTCGATCGGGCGACCGAGGACGTCCATGATGCGGCCGAGGGTTTCCACGCCGACCGGCACGGAAATCGGCTTGCCGGTGTTGCTCACGCCCAGGCCGCGCTTGAGGCCCTCGGTGGAACCCATGGCGATGGTGCGCACCACGCCGTCGCCCAGCTGCTGCTGCACTTCCAGCGTGGTTTCGGTGCCGGCGACGTTCAGCGCGTCATAGACGTTCGGCACGGATTCGCGCGGGAATTCGACGTCGATGACCGCGCCGATGATCTGGACAATGCGACCGCTGCTCATGTTCGTTTCCTCTGTGATCCGATACGCTTTTCTTGACGAGAGCCCGGACGGTCAGACCGCCGCGGCGCCACCCACGATTTCTGCAATTTCCTGCGTGATCGCTGCCTGGCGCGCCTTGTTGTAGACGAGCTGCAGTTCGCGGATCAGGCTGCCGGCGTTGTCGGTGGCGGCCTTCATCGCCACCATGCGCGCGGCCTGTTCGCAGGCACTGTTTTCCACCACTGCCTGGTACACCTGCGACTCGATGAAGCGGACCATGACCAGGTCCAGCAATTCCTTCGCTTCGGGTTCGTAGATGTAATCCCAGCGGTGCCTGTATTCCTTCGCTTCGTCACGCAGCAAAGGCAGCATCTGCATGACTTCCGGACGCTGCGTCATGGTGTTGACGAATTCGTTGCTCACCAGGTACAGGCGGTCGATGTTGCCCTGCTCGTAGGACTGCAGCATCGCCTGCACGGTGCCGATCAGGTCGTTGATCGACGGCGTCTCGCCGAGGTGCGATGCGGTCGCGACAACCTTGCCACCCACCGAGCGGAAGAAGGTCTGCGCCTTCTGCCCGATCAGGCAGAAATCAACCTCTATGCCCTGGTCGCGGTACGACCGGGCTTCCTGCAGCGTGCGCTTGAACAGGTTGACGTTCAGGCCGCCGCAGAGGCCGCGATCGGTCGATACCACGATGAAGCCGACCCGCTTGACCGGCCGCTCCTCGAGGTAGACGTGCTTGTACTCCGCCGAGGCGTTGGCCAGGTGGCCAATCACGGCGCGGATCTTCTGCGCGTACGGACGGGTGGCAGCCATGCGAGCCTGCGCCTTGCGCATCTTGCTGGTCGCCACTTTCTCCATCGCAAGCGTGATCTTCTGAGTGCTCTTGACACTCGCGATCTTGATGCGGATTTCTTTCAAGCCGGCCATGCGGTGCTCCCGTCAGTCCAGGTCCAGTGCCCGATTACCAGGTTTGCGTGGACTTGAACTTGGTGATGGCTTCCTTGATGCCTGCCTCGATTTCCTTGTCGAAATCGCCGGTGGCATTGATCTTCTCGAACAACGCCTTGTACTGGCTCTTGAAGAAGCTGTGCAACGCGCTTTCGAAGGCCAGCACCTTGTTCACCGGGACATCGGCGAGGAAGCCTTCGTTGGCGGCAAATACCGACAGCGACAGTTCGGCGATGGTCATCGGGGCGTACTGGTTCTGCTTCATCAGCTCGGTGACGCGCTGGCCGTGCTCCAGCTGCTTGCGGGTCGCCTCGTCGAGGTCGGAAGCGAACTGCGCGAAAGCCGCCAGTTCGCGGTACTGCGCCAGCGACGTCCGGATGCCACCGGACAGTTTCTTCACGATCTTGGTCTGGGCGGCGCCACCGACGCGCGATACCGAGATACCCGCGTTCATCGCCGGACGGACGCCGGAGTTGAACAGGTTGGTCTCCAGGAAGATCTGGCCGTCGGTGATCGAGATCACGTTGGTCGGTACGAAGGCGGATACGTCGCCGGCCTGCGTCTCGATGATCGGCAGCGCGGTGAGCGAGCCGGTCTGGCCCTTGACGGCGCCGTTGGTGAACTTCTCGACGTACTCGGCGGAAACGCGCGCGGCACGCTCCAGCAGACGCGAGTGCAGGTAGAACACGTCGCCCGGATAGGCTTCGCGGCCCGGCGGGCGGCGCAGCAGCAGCGAGATCTGGCGGTAGGCCACGGCCTGCTTGGACAGGTCGTCGTAGATGATCAGTGCGTCTTCGCCGCGATCGCGGAAGTACTCGCCCATGGTGCAGCCGGAGTACGGCGCGATGAACTGCAGCGCCGGCGATTCGGCGGCAGCCGCGGCAACCACCGTGGTGTAGGCCATGGCGCCGTGCTCTTCGAGCTTGCGCACGACGTTGGCGATCGTCGACTGCTTCTGGCCGATGGCGACGTACACGCACTTAATGCCGGAATGCTTCTGCGCGATGATCGTGTCGACGGCCATCGCGGTCTTGCCGGTCTGGCGGTCACCGATGATCAGCTCGCGCTGGCCGCGGCCGATCGGCACCATGGCGTCGACGGCCTTGTAGCCGGTCTGCACCGGCTGGTCGACCGATTTCCGCCAGATCACGCCCGGGGCGACTTTCTCGATCGCGTCGGAGGCCTTGGCGTTGACCGGGCCCTTGCCGTCGATCGGGTTGCCCAGCGCGTCGACGACGCGGCCGAGCAGTTCCGGACCGACCGGCACTTCCAGGATGCGGCCGGTGCAGCGCGCCTTGTTGCCTTCGGCCAGGCCGAGGTAATCGCCAAGGACAACGGCACCGACCGAGTCGCGCTCCAGGTTCAGCGCCATGCCGAACGTGCCGCTGCCGAAGTCGATCATCTCGCCGTACATCACGTCGGCCAGGCCGTGGATGCGGACGATACCGTCGGACACGGATACCACCGTGCCTTCGTTGCGCGCTTCGGACGACGTATCGAGGTTGGCGATACGCTGCTTGATGATCTCGCTGATTTCAGCAGGGTTCAGCTGTTGCATGGTGAAGTCCTCAGGAATTCAGGGTGCTCGCCAGCTTTTCCAGCCGGCCACGCACGGAGGCATCGATGACCAGGTCGCCGAAGCGAACGACGACGCCGCCCATCAGCGCCGGATCGACCTCGACGGAAAGGCGCACGTCCTGGTTGAAGCGGCGCTTGAGCGAGGCGGCAAGTTTCGCCGTCGCTGCATCGTCCATCGCATAGGCGGACGTGACGCGTACTTCACCCAGCTTCTTCAGTTCGGCAACCATCTCGTCGAACTGCGCGCGGATGGCCGGCAGGGCGGCCACGCGGCGGTTCGTGCAGAGCTGGCGGATGAAGTTCTTGCCGGCATCATCCAGCTTGTCGCCGCAAGCCGCGATGACCGCGTCGGACTGCTGGGCCGCGGTCAATTGCGGGCGCGCCAGGAAGGCCGCCATTTTTTCGTCGACGGCCACGGCCGCGGCGAAGGCCAGCATCTCTCCCCACTTGGTGAGCGCTTGCTGCTCGCTGGCGTGGGAAAAGGCCGCTTTCGCGTACGGGCGGGCTACGGTGGTGATCTCTGCCATGGTCGTTCCCGTTCAGGGGGTCAGAGTTCGGCGGCCAGCTTGTCGAGCAGCTCGCCGTGCGCTTGCGCGTCGATCGACCTTGCCAACACTTTCTCGGCGCCGGCCATGGCCAGTGCGGAGACCTGCTTGCGCAGTTGCTCGCGGGCGCGGTGCGTTTCCTGGTCGACTTCCGCCTTGGCGGCGACGATCAGGCGATCACCTTCGGCGCGGGCCTGGACCTTCGCCTCGTCAATGATCTCGGCAGCACGCTTGTTGGCCTGCGCAATGATCTGTGCTGCCTGCTCCTTCGCTTCGCGGAGGTTGTCGGCAGCCTTTTCCTGCGCCAGTTCCAGGTCCTTCGCGGCGCGCTCAGCGGCGGAAAGTCCCTCGGCGATCTTCTTCTGCCGCTCGGCCATGGCTGCCGTGATATGCGGCCACACGAACTTCATCGTGAACCAGACGAAGACGACGAAGAACAGCATCTGACCGAACAGGGTCGCGGTGATGTTCACGATGACACCTCAGGTATCTGCGTTGGCGTACAAGCCCGCCTCGCGGCGGGCGACGAAGATCAGCCGGCGGCGCGTACGAACAGCATGTACATGCCGATGCCGACGCCGATCATCGGTACCGCGTCGATGAGGCCGGCCATCAGGAACATGCGGCCCATCAGCATCGGGGACATTTCCGGCTGGCGGGCAATGCCTTCCAGCAGCTTGCCGCCGAGGATGCCGAGACCGACAGCTGCGCCGAGGGCGCCGAGGCCGATGAGGAGGCCGCTGGCGAAGATGATCAGACCGATATCACTCATGGTTGCTCTCCGAGCTTCTTGGGTTGGAGGTGTGGAACGGGTTTAGTGGTGTTGCTCGTCCGCCACGTCGTGCGCCATGGACAGGTACACAACGGTCAGGACGGTGAAGATGAATGCCTGCAGGGTGATGACCAGGATGTGGAACAGCGCCCAGATGAACTGCAGCAGGCCGCCGCCGACAAACAACAGCGCGCCGCCGGCCCCGCTCATCAGTTCACCGGCCTGGGCGATAAGCCAGCCACCGGAGTACATCAGGCCGATCAGGATGAAGATCATTTCGCCGGCATACATGTTGCCGAACAGTCGCAGGCCCAGCGACACCGGCTTGGCGAGCAGGCTGACCAGTTCCAGCGCGAGGTTGACCGGAACGAAAATGGCCTGGACCACGGGATTGGCGAAACTGAACGGGTGCAGCGTGAGTTCCTTGACGAAACCGATCACGCCTTTCTTCGCGAACGAATACCAGAGCACCAGCAGGAACACCGACAGCGCAAGGCCGAGGGTGACGTTGGGGTTCACGCTGGGCACGATCTTGAAGAAGGTGTGCTCGCCGCCGACCTGCTGGGCCATCCACGGCATCACGTCCACCGGCACCAGGTCCATGGCGTTCATCATGAAGATCCAGGTGAACAGCGTGAGCGCAACCGGTGCGACGATCGGGTTCTTGTGCTGGAAGGTTTCGGAAACCTGCTTGTCGATGAACTCGATCACCATCTCGACGAAGTTCTGCAGGCCCGAGGGTGCACGGTCGGTGCTGGCGGCAGCGGCGACCGCCGTGCGGCGGAACACGTAGCCCAGCAGCAGGGCCAGCACGGCGGCCCAACCCAGCGAATCCAGCTGGAAGGACCAGAAGCCCATCGCCTGGATTTCCTGCACGTTGTGCGCGAGGGTCCAGGTGTCCTGGGTGAGGAGACCACGGCCTTCGTACTCGCCAACGGGCAACTTGCCCCAGGTGAGGTTGGTCAGGTGGTGCTGGATGTGCTCTGCCGAGGTGGACGCCATGCCTTCCTCTCTCTATCCCGCGGCCCCGTGACGTTGCC
>JBKHWN010000009.1:0-8755 GCA_046566505.1 Gammaproteobacteria bacterium
CGCCAGTTCCTCGCCCTGCTCGCCGCCCGCAACCGCGAGTTCTGGCGCGACCGCGCGGCGCTCGGCTGGTCGCTCGCCTTTCCCGCCTTCGTGATCGCCGGCCTCTATTTCGCGTTCGCCGACGAGGAGAAAACCCTGTTCAAGGTCGGCCTCGTCGAGTCCACCGCCGAACAGGCGCAGGCCGATCCCGCACTGCAGCAGTTCCTCGCGCTGCGCCACATCGAGTTCATCCTGGAGACCGATCCGGCCGGTGCGCAGCGCAAGGTCGCCCGCCACCAGCTCGACCTGCTGGTCGACCCGCAGCTCGCCGGCGAAAGCACACCCACGCGTTATTGGGTCAACACCGACGCCAGCAACGGCTACCTGCTCGAACAATTGCTGCTTGGCGGCGCGCCCGACGACGGCGCCACGCTGCAGCGCGAAACGCTCGCCGGCCAGGAAGTCCGCTACGTCGACTGGGTGATCCCCGGCGTCGTCGGCATGAACATGATGTTCGGCTGCCTGTGGGGTGTCGGTTACGTGATCGTCCGCTACCGCGCCAACGGCGTGCTGCGCCGCTTCCAGGCGACGCCGGTCTCGGCGTTCACCTTCCTCGCCGCGCAGGTCGCCTCGCGGCTGCTGATCACGCTCGCCATCACCTCGCTGATCTTCTTCCCCAGCTGGTGGCTGCTGGATTTCCGGGTCGAGGGCTCGCTGCTGGATCTGCTGGTGGTCACCCTGTTCGGCGCGCTGGCGCTGATCGCACTCGGCCTGGTCACCGCCACGCGCACCAGCAGCATCGAGGTGTCCGGCGGCGTGCTCAATTTCCTCACCTGGCCGATGATGCTGCTCTCGGGCGTCTGGTTCTCGCTGGAGGGCGCCGACCCCTGGCTGCACCGGCTGGCCGACCTGCTGCCGCTGACCCATTTCGTCGAGGCCGCCCGGGCCGTGATGATCGACGGGGCGACCCTGCCGATGCTGTGGCCGCAACTGGCGGTGCTGGCGGTGATGACCGTGGCTTTCACCGCGATCAGCGCCGCGCTGTTCCGCTGGGAGCGCTGAGCGGCGCCGGCTGCTGACGGACGTTCCGGCGGCATGACCGGCCGGTGCTATGATCCGGCGGCGCCTGGCGCCACCCCCACCAAAAACAACAACACAGACCCGCATGGCCCGCACCGGCACTTCCATCCTGATCGTCGATGACGCCCGCTTCTCCAGTGCCGTGGTCAGCAAGGCGCTGACCACGGCCGGCTACACGGACATCCGCGCCGCAACCAGCGCGCCAGCCGGGCTGAAAGCCCTGGAAGAGCGCCCGGCCTCCATCGTCATCGCCGACTGGCTGATGCCGGAGATGGACGGCCTGGAACTGACGCGCCGCATCCGCCAGCTCGACGAGGCATCCAACCGCTACACCTACGTGATCCTGCTCACCGCGAAGGAAGGTGCTGACGCGCTGGTACATGCCTTCGACGAAGGCGTCGACGACTTCGTCAACAAGTCGTCGATGACCCAGCAGCTGGTACCGCGCGTCATGGCCGCCGAGCGGCTGACCAGCCTGCACAACCGGCTGCTCGCCGAAAACCAGCAACTGCTGGAGCAGAACCGCAAGCTGAAAACGCTCTCCACGCTGGACCCGCTCACCGGCCTGGGCAACCGCAACTACGCCGCGAAACGCCTGACCGACACCCTGCGCCACGCCCAGCAGCGTGGCGGCGCCGCCTGCTACCTGCTGATCACCCTCGCCAACCACGCCGAACTCGAACAGCGCATGCCGAAACCGGTATTCGCGCAGCTGGTGCTCGGCATCGCCCGCCGCCTGCGGCAACTGGTGCGTCCGCTGGACATCCTGGTGCGCGTCGCGCCGGACCAGTTCGCGCTGGTGATGCACCAGCCGGACATCAGCCAGTGCTCGCCGGGCGGCTTCAAGCGCCTTCTCGACGGCATCAACCGCAAGGAATTCAAGACGCAGACCGGCTACTTCGCCATCCGCAGCGCCATCGCGCTGGTCGCCGCCGACCAGTCCACGGGTTTCCCCGAGGCGGACGCGCTGATGGAACGCGCGGCGACGCTGCTGCCGAAAGCCGTCGAAACCAACCTGATCATCGCCGAACGCTGGCAGCCGCCGGCGGCCTGAGCCAGGCACCGCATCGCGCCCGGCAGCCGGCGGCGTTCCACCGCATAATCGGCCACCGCCCTTTTTTCCCGGCCGCCCCCATGAACACCGCGCACTGGCACCTGCTCGGCACCGGCAGCATCGGCGGCCTGTTCGCGCTGCGCCTGTTCGACGCCAGCATCCCGGTCACCGTGCTGCTGCGCGATGGCCAGGCCGTTGCCGACTGGCAGTCGGCCGGCGGCCTGGCCATCACCTGGCCGGATGGGCGGCAACAACAGGCCAGTCCGTCGGCCGCTGTTGCCGGCGCGGCGGGCGCGCCCTGCCCGCACCTGCTGGTGGCCACCAAGGCCGCAGACACGCTGGCAGCGCTTGCGCCGTGCATCCTCGGCGACGGTGGCGGCCAGCTCGTCGTGCTGCTGCAGAACGGCATGGGCGTCGGCGACGAACTGCGCACCCGCTGGCCGCGTTTGCGTTTGTGGCGGGCAGTGACCACCGCCGGCGTCTGGCGACAGGCACGGTTCCGCCTGCGCTGCGTCGCCGAGGGCGACACCCTCGCCGGCCGCACCGACGATGCCGGCGACGCCACGCTCGACAGCGCGCTGGCGCCGCTGTTCGCCGCCGGTATCTTCCGCCACGCCGACGACATCCGCCCCGTGCTGTGGCGCAAGCTCGCGGTCAACGCCGTGATCAATGCGCTCACCGCCATCCACCAGTGCCGCAACGGCGAACTGCTGCGGATACCGGCCGCGCAGGCACAGCTCGCGCCGCTGGCAGCGGAAGTCGAAACCATTGCCGCCGCCGATGGCATCGCCCTCGGCGAATCCGTGCTCGACATGGCGCTGCGCGTGATCGAACTCACCGCCGGCAACTTCTCGTCGATGAACCGCGACGTGGCCGCCGGCCAGCGCACGGAGATCGACTACATCAACGGCTACCTCGTCGACTGCGCCGCGCGGCACGGCATCGACGCGCCGCTCAACCGCCAGCTGTGGGATGCGGTACACGCGCTGTCGCGCACCGCATCCCGCGCCGGCTCAGGGCAGGACGAGCAGACGGTCTGAGGGGGCCGGCAGTCGTGCGGCCGGCATTGCCGCAACCGCCGCCGCCGACATCACCGCCGGGATGTGCAGCCAGTCCGTCGCACCGGCACTTGCATCGAGTTCAGCCATCGTTGCCGCCATGGCGTGAGGCCCGCCCGCTACGAAATCCGGACGCCGGTCACGCCCCGGCGGATCAATCCCGTGACCGCGATCGGGCCTCGGCGGCCTGGGGGGCTTCGGCTTTGGTCCGGGTGTTGGCTCCGGTGTTGGCTCCGGTGTTGGCTCCGGTGTTGGTTCCGGTGTGGGTTCCGGCTCACCGGCATCTGCAGCGCGCGTGACGGTGACCGTCAGCGTGGCGCCAGCGGTCTGCCGGTACAGCGGCTCGTTGTCGGTGGCCTGGTAGACGAAGACTTCCGTCAGTGCATAACCGGTCGCCAGCGCCTGTACGGCGGGCGCCGTTTCATCAACCACGTATTCGATGTCGCCGTTCGCATCGAGGCGCAGCCAGCCATAACGGCCACGGTTGTCGCCGACGCCGGCCAGCGCCGGCGCCCCGTCCAGCGGCGGCGTGACAACGGCAGCGCCAATCACCGCAAGGCCGGCACTTGCCGTGCGATCGTCGCTGTCATCGGCCAGCACGTTCATGCGTCCGGACGATGGCGAACCTGTCGCATCGAGCGTCACGGCCAGCACATCGTCGCCGCATACCGGTGCTTCGTTGGCGAGCGCATGCAGGATCGCGGATTGATCGACCGTGGTGCCGTCATGGAACCGCCACTGCTCGATGGTGGCGTCCGGGTTCGTCCAGTCGAGGATGCGGAAGCGGTCGCCGCCGGTGCCGACCACGGCGGAAAGCGTGCCGTCTTCCGCGAGCGGATCCAGTTGCACGTTGGCCATGCCGATGCCGGCGCCGAACTGCAACCGGTCGAATCCACCGCCGGAACCGGGGCTGCCGGCATCGGCGAACGTGTCAACGCCATCGCCCAGCGCGAAATGGTAGGTGTCGTCACCGCCATTGCCGCTGAGCTGGTCGTTGCCCGGGCCGCCATGCAGCAGATCGTTGCCGGCACCGCCCTGCAGGGTGTCGTCACCCTCGCCGCCCATCAGCACGCCGCCGGCATCGCCCAGCGACAGCTGATCCACACGTGCCGTTCCCTGCGCAAAATATTCACCATGCACATGGAATCCCTTTTCCTGCAGCAACAGATCGGTGGCGTACACGCTCAGCGGCCCACCGGGCTCCGCCTGGAATGCGATGAACTCGATCGGCGAGACCGATTGCGTGTCCAGCGGATCGAAGCCGTCGATATGCACTTCCATATCGCTGCCGGTAAAGCGGATGCCGAGCGAGCCGGGGAAGAACTGCAGGTTGTCGAGTTCGAAGCCGGGCCCGAACACCAGCATGTCACGACCGTCACTGTCCGTGATGCGCTGGCTGCCGGTGGGGCTGCCGACGTAGTAGATGTCGTCGCCATCGCCACCCGCCAGCAGGTCGTCACCGTCACCGCCGTCCAGGTAATCGCAGCCGGCACCGCCGTACAGGCGGTCGTTGCCGTCCATACCGTACAGCCAGTCATCGCCCTCGCCGCCGTCGAGCAGGTCATCGCCGCCGTAGCCGACGAGGTAATCGTTGCCCGCCTCGCCGTACAAGCGATCATTGCCGTGCAGGTCGGCGGCGACATCGGCCGCATCGCCGTGCAACTGGTCGTTGCCGTTGCCGCCGTAGAGGATGTCGTCACCACCCATGCCGCCGAGCACATCGTCGCCGTCATCACCGAACAGCACGTCGCGGCCGGCGGTGTCGAGTTCGTCACCGTAGAGCCGGTCGTTGCCGCCGCCACCGTGCAGCCGGTCATCGCCGGCACCACCGGCCAGCTGGTCATCGCCATCGTCGCCGCAGACGGTATCGTTGCCGCGACCGCCGCTCAGGATGTCGTTGCCGTTGCCGCCGCGCAGCAGGTCATCGCCGCCGTTGCCCCAGAGGCGGTCGTTGCCCTCTCCGCCCTCCAGCACATCGTGGCCGTCGCGCGCATCACCGCTGTCGTCGTAATCGCCGATCAGCAGGTCGTCATCGTCGCCGCCCAGCAGCAGGTCATCACCGTGGCCGCCGACAAGCCGGTCGCGCCCGGCACCACCATCCAGGCGGTCGTCACCGGCGAGCGCCCCGTCGCCGATGTTCCACCAGTCCGCGTGCAGCCAGTCGCCGTACAGGGCGTCGTCACCGTCGCCGCCAAGCAGCACGTCGTGCCCGCCGCGGCCGAACAACGCATCGTGGCCGGCACCGCCGTCGAGCAGGTCGTCACCGTTGTCGTCGTCGGCGCCTTTCATCATGGGAAAGCTGCCCTGCCAGATTGCTTCCACGTACAGAAACGAATGCCGGCCGCCGATCAGGTAGTCGTTGCCGTCGCCGCCGTACAGCGCATCGTTGCCGACGTTGCCGACCAGCAGGTCGTTGCCGCTGCCGCCGAACAGCGTGTCGTCGCCGCGGCTGCCGTAGAGCGCATCGTCGCCGGCACCGCCGTACAGCAGGTCACTGCTTTCGATGCCATCAAGCGGCAGGTACTCGCCAAAACCGCCCACCGTCGCCGTGACCGTGACGCTTTCCAGCACGGTTACCGTAATTCCCGAGTCGGTCACCCACTCGCCATGAACCGGCGTCAGCCGCGCATTGAAAAGCCGATCGCCGTACGGCGAGAGCATCATCGAGGAGAGCAACACGTCACCGCCGGCACCGCCGACCAGCACATCCGCACCGCGGCCGCCGGCCAGCAGGTCGCCCTCTGCCGAGCCGATCAGCAGGTCGTCGCCATCGAAACCGGACAACACGTCGACATACCGCTGCGAATCGATCGGCGCCGGCGTGCCGTCATCGCCCAGCGCGATCGCCTCGTCGAGAGACATGACGGTGTCGGCATAGAGCACATCGTTGCCAGCCACCCCGGTGAGGCCGTCGGCACCGGGGCCGCCGATCAACACGTCGTCGTGCGCACCACCGACCAGCACATCGTTGCCGAAGCCGCCGTCGACTTCGACGGCAGTCGCCTCGTTCAGCAACCAGAAACGGTCGTTGGCATCCGTGCCGGCGTAAAGGGTCGCGCCGGTTTCCTCCTCGGTGCCTACCTGCAGGTTGAGCGCGAGCGCATGGCCGATACCTGCGCCATCGGCAAACGCTGCGGACAGCGTGACCGTCATCGCACCGTCCACCGCCGATGACTGCCGGATGCCGAACGTGAGCAGCGACTGTCCGGCAGGAACCCACAGCGTGAGCGCACCGCCGGAAAATGTCCGGGCCTGGCCGTCAACCACCAGTTCAACCGGCGCCGGCGCGTCCACCTGCAGGGTGACGGCGCGCGCCTCGGCAGGCGGGCTGTTCAGTGCGAGCGTGACCAGCGCCAGCCCGCCGGCGGTCAGTTCGATATCCGGGTCCGTCGACGTGATGAACGAAGGATCGAGGAACGGGTTGCGCGCCGTGGTGCCGGCCTGCAGGACAAGGCGCTGGCTTTCGCTGAAGGTGATGCCAAGACTTCCAGCGGCGACGCCGTTGCTGTTGGCGCCGAGTTCAAAGTTGCGGATCTCGATGGTGTTGCCATCGCCGCCGAGCCCGGCGCCGCTCACCAAAAGCGAGCCGACCGGCCCGGATTCACCAACGCCCTGGCCGGGCTCGAAACGCAGCACGACATCCAGTTCGGCGTTGTACCAGGCATGGCTGCCGTCGCGGGTCAGCACCGCGTCGGCCTGCGTCAGCGGTATGCCGTTGATTTCCAGATGACCCAGGCGGTCGATATCGATGATCAGGTCACGGCCATCGCCACTGGCATAGCGGTAGACGTCGTAGCCCGTGCCACCGATCAGCGCGTCGTCGCCAGTGCCGCCGGCGAGTACGTCGTCGCCGTCGTTGCCGACAAGCAGGTCGTTGCCGGCGGCGCCGTCGATGTCGTCGTCCCGCGTTCCACCGACAAAAATCTCATGCGCCTCGCTGCCCGCGACGGCCATCGCCGTTTCGCCGACCTGCAGATGCCAGGCCAGCGATGCACTGGCCTCCTGCCACACGTCACGCCAGACATCCAGACCTTGACCATAGGCCCCTTCGGCATCGCTTTGCGGTAGGTCATCGAGGATGTCCGTCCAGAGGTGCTGCCCGGCTTTGCTGTACCAGTCGCCAGGCTTGTCGGCGGCATCGGCGTGAAACGACAGGCCCCAGTCGTGCCCGTGGAAGAACGGGGCGATGGCCACGTCGTCGGCATGGCGCCAGTAGTGGTATGACAAGGCGGACAGTGCGCCGGCGACCGCCTCCGGAGCAGTGTCAGCGATCACCCGCTCTGCCAGCACGCCGGCGTCGGTGACGAAACGGTCGAGCCAGGCGTTCGGGTCGATCAGGTAGTCCGTGCTGTTGCCATCGCGCACGCCGTAATGATTGTTCAGCAACTTCAGCAACAGCACTTGCGTTTCGCCGTAGGGATTGTCGCCAAAGCCGTCGACGATGGACGCCAGTTGCGGCAACTGCCCGATCACCTCCTGCAGCCCGGCGTGATCCATCAACGCCACATGCCAGTGCATGCCGTGGCTGGGAACCAGGCCGAGGTTGAGGCCGGACACTGTCAGCCATTGCATGTTCTGGTCACCCAGGTACATGTCCGGGGCATCGGGCAGCCAGTCGCGGCCCAGCGAGAACGCCAGGCCCAAATGCGGCACCAGCGTCATGAGCACCGGGCTTGCCACCATGCCGGCCGTCCAGAACAGCCAGGCATCGCGCTGGTAGAGGGTGACGATTTCCTGATCGATGGAAATCGAGGACAGATAATTTTCCCGGTCGTGCACCAGATCGACCAACGATTGGCCGTCGCCGCCCTCCACGGCCTGCTGCGCGGCAGCAACGACGCCGGAAAAATCATCACCATGCGGCAGGCCCGGGTCAAACAGCGTCTGCAGGGACAGCACGGCTGCAGGCGACAACAGCTTCTGCTCGAACGGCGCCGGCGCGAAGCCGAGCGCCGGCCGTGCGAACAAGGCCCCCATGAACAGCGCCATGCCGCCGCCGAGTGAATGGCCGGTGAACGTCACCTGCTCCTTCGCCGTCGCCGGTATCACATCGTCACTGGCCTGCATGAGGTCGCGGAAAAATTCGACGGCGTCACCGAACTGCGCCGGATTGGCCATTCCGGCCCCACCGTTGATGTTGGTATTCCAGTCAACGTCCGGCGGCTTGTTCGGCTCGAAGCGGGTGCCGGTGAAGGCGACCACCAGTTCGCCGCGATCCGGGCTCAGGAAGGCGTAGGCCTGGAAGCCGGTTTCGGGGTTTTCGCGTGATGCAACCTGGGTCCAGTTTTCGGGGATGCCGGTGCGGTTTCTTCTTGCTTCGTCTTCGAGATATACCTTGTAGTCATACGCATACAGAGAAAGCTTCGCGAGGTCAATTTGACGATGGCTGTACATCGCTTATTTCTCCTTCCTTTAGGCAACGGTTGATTCGTGAAGAAAACTCTGGAAGAAGAGATGCCGGAGCCCTAGACATCGGCATTCCACGCAGACCGTTCTCCTTCCCTCCCGCCAAGTTACTGGCTCGCTCGACATGGATTTCCCACGATGGGTGTTGCGTCCATTTATTTTTTTCAAATATCTGAAG
>JBKHWN010000010.1:0-7423 GCA_046566505.1 Gammaproteobacteria bacterium
GCCAGCGAGCATTCGTCGGTGATGGCCAGCGCGGTGTAGCCCAGCGCGTGCGCCTGTTCGACCAGTTCCTCCGGCGACGACGCCGCGCACAGGAAGCTGTAGTGGCTTTGGCAGCAGAGCGCGACGCTCATCCGCAGATACCGTGCGCGTACCAGCGGCCATCGTCGACGTTGCGGAAGATCCACAGCAGCACGCCGTCGCTGCGTTGCGCGAGCCAGTAGTCGCGTGCCAGCGGTTGCTCTGACCACCATTCGGCCTGCACGCGCTCGACGCTGCCGAGCAGCGTCAGGGCGCCGTGCCAGTGCAGGCGTTTGTCGCGGGTGAGAGTGACGGGTGCGGGTGACGGCAGCAGCCAGAGTGGGTGGTGTTGCCGGCTTCGTGGTGAGGGCGCCGCACGTCGGATCGGGTTCATCGCGGGCATGGCCCGCTCGCCACGGGGCTCACGCCGTGGTGGCTGTTGATCCTGTGGCGAGGACGCCATGCGTCCGATCGGCACGCCGCGCACCGTGCTGTCCTCGGCGCGCGACTGGTGTTCGGGACGGTGGCTGTCACTGCCGGCCCAGTACCGGCAGGCCTGCCCGCCCAGTCGCGCGCGCAGGCGATCGAGCAGGTCCAGCACCGCATCGTCGCGCTGTTGCTGTGCCGCCAGTTCGGGGAACAGGGATGCCGGCAGCAGGGCCAGCGGCATGAACTGGCGACAGTGCAACTGCACGGCATCGACAGGTGCCGGCAGGCGGAAGTTTTCCAGCCGCAACCGCGTCAGCGCGTGCCAGCGTGCCGCGGACATTTCCGGCCGCGTGGTGACGATCACCAGCGCGCTGCGGGTTTGCCTGCCGCAGCCATGCAGGAACTGCCAGTCGATGCGCTGGGTGGCCTGCTGGTGCAGGCGCAGGAAAGCAGCGAGTTCGTCGAGCATTTGTTGCAGCGGCTGGTGCAGCAGTGTCGCGTTTGAAGTCGACCAGGAAAACTCCCGTGCAGTGACAAATTCCCGTGTCGGAGCGATGAGTGCCTGCGGGTCGGGCTGCGCGCCGGTCAGCCGGTCCAGCCAGTGGCCGGTGGCGCGTCCCAGCCGGCGATCCAGGGCCGCGCGCGGCAGGGCCAGCAGGTCGCCCAGCGTGGCAAAACCCATGCGTTGCAGCCGCCTGGCATCGTCTTCGTCGATGCCGGGGCCGGCAATGGGCAGGCTGCCGAGCAAACGGAGGAAGGCGGGCTGCTGCACGGTGCCGTGGGTGTCGAACAGCGCGCGCGCATCGATGCCGTGCCAGGCGATGCGTTCTGCGGCGATGGGGGTGTGGCCCAGGCCGTCCCGCGCCGATATCCCGATGCCAGCCAGTGCGGTACGTATCCGCGTCAGCAGGCCGTCGAGCCCGCCGAACAGGTGTGGCACGCCGGCCAGGTCGAGCCGCAGCGTGTCACCGCCGGCGGTTGCCACCTGCGGCGTGAACTGCATTGCCCACTGCGCGAGCGCAGGCAACGACATCGCGGTTGCGTGTGGCTGGATGTTTACGAGGGCGAGCCAGGCCATGCGGATGCCACTGCCGGTGCGCCGGCGTCGTCGCCGACCGCCGCCTGTTCACGGGGGGGCGGCGCGGGAACCGTTGTGCGCGTATCCGGGCCGTGTACCGGCAGTTGCCAGGGTGCCAGCCGGGGCAGCGCCCGCGCCGCATGCAGCGGCAACGTTACCGATGTGCCGCCGAAACCGCCGCGCTGCTTCAGGACGGTCACCCGCGTGTGCCCGCGCTCGCCGGCCGCCAGTTGCAGCCGCAGTGCGGCCGGGGATGCCTGCCGGTGCGCGGCGGCAGGCCGCAACAGTGCGCAGAATGCATCGCCGTCGCGGGCGGCCAGTTGCAGCCGCCGCAACACCCGCGTGGCCGGCGCGTGGTCGCCGGCCCAGACCAGCACGGCGCAGCCGGGCACGCGCGCCGCCTGTTCTGCACTCCACCACAGGGGCTCCGCCCCATCCGGGTGCAGCGTGACCAGTCGCGCGCTGTCCATGCCGGCGGCCTGCCAGGCGGGCAGGTACAGCCGGTGCGGCGGATTGACCAGCAGCAGCCAGCCGCCGCCGTCGGCGTGCGCGGTGAGTGCCGGCAGCAGCAGCGGCAACTCGCCGACGCCGGTGGCCGGCAGCAGCAATTCGCTGAGGGCGCCGCGCGGCCAGCCGCCGTCGGCCAGCGCGGCATCGAGCGCGGCGTGGCCGGTGGGCAGTACCGGCCGCAGCCCGCTGGCAGGGCGGCAGGCCTGCCAGAGCGCGGGGTGGATGGCAAGGTCAGGGTGTGGCATGGCAGTGGCATCATATACTGTCCATGCGTACAGTATAGTCGCCATTGTGGTGCAGCCCGGAAACACATTGCCCCACGATGGTGCGATCCAATGAAACCACCCGTCGGCGGCGAACTCTTCTGGTGCGGCACAACATCCTGAATTCCCGGTTAAATCCGCGAAACAGGATGTTTCCTCGACATTTGGCACATAGAATGCACTCCGCCTTTTGGCTCCCCCTGTGCCGGCTTCGTGCCGGTCTCGTTGATGTCCGGTCAGCGCGCCTCGTCGCGCCCGGAAATTGTCCGATGAGGAAATGCAAGTGAAGGCAAACGCCGTGCCCGAAAAACAGGGCCTGTACGACCCGGCCAACGAACACGACGCCTGTGGCGTGGGCTTTGTCGCCCACATCAGAGGCATGAAAAGCCACTCGATCATCGAGCAGGGTCTGCTGATCCTGAAAAACCTCGATCACCGGGGCGCCGTGGGCGCCGATCCGCTGATGGGCGACGGTGCGGGCATCCTGATCCAGATGCCGGACACGTTCCTGCGCGAGGAAATGGCGAAGCAGGGCGTTACCCTGCCGCCGGTCGGCGAGTACGGCGTGGGCATGGTCTTCCTGCCGCAGGAAAGTGCCTCGCGCATTGCCTGCCAGGAAGAAATCGAGCGGGCGATCCGTGCGGAAGGCGTGGTCCTGCTCGGCTGGCGCGACGTGCCGGTCTCGCGCGAGATGCCGATGTCGCCGACCGTAAAGTCCAAGGAGCCGGTCATCCGCCAGGTGTTTGTCGGCCGCGGGCCGGACATCTTCGTCACCGACGCCCTGGAGCGAAAACTGTACGTCGTGCGCCGCCGCGCGGCGAACGCCATCCAGGCGCTGCACCTGAAGCACGGCAAGGAGTTCTACGTGCCGTCGTTTTCGGCACGCACGATCGTCTACAAGGGCCTGTTGCTGGCCGACCAGGTCGGCGAGTACTACCTCGACCTGCAGGATCCGCGCTGCGTCTCCGCGCTGGCGCTCGTCCACCAGCGTTTCTCGACCAACACCTTCCCCACCTGGGACCTCGCGCACCCGTTCCGCATGATCGCGCACAACGGCGAGATCAACACGCTGCGCGGCAACGTCAACTGGTTCAAGGCGCGCGAGCAGGCGATCTCCTCGCCGATTCTCGGCGATGACCTGAAGAAAATCTTCCCGCTGCACTATCCGGGGCAGTCGGATTCGGCGTCCTTCGACAATGCGCTCGAACTGCTGGTGATGGGCGGCTACTCGCTGGCACAGGCGATGATGCTGATGATCCCGGAAGCCTGGGAAAAACATGAGTGGATGGACGAGAAGCGCCGCGCCTTCTACGAATACCACGCGGCGATGATGGAGCCCTGGGACGGCCCGGCGGCGGTCGCGTTCACCGATGGCCGGCAGATCGGCGCGACGCTGGACCGCAACGGCCTGCGCCCGGCGCGCTACCTGATCACCGATGACGATCTGGTCGTGATGGCGTCCGAGGCCGGCGTGCTGCCGATCCCCGAGTCGAAGATCGTCAAGAAGTGGCGCCTGCAGCCGGGCAAGATGTTCCTGATCGACACCGAGAACGGCCGCATCATCGACGACCGCGAGATCAAGGACACGCTGGCCAAGGCCAAGCCGTACCGCGAGTGGATCGACAAGATCCGCATCAAGCTGGACGAATTGCCGGTTGTCTCGGAAAAGTTCGATAAGTCGACGACATCCCTGCTGGATCGCCAGCAGGCCTTCGGCTACACGCAGGAGGACATCAAGTTCATCCTGGAGTCGATGGCGACGCTCGGCGAGGAAGCCACCGGCTCGATGGGCAACGATGCCGCCCTGCCGGTGCTCTCGTCCCGGTCCGTGCCGCTGTACAACTATTTCCGCCAGCTGTTCGCGCAGGTGACCAACCCGCCGATCGACCCGATCCGTGAGGAACTGGTCATGTCGGTGGTGTCGTTCATCGGCCCGAAGCCGAACCTGCTGAACATTTCCGACATCAACCCGCCGATCCGCCTGGAAGTCTCGCAGCCGGTGCTGTCCTTCCAGGACATGCAGAAGATCCGCCATATCGAGAGCTACACCGGCCGGAAGTTCCGCTCGCATGAACTGGACATCTGCTATCCGGTGGTCTGGGGCAAGGAAGGCATCGAGGCGCGGCTCGCCTCGCTGGTGGCCGAGGCGGAGGACGCGGTGCGTTCCGGTGCCAACATCCTGATCGTCTCCGACCGGCGCATGGACGCGGAGCACGTGGCGATCCCGGCGCTGCTGGCCACGTCCGCCGTGCACCAGCAACTGGTGAAGAAGGGCCTGCGCACCAGCGCGGGCCTGGTCGTCGAGACCGGCTCGGCACGCGAGGTGCACCACTTCGCGCTGCTCGGCGGCTACGGCGCCGAGGCGGTGCATCCCTACCTTGCGCTGGAAACGCTGAAGTCGATGGCCGGCGATGACCCGGAGCAGCAGAAGAAGGCTGCCTACAACTTCACCAAGGCCATCGGCAAGGGTCTGTGCAAGGTCATGTCCAAGATGGGCATCTCGACCTACATGTCCTATACCGGCGCGCAGATTTTCGAGGCGTTGGGCCTGCAGCGTGATTTCGTCGAGCAGTACTTCACCGGCACCCCGACCCGCATCGAGGGCATCGGCCTGTTCGACGTCGCCGAGGAGTCGATCCGCCTGCACAAGCAGGCATTCGGCAACTCGCCGGTCCTCATCAACATGCTCGAGGCCGGTGGCGAGTACGCGTTCCGCATCCGTGGCGAAGAGCACATGTGGACGCCAGACTCGATCGCCAAGCTCCAGCACGCGACCCGTTCGGGCCAGTTCTCCACGTTCAAGGAGTACTCGAAGCTCATCAATGACCAGACCAAACGGCACCTGACGTTGCGCGGCCTCTTTGAGCTGCGCACGGCAGCCGAGCCGGTGCCGCTGGACGAGGTTGAGCCGGCGAAGGAAATCGTCAGGCGCTTTGCCACCGGTGCAATGTCGCTCGGCTCCATTTCCACCGAGGCGCACAGTACGCTGGCCGTCGCGATGAACCGCATCGGCGGCAAGTCCAATACCGGCGAGGGCGGTGAGGATGCCGCGCGCTTCAAGCCCGTCGACAAGGACACGATGCTGTCCGGCGTGCTGGGTGAAGGCCGCATCGTCAGCGACTACCCGTTGCGCGCCGGCGACAGCCTGCGCTCGGCGATCAAGCAGGTGGCGTCCGGCCGCTTCGGCGTCACCGCCGAATACCTGGTCAACGCCGACCAGTTGCAGATCAAGATGGCGCAGGGTGCGAAGCCCGGCGAGGGCGGCCAGTTGCCGGGGCACAAGGTTTCCGAGTACATCGGGTTCCTGCGCCACTCGGTGCCCGGCGTCGGTCTCATCTCGCCGCCGCCGCACCATGACATCTACTCGATCGAGGATCTCGCGCAACTGATCCACGACCTGAAGAACGCGAACCCGGCGGCGTCGATTTCCGTGAAGCTGGTGTCCGAGGTCGGCGTGGGCACGGTCGCTGCCGGCGTGTCCAAGGCCAAGGCCGACCACGTCGTGATCGCCGGCCATGACGGCGGCACCGGCGCGTCGCCGTTGTCGTCCATCAAGCATGCCGGTTCACCCTGGGAACTGGGCCTTGCCGAAACGCAACAGACGCTGGTGCTCAACCGCCTGCGTGGCCGCATCCGCGTGCAGGTCGATGGCCAGATCAAGACCGGCCGTGACGTTGTCATCGGCGCGCTGCTCGGTGCCGACGAGTTCGGCTTCGCCACCGCACCGCTGGTGGTCGAAGGCTGCATCATGATGCGCAAGTGCCACCTCAACACCTGCCCGGTCGGCGTCGCCACGCAGGATCCGGAGTTGCGCAAGCGCTTCACCGGCCAGCCGGAACATGTCGTGAATTTCTTCTTCTTCATCGCGGAGGAAGTGCGCGAAATCATGGCGTCGCTGGGCATCCGCAGGTTCGAGGACCTGGTCGGCCGCGCCGACCTGCTCGATACCCGTGCCGGCATCGAGCACTGGAAGGCACGCGGCCTCGACTTCTCGAAGATCTTCTTCCAGCCGGATGTGCCGGCCGATGTGCCCCGCCGGCAATGCGAGATCCAGGACCACAACCTCGGCAACGCGCTGGACAACCAGCTCATCGCGCTGGCCGAGCCGGCGCTCTCCGCCGGGAAGAAGGTCGCCATCGACCTGCCGGTGCGCAACGTGAACCGCACCGTCGGCGCGATGCTGTCCGGCGAGCTTGCCAAGCGCTATGGCTACGCCGGGCTTCCCGATGACACCATCCGCATCCGCCTGACCGGCTCGGCCGGACAGAGCTTTGGTGCCTTCCTCGCGAAGGGCATCACGCTCGAACTGGTGGGCGAGGGCAATGACTACGTCGGCAAGGGCTTGTCGGGTGGACGCATCGTCATCCACCGCCACGCCGATTTCCGCGGGGATTCCTCGGAAAACATCATTTGCGGCAATACCGTGATGTACGGCGCCACGGGCGGCGAGGCCTTCCTCTCCGGCGTCGCCGGCGAACGCTTCTGCGTGCGCAATTCCGGCGGCACGGCCGTTGTCGAGGGCACCGGCGACCACGGCTGCGAGTACATGACCGGCGGCACGGTGGTGGTGCTCGGGATGACCGGGCGCAACTTCGCGGCCGGCATGTCCGGTGGCATCGCCTACGTGCTGGACACCGATGGCTCGTTCCGCAGCCGCTGCAACATGGCGCAGGTCGCCGTGGAGGGCGTGCGGCCGGCCGGCGGCATGCCGGAGGGCGAGCCGCTGCATCGCGGGATGAGCGACGAGGAACAACTGAAGGACCTCATCGCCCGCCATGCCGGCCACACCGGCAGCGCGGTCGCCAAAACGATCCTGGCCGACTGGGAAACCTGGCGTGGCAAGTTCGTGAAAGTCTTCCCGCATGAATATCGTCGCGCGCTCACCGACATGGCGAAGGCGCAACTGAAGGAGGCCGTCTGAGATGGGCAAGCCCACAGGTTTCATCGAATTTGCCCGCCTGTCCGAGCCCTATGAGCCGGTGGCCGGACGCCTGAAGCATTACCGCGAGTTCGTCGGGCACCTGTCCGATGCGGATGCGAAAACGCAGGGCGCCCGCTGCATGGACTGCGGCATCCCGTTCTGCAACAACGGCTGCCCGGTGAACAACATCATTCCGGACTGGAA
>JBKHWN010000011.1:0-4282 GCA_046566505.1 Gammaproteobacteria bacterium
GGCGACATGTCGGACAGGCTGAAGTGTGGCGAGGTGGAAACGCCGATCGAGAACAGGAACAACATTGCCGGCAGCAGGAAGAAAAAGACGCGCAGCGGGCGCTCCTCCTCGCTGAACAGTGCTGCCGAGAGGGCGGCGGTGACGACGGCATAGATGCCGATGCCCAGCGCGTCGCCGGTGAGCCAGAGCAGCATCGCGATATGCGCGTTGATCCCGACCATGAGGATCAGGCGGGCAATGACATGCTTGCCCAGGGAGGCCATCCACATGCCGGTGCCGAAGACCATGGCGAAAACGGTATTGGCGGCAACGACCGGCAGTGCGCTGTGCCACATCACCACGGCGGACACTGCGGCATAGAGCGATGAGACGACGGTGGCCAGGCCCAGTGCCGCGCGGGCGATGCGTGCGCGACGTACGGTGGCTGTTTCCGTCGGTCGCGGCGGCTCCCGGAGCAACTCCAGCCAGAAGTCGCGGTCCGGGCGACGCAGGTACTGCCGCAGGTCGATCGCTTTGCGCGCCATGGGTGTCGTGTCTTTTGTGGCAGCAGGGTCCGGGCAACGATAGCAGGAAAGGAAAAGGGCGCCGGTGAGGGCGCCCTTTTCGTGATCGCGGCAAACAGCCCCGTTACATGTTGGGGTAGTTCGGGCCGCCGCCGCCTTCCGGTACCACCCAGTTGATGTTCTGGGCCGGGTCCTTGATGTCGCAGGTCTTGCAGTGCACGCAGTTCTGCGCATTGATCTGGAACTTCTTCTCGCCGTCTGCCTTCTCGACGATCTCGTAGACGCCGGCCGGGCAGTAGCGCTGCGCCGGCTCGTCGTACAGCGGCAGGTTCTTCGCCAGCGGGATCGACGGATCCTTCAACTGCAGGTGGCAGGGCTGGTCTTCCTCGTGGTTGGTGTTGGAGAGGAACACCGAGCTCAGCTTGTCGAAGCTGACCTTGCCGTCCGGCTTCGGGTAGTTGATCTTCTGGCACTCCGCCGCCGGCTTCAGCGTGGCGTAGTCCGGGATCGGGTCCTGCAGCGTGAACGGCAGCTTGCCCTTGAAGAACTTCTGGTCGACGAAGGCGAAGGCGGCGCCGAACAGCGTGCCGAACTTGTGCATCGCCGGCGCGACGTTGCGCGCGGAGTACAGTTCCTCGGCCGCCCAGCTCTTCGCGAATTTCTCCGGGTAGGTGGCCAGTTCCTTGCCGCCGGCATCGCCGGCCTGGATCGCCTCGAACACGGCTTCGGCGGCGAGCATGCCGGTCTTCATCGCCGTATGGCTGCCCTTGATGCGCGGGAAGTTCATGAAGCCGGCATCGCAACCGGACAGCATGCCGCCGGGGAACACCAGTTTCGGGATCGCCTGCCAGCCGCCCTTGTTGATCGCGCGTGCGCCGTACGCCAGGCGCTTGCCGCCTTCCAGGTACTTGCTGATGGCGGGGTGCGTCTTCCAGCGCTGCATCTCGTCGAACGGCGAGACGTGGGGGTTGGAGTAGGAGAGGTCGGTGATCAGGCCGAGCGTCACCTGGTTGTTTTCCAGGTGGTAGAGGAAGCCGCCGCCCGAGGACCCGCTTTCCATCAGTGGCCAGCCCATGGTGTGGATGACCAGGCCCTGCCTGTGCTTCGCCGGATCGATTTCCCACAGCTCCTTGATGCCGATGCCGTAGTGCTGGGTGCCGCTGTTCTTGTCGAGGCCGAACTGGCGGATCAGTTGCTTGCCCAGGTGACCGCGGCAACCCTCGGCGAAGATCGTGTATTTCGCGTGCAGTTCCATGCCGGGGGTGTAGCCGGCCTTCTGCTGCCCGTCGTGGCCTATGCCCATGTCGCCGGTGGCGACGCCCTTGACCGAGCCGTCCTCGTTGAACAGCACTTCACTGGCGGCAAAGCCCGGGAAGATCTGGATGCCCAGCGACTCGGCCTGCTGGCCGAGCCAGCGGCAGACATTGCCCAGCGAGATGACCTGGTTGCCTTCGTTGTGCATGGTCGGCGGCAGGAAGAAGTGCGGCACCGGGTTGCCCTTGTCGGCACCCGTCATGAACCAGACCTGGTCGCCGACGACCGGTGCATTGAACGGGCAGCCGAGTTCCTTCCAGTCGGGGAACAGCTCGTTCATGGAACGAGGATCCATGACCGCGCCGGACAGGATGTGGGCGCCGACCTCGGAGCCCTTCTCGACCACGACGATGTTCGGCTCGACGTTGTTGTCCCGGCAGAGTTGGCCAAGACGGCAGGCAGCGGCAAGTCCGGACGGGCCGGCGCCGACGATGACGACGTCGACTTCCATTGCTTCGCGGTGCGACATGGGGATTCCTCGACAGACTGGGGATACGAAAGCGGCGGCGAGTATATAAGGAAGGGCTGGGGGTGACCAACCGGAAAAAAGGCCCGGATTTGCCCGCATTTTTGCGTCCGGACAGGCCTTGGCAGATTGACCTGAATGTCGTTCCGGGGCGCAGGAAACGCTATTGACGGGGGGGGTACCCGTCGTCAAGATACCGCCCGCCCTGCGGTAGCCCCCGCCTGTCGTCACCCTCCGGGGCGCATCAGTGGCCCGTGCCGGCCGCAGGTTCCGAGCAACCTTTACCCGAGGTTCCCATGAAAGTTCTCGTAGCGATCAAGCGCGTTGTCGACTACAACGTGAAGGTGCGCGTGAAGGCCGACCAGACCGGTGTCGACCTCGCGAACGTCAAAATGGCGATGAATCCGTTCTGCGAAATCGCCGTCGAAGAGGCGGTTCGTCTCAAGGAAAAGGGCGTGGTCTCCGAGATCATCGTCGCCACTGTCGGCAAGAAGGAAGCGCAGGAGCAACTGCGCACCGCGCTCGCGCTGGGCGCTGACCGGGCCATCCTTGTGGAAACCGATGTCGATGCGCAGCCGCTGGCCATTGCCAAGGCGCTGAAGGCCATCGTCGACAAGGAAGGCGTGCAGCTGGTCATCACCGGCAAGCAGGCCATCGACGGCGACAACAACCAGACCGGCCAGATGCTGGCCGCGCTGATGGGCGCCTCGCAGGGCACCTTCGCCTCGAAGGTCGAAGTGTCCGGTGACAGCGTCAAGGTCACCCGCGAGATCGATGGCGGCCTGCAGACGGTCGACCTGAAACTGCCGGCGATCGTCACCACCGACCTGCGTCTGAACGAGCCGCGCTACGCGTCGCTGCCGAACATCATGAAGGCCAAGAAGAAGCCGCTGGACACCGTGACCGGTGCCGACCTCGGCGTCGACTTCACCCCGCGCGCCAAGACCCTCAAGGTCGAGCCGCCGGCTGACCGCAAGGCGGGCATCAAGGTGAAGACGGTCGACGAGCTGGTCGACAAACTCAAGAACGAAGCCAAGGTCATCTGAGGAGGCGAATCGTCATGGCAACTCTCGTCATCGCTGAGCACGACAACGCCTCCGTCAAGGGCGCCACGCTGAACACCGTCACCGCCGCCGCGAAGATCGGTGGCGACATCCACGTGCTGGTCGCCGGTGCCGGCTGCGCCGCCGCTGCCGAAGCAGCGGCGAAGATCGCCGGCGTGGCCAAGGTCCTCGTCGCCGACGACGCGGCCTACGCCAACCAGTTGCCGGAGAACATGAGCAAGCTGATCGCCGGCCTCGCCGCGAACTACTCGCACGTGCTGGCCCCGGCCACGGCCAACGGCAAGAACTTCCTGCCGCGCGTTGCCGCGCTGCTGGACGTCGAGCAGATCTCCGAGATCCAGGAAGTGGTGTCGGCCGACACCTTCAAGCGCCCGATCTACGCCGGCAACGCGATTGCCACCGTGCAGTCCAGCGACAAGATCAAGGTCATCACTGTGCGTCCGACCGGCTTTGACGCCGCCGGCACCGGTGGTTCCGCAACCGTCGAGAACGTGGCTTCCGCCGGCAGTGCCGGTGTGTCCGCCTTCGTCGGCGAGGAACTGGCCAAGTCGGATCGTCCGGAACTGACGGCAGCCAAGATCGTTGTCTCCGGCGGCCGCGGCATGCAGAACGGCGACAACTTCAAGCTGCTGTATGCGCTGGCCGACAAGCTCGGCGCCGGCGTCGGCGCCTCACGCGCTGCCGTGGACGCCGGCTTCGTGCCGAACGACATGCAGGTCGGCCAGACCGGCAAGATCGTCGCGCCGCAGGTGTACATCGCGGTCGGCATCTCCGGTGCCATCCAGCACCTGGCCGGCATGAAGGACTCCAAGGTCATCGTCGCCATCAACAAGGACGAGGAGGCCCCGATCTTCCAGGTGGCCGACTACGGCCTGGTGGCTGACCTGTTCCAGGCCGTACCGGAGTTGACCGGCAAGCTCTGATCGCCGGTCTGC
>JBKHWN010000012.1:0-17094 GCA_046566505.1 Gammaproteobacteria bacterium
TCGTCCACCTGCTCCATGAACCACGAGCGGTTGCGCAGGCCGGTCAACGTGTCGATGCTGGCCGCCTCGCGCAGCTTGGCTTCCATTTCGGCGTCGCTGACGCCGCTGCCGGCCGTGCTGCGGATCAGGATCTGGGTGCAGGGCTCACCATCAAAGGTGGCCACCGAAAACACCATCGTCGCCTCGAAGGGGTGTCCGTCGGTGTGGCGACACTGGCAGGTGATCTCGTGCTTCTCGCCGGCACGAGCCCCGGTTTGCCGCCGCAGCAGTTCCTTCAGGTCCTTGTGATACTTCTCTTCGACGAGGTCCATGATCGGGACGCCGGCAAGGTCGTCCGCATCGGTGTAGCCGAACAATTCGAGGTATGCGCTGTTGGCTTCGACGTGCATGCCGTCGGTGACGTAGGCGACGGCATCCTGGGCGGCATCCATGAGCAGCTCGGATCGACGCTCGCTTTCCCGCAGGTCCGCCTCCAGGCGGTTCTTTTCCCGGAGCATCGCCAGCGCGCCCATCTCGCGTTCGAGCACCAGCAGCAGGTGCTCGGTTTCGCCACGCGCCACCACGTCCCGGGCGCCGGCCCGCATTCCGTCCACGATGGACTGAAGGCCCCTGTCCGGGGCGAGGACGATGACCGGGACGTCATGCCCGAATTTGCGGGCGTGGGCGATCACCTTGGGCAGCGCGCAACCCGCGGCCCCCGCACAGGCCAGGATCACGTCCCATTCCCCCCCCTTGAGCTGGGTGACGAGGTTGTCCTCGCTGCGCACGAATTCGGCGCGCGTGGCCTTCCCCGCCTTGCGCAGCGTATTGAGCAGCAGTTCGGCCTCGTCCTGCGAATCGTGCAGGAGTAGGAGGCGGATGGTGTCAATGATGGGCTGTTGACTCATGCCGGAAACCGTCAATACCTGACCTCAGCGGGCAGGGGGGACCCGGCATTGTGCCGCAATTTCGGCGTAGCGTGTGTGGCGGAGCCTCAGTACTTTCATCACAGGGTGGACCAGATCGAGTCGAAGTCGTCCCCGCCCGGCCTGGCCTTGCTGGCGTCCGGGGTGTCCAGGTCCCGGAACAGGAACTGGCGGAAACCGGCGGTGGCGTTGAGTTGCCGGTACAGCGCAACGCGCCGGTGGCTGCCTCCGAGCGCGACGTGCAACTTGTATCCGGTACTGAAGGCCATGGACGGCGTGATGAGGGTGGCTTCCTGGCCGATGGCCCGCAGTTCGGGCAACAGGAGGGTGCGCATCCACTCGGTCGTTTCCCCCGACTGCTTGAGCACCCGGCAGCCGCAGGGGGTTGCCTTGGGGGCCAGCAACTCGATCCCCATCTGGGCACCCTTGCCCGGCAGCTGCTTGATCCAGCGAATGACGCCGATGCTCCAGGTCGTTGCCCCGGGTTCCTTCAGGCCGGCCAGTTCCCCGGCGCGGACATGGTTGGGCATTTCGCCGGTCCACTCCAGGCAGTAGCCGCCCGGGCTGCTGTTCACGATGCCGCAGCCATAACTTTCGTAGGCGGCCTTGGTTTCCCGGCTGCGAGCCTGGTCGTCCAGCATCTGGTTGACGCCTGCCAGGGAAATTCGATCCAGGCCGGCCGACTCTTCAGACATGCGATAGCCGCCGCCGTCGAAGGCGTGTGCCCAGGGATCGTCCGCCACGGTCAGCCGGGAGTTTTGCCGGCTCTGCAGGAACGGGTTTTCCTTCTCCTCGTGCAGGACGGCCAGCTTTCCCCGTACCTGGGTATCGAAGTCGACGCCGTTCGACAGGAAGTAGTGCGTCGCGCCCAGACCGACGCAGATCTCGATGGGCCCGCTGGCCGCCAGCCGGGCGAAGGCGCGCTCGGTCAGGTTTCCCCACGCCTGCGACAGGTGCAGGGTGAGTTCGCGGGTGAAGTTCCGGGGGAACGTGAACTCGGCATTCCGCTCCGGCAACTGGCCGCGCTCGGCGGCCAGGCGCAACTCGCCGGCCAGTTTTTTGGCGTCGATCGAGCGCAGGGTGTCCTGCGCGTGCTGCGAGGCGAGCTTGCGGTAGGTGGGCGGGGCGTCGGCCTGCAGGTCGAAGGCGAAGATGTCGGCAACATCACGGGTGTCCCTGATGTCGACGAGCCCGCACCACTCCTCGGTGGCGTCCCAGACGAGTTCAATCTCGTTCTGCCGCAGCTGGTTCGGGCGCGCCGTCGCCAGCAGCAGCACGCGCGAGTAGGCATCGCGGATGGTGGACGATTTCACGTGCTTGAATGCCGTGTCCTCCGTCTCCGCCTGGTCTATTCCGTGGCCCTCGGCCAGCAGGAAAAGCTGGTGCATCTCCAGCCAAAGGTGTTTCGGGGTGGGCAGGTAGAGCTGTTCGCAGCGCAGCAGGATGATGCTCATGCTGGCAAGCGCGCGGTGTACCGCGATTGTCGCGATGCGGGCATGCTCCTTGTCCCGCATTTTCTGCAGCGCATCGACGACGACGAGTTTGTAGCAGGTGGCCAGGTGCGAATGCAGCGCCTGCGCCAGGCCGGCCACCTTGCGGCCTTTTTCGGGCAGCACCACCGACTGGCCGAGGTAGTGCTTGCCCAGTTGCTTCTCCACAAGCAGGACGGCCGGCCGGATGATCTCCAGCAGCGCGAACCGGGTTTTGTCGTCGGCCTGCAGTCGCGTCAGTTCCTGCGCCAACTGGTAGAGCAGCCGGGACGATTCGCCGACATTGACCAACGGCAGTGCATCCACCCATTCCTGCATCTTGCGCGGGGTGGTACTGCCGAGCGTCAGGTGGTGCAGGTCCTGCTCAGGCAGGCGCAGCCGGATACGCTGTGGTTGCTCCATGTGTCCGGGTGGGGCCTCGACCTTGGGTGGTTTGTGAGAAACATCTGCCAACCCGCTGATACATCAGCGCAAACGGCGGGTCAACTATAGCCGCCGCCGGCGGCGGCGGGGAACCTATTGTTTGTTGGCTTCGGCTGGCCCGGCGAAGGGGACAGGCGTCTTGCCCGGTTGACCGGGAATTTCACGTACCAGCCGGGGCAGCAGGTAGCCTGGCAGCCGTCCGGCAAGCTTCCGCATCAGCACGCCGGCCTCGGCCTCCGGGACATCGAAGTGTGCGGCGCCTGCAACCCGGTCCAGCAGGTGCAGGTAATAAGGCATGACCCGGCAGGCGAGCAGCCGATGCGACAGGTCGGCCAGCGCGTCTGCGGAGTCGTTCACGCCGCGCAGCAGGACTGACTGGTTGAGCAGCGTGATGCCGGCACCGGCCAGCCGCGCCATGGCCAGGCGCACGTCCTCGTCCAGTTCGTTGGCGTGGTTGGCGTGGATGACCAGCACGGGCGCCAGCCGGGTGCCGGCGAGGATGGACGGCAATGCGTCGTCCACCCGGGCCGGGATGACCACCGGCAGCCGCGTGTGCACCCGGAGCCGGGTGACATGGGGGATGGCCGCCAGTTCACGGGTGATCCATGAAAGTCGGCGGTTACTCACCATCAGGGGGTCGCCACCACTCAGGATCACTTCCTCAATCGTGGGGTCGGCAGCGACGGTCGCCAGCAGGCGCTGCCACTGCTCCGTATCCGGCGTGTTGTCCCCATAGGGATAGTGCCGTCGGAAGCAGTAGCGACAATTGACGGCGCAGGCCCCGGCGGCGATGACCAGCACCCGCCCGTGGTATTTCTGCAGCAGTCCCGGTGTCCGGGTATGGCTGTGCTCGGCCAGCGGGTCGCCGGAGTAGCCGGGGACGGCTGCGGTTTCCTCGCCGGCGGGCAGGACCTGCCGCAACAGGGGGTCGGCGGGATCACCCCGGCGCATCCTGCCCAGGAATGCACGCGGCACGCGCAGCCGGAAGTCCTGGTCTGCAAGCAGGGCGGCCGGCAGGAGTGACGGATCGAGGTCGAGCAGCGCGAGCAGTTCGCGGGGATCGGTGACGAGATCCGACAGGGCCTGCTGCCACGAGGCGGTGTCGGGGCTTGCCTGCCTGTGGGTTTGCTGCTGGGGTATCATGCGCGCCTTTCACGAGACAGGCGGCGCGCAACGCGGCCGCACCACACAGGGGACAAGACAATGACGACGTATTCTACCAACGAATGGAAGGGCGGCCTGAAGGTACTTTTCGAAGGCGATCCCTGCGTCATTGTCGAGAACGAATACGTCAAGCCGGGCAAGGGCCAGGCCTTCAACCGCGTGCGGATGAAGAACCTGAAGACCGGCCGCCAGTGGGAGAAGACCTTCAAGTCCGGCGAAGCGCTGGAGGGTGCCGATGTCATCGATCGCGAGATGCAGTACCTCTACAGCGATGGCGAGTTCTGGCACTTCATGAACACCGAGACCTTCGAGCAGATCCAGGCGGACGCCAAGGCGGTGGAAGATGCCGCCAAGTGGCTGCGCGAGGAAGACGTTTGCACGGTCACCTTGTGGAACGGCGTGCCGCTGACCGTCGCCCCGCCCAACTTCGTTGAGCTGGAAATCGTCGAGACCGATCCGGGCGTGAAGGGCGATACCGCCGGTTCGGGCGGCAAGCCGGCTCGCCTGGTGACCGGTGCGGTGGTCAAGGTGCCGCTGTTCGTGCAGCAGGGCGAGGTGGTGAAAGTCGACACCCGCACCGGCGAATACCACTCCCGCGTCGGCAAGTAATGGACTGGCGACCGGGCGCGACACGGGAAATCCTGCACCAACGCGCCCGGCTCTACGCGGAGATCCGCACCTTCTTTGCCGCGCGCGGCGTCCTTGAAGTCGAGACGCCGCTGCTCGCTTCGGCGACTGCCACCGACCTGCACCTCGCATCCTGTGTCGTCGGCCCGGCCGGCAATCCGGCCGGACGTGGCGATGCGCCTCTTTTCCTGCAGACATCTCCCGAGTTCGCGATGAAGCGCCTGCTGGCGGCAGGCAGCGGGCCGGTCTACCAGTTGTGCAAGGCGTTTCGTGCCGGCGACGATGGCGTGCGGCACAACCCGGAATTCACGTTGCTCGAGTGGTACCGGCCGGGGTTCGCGCTGTGGCAGTTGATGGATGAAGTTGAGGCGCTGCTGGTTGCCACTCTGGGTGGTGCGCTGGCCTTCGCAAGTTGCGGGCGCACGACCTACCGGGCCTTGTTCGTCGATCGGTTCGGCATCAATCCGCACAGTGCGGACATTGGCGAACTGCGCGCCGCCGTCGCCCGCGAAACCAGCTATGGCAATGCATCGGACCTGGATGCTTCTGCTTGTCTGGATTTGCTCTTTTCCACCGGCATCGAGCCGTCGCTGGGCCATGAGTGTCCCTTGTTCGTTTCCGGTTTTCCGGTGCCACAGGCAGCGCTTGCCCGTGTTGGGGAGAATGAGCACGGTGATGCCGTCGCCTCGCGCTGCGAGGTCTATGTGCGCGGCATGGAACTGGCCAACGCCTACGACGAGCTGACCGACGCGCAGGAACAGCACCGCCGCTTCACTGCCGACAACCGGGCACGCCGTTCACGCGGCTTGCCTGAAATCCCCGTTGACGAGCGACTGCTCGCCGCGCTGGTGCACGGCCTGCCCGACTGCAGCGGCATTGCGCTGGGCATCGACCGGTTGCTGATGCTGCGCACCGGTTGCGCAACAATCGACGAGGTGCTGGCTTTTTCCGCGCGGCGCTGCTGAATACCCGGAGACGACCATGAGCCTTTACCCGGACATCGAACCCTACCGTGCCTTCCGCCTGCCGGTCGATGCACCGCACGACCTGTACGTCGAGGAATGCGGCAATCCGCAGGGCATCCCTGCGCTGTTCCTGCATGGTGGGCCAGGCGGCGGCTGCGCGCCGCTGCACCGGCGTTTTTTTGACCCGGAAAAATACCGCACCGTGCTGTTCGACCAGCGCGGTTGTGGCCGGTCGACACCGCATGCGGAGCTGGCCGGCAACGACACCTGGGCGCTGGTGGCGGACATCGAGCGCATCAGGGCGACACTCGGCATCGAACGCTGGCTGATGTTCGGCGGCAGTTGGGGTTCCACCCTGGCCCTCGCCTATGCGGAAAAATATCCGGACCGGGTGCTGGCGCTCGTGCTGCGCGGCATTTTCCTCTGTCGTCCGCGCGACCTGCACTGGTTCTACCAGGACGGTGCCGGCCGCGTGTTCCCGGAAGCCTGGGCGGACTATCTGGCGGCGATTCCGCCGGAGGAGCATGCCGACCTCGTCCAGGCCTATCACCGCCGCTTGATCGCCAACGATGATCCGGTCGAGCGTGAACGCTGCGCAGTGGCGTGGAGCGTCTGGGAGGCGCGGTGTTCGACGCTGTTCCCGGAGCCGGCGCACGTCGACCACTATCGTGATCCGCAGGTCGCGCTGGCCTTCGCGCGCATCGAGAACCACTACTTCGTCAACGATGCGTTCCTCGCGCCGGACCAGTTGCTGCGTGAGGCGCAGCGCATCGCCGATATTCCCGGCGTCATCGTGCATGGGCGTTATGACCTGGTCTGCCCGGTGGAACAGGCGGTCGCCCTGCACCGGGCCTGGCCGCGCGCGGAACTGCAGGTCGTGCCGGACGCCGGGCATGCGGTGACCGAGCCGGGCATCAGTGCCGCACTTGTCCGCGCGACCGACCGTTTTGCCGTGCAACTCGCCCCCCAGCTGTTGGCGGACGGCAGCGGGCGGCAGGCATGAAGGCGCTCATCCAGCGTGTCCGCCACGCCAGCGTCACGGTGGATGGCGAGGTCGTTGGCGACATCGGTCCCGGACTGCTGGTTTTCCTGGGCGTGGAGCAGGGTGACGCAGAAGTGCAGGCGTCACGGCTCGCCGAGCGGGTGCTCGCGTACCGCGTATTTCCCGATGAGGCGGGGAAGATGAACCGTTCCGTGTGTGATGCGGGAGGTGGCCTGCTGGTGGTGTCGCAGTTCACGCTGGCCGCCGACACGGATTCCGGCAACCGGCCAAGCTTCACGCCGGCGGCGGCGCCCGATGTGGCGCGGTCGCTTTATGAGCACTTCGTGGCCTCGGCGCGCAGGCGCTGTGCCCGGGTGGAAACCGGTCGCTTCGCCGCCGACATGCAGGTCTCGCTGGTGAATGACGGGCCCGTCACGTTTTTGTTGTCAACAACCCGCTGACGGGGTTGCGCGCATGACGTGTGCAGGGTCTATGATTCGTCATCCATCCGGGTGCCGGCTGGATCAACAACAACATCGAGTTCCGGGAGACATGGAATGAAGAAGATCATCCTCGCTGCAGTACTCGCAGGCGCCTCCACCACCGCCATGGCCGACGCCGCTGGTGGCCCGGGTTGTGGCTGGGGCAACATGCTGCTCGAAGGCCAGTCCGGCCTGCCGATGCACCTGATCGCCACCATCATCAATGGCACGTCCGGCAATGCCACCTTCGGCATGACCACCGGCACCAACGGCTGCAGCACCAGCGGCAAGCTGAGCTACAACGGCAAGTCCCTGATCGGCATGACGCCGGGCATGATGGACGAGATCGCCGCCAACGCCGCTGTAGGTGAGGGCGATGCCCTGACCGCGCTGGCCGTTGTCCTCGGCATCCAGCCGGAAGACCGGGGTGCGTTCAAGACCCTGACCCAGCAGAACTTCACCACGCTGTTCCCGAGCGCGGACATCCAGTCCAGCGATTTCGTGGCCGTCCTGTTCGACCTGATGAAGCAGGACGAGCGTCTGGCCAAGTACGCTGCCTGATACGTCGCCTTGACAGGAATGCCTCGGGCTCGCCCGGGGCATTTTTGTTTGTGTTTTCCGTGGGATGCCCATGTCACGCCTGATCGTCCTGCTGTTTTCCCTGCTCGTTGCGTCTTCGGTATCGGCATCCGTCGATACGGATCGGCTGGTGGCGGAGGCGTTGGTGCAGCAGTTGCACCAGGACCCGCAATGGCTGGCGCTGCTGCATGTCAATCGCGGCGGCACGTTGCGTGATCGTGGCCGCAGTTACGTCGATGATCCGGCGTTTTTCCTGGCGCCGGACGGTTCGGACGATCCGTCCGCTGAATTGCAGGCAAGCATCCGTGCGTTGTTTGCCGAGAAAGCCGAAGCCCGCTGTCGTTACGTCGCCCGTTACCGCTGGCTGGCAGCGCGCCTGGGTGTTGCCGCGGACGATCTTTTGGCCTCGTGTGCCGACTACGCCGCCTGGCGCACCGCCATGGTGGCCGATCGCGTCGTACTGGTGTTCCCCGGTTCCTACCTGAACAGCCCGTCGTCGATGTTCGGCCACACATTGCTGCGCATTGACCCGCCGCCGTCCGAGGGAGACACCGTCTGGTTGTCGCAGGCCGTGAGTTTCGGTGCGGAAGTCCGTGCCGGTGACAACTCGATGCTCTACATATGGCGGGGGCTGGCCGGCGGCTATCCCGGACGTTTCCAGGTCGAGCAGTACTTCCGCAAGATCCAGCAGTACGGCCGCATGGAAAACCGCGACCTGTGGGAATACCCGCTGGATCTGACGCCGGAAGAAACCGCGTTCATGGTCGATCATCTCTGGGAACTGCAGGGCGTCAATTTCGACTACTACTTCTTCGACGAAAACTGCTCTTACCGTCTGCTGGAATTGCTTGAAGTGGCGCGCCCCTCGCTGCTGCTGACGAATGACTGGCGGTTGTCCGAGGCACCGGTCAACACGATACGGGCGACGAGTGATGCCGGTCTTGCCGCAGCGCCGACGCTGCGACCTTCCGCCGAGCGCGAACTGCGGGCGCGGGTCGATGATCTTTCCGCAGCCGAGCGCCGTCTCGCACTGGCCCTTGCGCGCGATGAGGACGTAATGGCCGGCGAGCAATTCGGCAGTCTGCCTGCAGAGCGGCAGTCGGCCGTCCTGGCCAGTGCCTACGCCCGGCTGGTGTACCGGGCGCGCAAGGCCGTCGGGCGTGATCCGGTACGCGCACAGCGCAGTCTCGCACTGCTGCGCGGCCTGAATGAGCGCGGCAGCAACCCGCAGGTGGACGTCCCGTCACCCTTGCCACCGGAGAGCGGCCACCGGACTCGGCGCGTCAGCATCGGTGGAGGAGGATCTGTGGTTAATGGATCGGGTGTCGATCCGTCGGGTTTTGCCGTCCTGGGTTTCCGGCCCACCTACCATGATTTCCTCGACCCGCCGGCGGGTTACCTGCCGGGTGCGGAACTGGAGATCCTCGATACCGAGTTGCGGGTCGATGACGGCGTGTTGAAACTGGAGCGGCTGGATATCGCCAATGTGTTCAGCCTGTCGCCGCGCAATGATTTTTTCCCGAACTGGTCGTGGCGCGTGCGCGGGGCGATCGAGCGCCAGTTGCAGCCCGATGCGCGCTTGCGCAGCACCCGCCTGCTGGAAGGCGGTGGTGGCGTCGCGTTCGGCGACGGCCCCGTATTGTGGCGCGCCTATGCCGAGGCGCGTGCCGAACATTCGGGCGCGCATGACCACGGTCTTGATGTGGGGCTCGGGCCGGCGCTGGGCGTGTTGGGCCAGCATTCGCGGCTGAGTTGGCAGGTTGATGCCCGGCCGCTTTTTTTCACCGGGGGTTTTCGGCGCACCGAGGCGCGCGCCGCGGCCCAGTGGCACTTGTCCGGCGACTGGGGATTACGTGCGGAATTGCGCTGGCGTCGTGGCGAGTCATCGGCCAACGACGCGGAGGTGACGGATGGGTTGTTGCAACTGCATCGCTATTTCTAGGCGCGCAAACCGCCACATCTCGTTGCCGTTGCTGCTGGTCGCCGGCCTGCTGCTGAGTGGCTGTACGCACCTTTTTTTCTACCCCATGCGCCAGCAGGTGTTGTCGCCGGAAAAGCTCGGGCTGCAGTCCGAGGATGTCGCCATCATGTCGCGCGATGGTACGCATCTGTTTGCCTGGCACCTGCTGACGGACGAGCAGCAAGGCAGGGGGCTGGTGTGCTACTTCCACGGCAACGCGCAGAACATCAGCACGCACATCGTCAACGTGGCCTGGTTGCCGCCGGCCGGGTACGAGGTGTTGTTGCTGGACTACCGGGGATACGGGGCCTCCGCCGGCAAGCCGTCGCTGCACGGTGCGCTCGATGACGTGCGTGCTGCGCTCGACTGGTGCCTCGCGCGCGGCAATGCACTGCAGTTGCCGGTGTATGCGCTGGGCCAGAGCCTGGGTGCCGCATTGATGCTGGAAGCCACCGCGGAGGAACCCTATCGCGGGGCGCTTGCGGGCGTGGTTGCCGACAGTTCCTTTGCCGGCTACCGGCGTATCGCGCGCGATGCCATGGCGCAGAGTTGGCTGCTGTGGGCATTCCGGTATCCGCTGTCACTGCTGGTGACCGGCGACCATGATCCCGAAGTTGCCGTCGTACATCGCCACGGGTTGCCGTTGCTGTTGCTGCACAGCGCCGATGACGAAGTCATCCCGTTTGCCCACGGCAGGCGGCTGCACGACGCGGCGGCCGATCCGGTCTGCTTCGTGCGAACGCAGGGTCGCCACAATGCTGCGCTGGCCGAGCCGTCCGTGGCGGCAGCCGTCGGGATGTTTTTCAGAGAAACGGCAAGCCCGCGCCGGCAGGATCACGGGATTGCCTGTCCCTAGCGGATGACGCCCGGGTCACCGATCCTGCTCGGCTTCGGCAGGTGCCCTCTTGCGTTCGATCAGCATGCCGACCAGCAACCCCGCCTCGAACAACAGGCAGATCGGGATGGCCATCAGCAGTTGGGAGATCACGTCCGGCGGCGTGAGGAGCATGCCGACCACGAACGCCGCGACGATCACATAGGGCCGCGATTTCCTCAGGCTTTCCGTGCTGGTCATGCCCATGGCAACCAGCAGCGTGACAACGACCGGCGTCTCGAAGGCAATCCCGAACGCGAGGAACAGCATCAACACGAATGACAGGTAGGCATCGATGTCCGTCATCACCTGCACGCCTTCCGGTGCCGTGGTGGTGAAGAAGCCGAACACCAGCGGGAACACCACGAAATAGGCGAAGGCCATGCCGGCGTAGAAGAGCAGCACGCTGGAGACAATGATCGGCAGCGCGAGGCGCTTTTCGTGGTTATAGAGACCGGGCGCGACGAAGCCCCAGGCCTGGTAGAGCACGTAGGGGATGGTGATGAACAGCGACAGCCAGGCCGTCAGCTTCATTGGCGCGAGGAATGTGCTGGCAACCTGCGTCGCGATCATCGTCGTGCCCTTGGGCATGACATCCAGCAGCGGCTTGGCCAGCGCGTGGTAAATGTCGTTGGCGAACGGCAGCAGCACCAGGAACAGCAGCAACACGACCAGCACGGTGCGCAGCACCCGGTCACGCAGTTCGAGCAGGTGCTCGATCAGGGTCTGTTCGCGCGGTTCGCCTGCGGTGGGGGTACTCACGGGCGCTGTTCCCCGGCGGGTTGGTCGGCGTTCTGCGCCGGAGCCGCGTCGGGCACGGCCGGCGCGGCGTGCGTCACGTCTTCCGTTCGTTGTGCTTCATCTGCCGGCAGCGGCGGTGACGGCGTGGACTCCGGATTGCGCAGGTGATCGGCGCCGATCACCGGCGGCAGTGCCAGCGGTGCCTTCAACGCGTCGTTGACCTGCCGGGAAACGTCATCAAGCCCGGCTTTCTTCATCTCGACGTCAAGGCGCTTGCGTACATCCTCGGCGCGGATCTCGCGGTCGATCTGTTCGGTGAACTGGTTGACCGTGTGCCGCGCGCGCCCTACCCAGCGCCCGATGGTGCGGGCGGCGCCGGGCAGTCGTTCCGGGCCGAGCACCAGCAGGGCGACAATGCCGCAGATGAAGAGTTCGGCGAAGCCGATATCGAACATGGGCGCAGGGTCAGGACTTGTGCTCGTCCTGCTTCTGCGCCGCGTTGTCGATCACGCGACCGCCGGGCTGCTGTTGCTGGCTGATCTGCGGGGGCGGGTTCGATGCGGTATCCGCCGGCTTGTTTTCACCGGCCGCCTCGCTCTCGCCATCGCCCATCGATTTCTTGAAGCCCTTGATCGCTGCGCCCAGATCGCTGCCGATGTTGCGCAGGCGCTTGGTGCCGAACAGCAGCAGGACGACGACGAGGATGACGATGATTTGGGTGGTGCTGATCATGTGCTGGACCTCAGGGATGCTTGCGGGCGAATGTACTTTCGGATGCAGTGACTTTCTGTGACAACGGCTTTCAGGATGAGCGACTTGCCTTCTCGGCAAGCCCCGACAGGTCAAAACGACGTTCCAGTTCCGCCAGCACATCGTCGGGCCCGGCGCCCAGGTGCGAGAGCATGACCAGGGTGTGGAACCAGAGATCGGCGGTTTCGTACACCAGTTCCTTGGTGTTCCCGGTCGCGGCGCAGTCCTTGGCGGCCACCACCATCTCGGTGCACTCCTCGCCGACCTTCTTCAGGATGTGGTTGAGGCCCTTGCCGTGCAGTTGCGCGACATAGGACGTCCCGGCATCCGCCAGTTTGCGGCGCTCGATCACGTCATGCAGGGCGGCAAGGATGTCGTTCATTCGGCGGCAAGACAGTCGGGAAGCGGGCTGCAAGGATACCTCAACGGTCGTGTCGTCGCCCGGGCGGCTGTCTAGCGCTCCGGCGCGCGCAGGCCCAGCACCAGCGCCAGTACGCCGCATGCGGTCAGCCAGGGGGCGGCGCCGTGGCCGCTGAGCCCGGCCAGCAGCAGGCCGCTGGCCAGCAGGGCGCTGCCGAGGCCGGCAAGCATGATCGTGCGCTGCAGCCGGCGGGCATCGCCGCGACGGGCATCGCGCTCGGCACCCTCACGACGTTCCATGGTGCGCAACGCGCGCAGCGCGTCGTCCAGATGGCGCGGCAGGTTCGGCAGCGAGGCTAGCCAGTCCGGTGCGGAGAGGGCGAACTCCCGTGCCACCGTCACCGGCGAGAACTGTGTATACAGCCACTCCTCCAGCAGCGGCCGGCCCAGCGTCCAGATGTCGAGTTGCGGGTAGAGGCGACGGCCAAGCCCTTCGATGTGCGCGAGGGTCTTGATCAGCAGCATGAACTGGACCGGGGCCTGGATCCGGTAGTTGCGGGCCAGCGCGAACAGCTTGAGCACGGTCGGCGCGAAGGCGACCTCGGCGATCGGCCGGTCCATGACCGGCGCGGCGATCGCGGCGACTTCGTTCTCGAAGGCGACCAGGTCGGTGTCCGGCGGCAGCCAGCCGCCGTCCTCGACCAGCCGCACCAGTCGGCGCCAGTCGCGCTGGATCAGTGCCAGCGTGAGCCGTGCCAGCAACAACTGGTCGGCGCGGGTCAGCGTGCCGGCGATGGCGCAGTCGATGGCGATGTACTGCGGCGCCTGCGGCCGGTCGCGGGAAACGAAGATGTTGCCCGGATGCATGTCCGCATGAAAAAAGTTGTCGCGGAACACCTGTGTGAAGAAGATCTCGACGCCGCGCTCGGCCAGCTGCCGGCGGTCGATGCCCAGCGCATCGATGGTCTCGACATCGGTGACGGGCACACCGTACATGCGATCGGAAACGAGCATGCGCCGGGTGACCAGGTCCATGTGCATCGGCGGGATATGGAGCAACGGCGAATGCGCGAACGCCAGCCGCATGCGCTCGCTGTTCTGCGCTTCCCGGCGCAGGTCAACTTCGGCATGGATGGTGTCGGCGTACTGCGTGACCAGGCGTGACGGCTGGAAGAACCGCGCGTCCTCCCACCAGCGCTCCAGCCAGCCGGACAGCAGTCGCATCACCGACAGGTCGGCCTCGATCATGGCCTCGATGCCCGGGCGCAGAAGCTTGATCACGACGTCGCGGCCATCGACGCGCTGCGCGCCATAGACCTGCGCGACGGAGGCGGCGGCGAGTGGCGAGGCATCGATGCGCGCGAAAACTGCGCTTGCCGGCTGCCCGAGTTCGCGTGCGATCAACGCGTGCGCCTGCGGGTCGGGGAAGGGCGCGACCTGGTCCTGCAGTTTTGCGAGTTCATCGCAGATCGTGTCATCGAACAGGTCGCGCCGGGTGGCCAGCAGCTGGCCGAGTTTGACGAAGATCGGGCCGAGTTCTTCCAGCGCCAGCCGCAATCGCGCGGCTTCCGGCGCGGCCGGTGCCGGCAGCCAGCGGCCGGGAAACAGCCACAGCAGCGCGCGTGCCGGCCAGGTCAGTGGGTGCCCGGGCAGCAGCGCCAGCAACCGGTAGCGCGCGATGGTGTTGAGGACGAACAGGATGCGCGCGAGGTTCTGCATGGCGTGTCAGCCTCGGCTGCCGCGGGCGGCAGCGAGTCGATCGACGCGTGCGCGCAGTGTGGCGACGCGGGCGTCGGCGCGATCGGCATCGGCCTGCAGGTCCTCGATGTCGCGCAGCAGTTCGCGCACCGCGTGCTTCGAGGGGAAGGCCGCAACTTCGTGGCGCAGGAAGTCCTCGCCGTTTCGCCGCAGGCCGCCGGCGGCGCGTTGCAGGAAAGATGCCGCGCCGCGCAGCAGTTCGCCAACCTGCCGGGCAGCGATGTCGCCGACGACGCGCGCCAGCGGCTCCTCCCAGTCGATGTCGATATCGCGGGCGATGCGCACGATGTCCTCGACAAACTGCGTATCGCCCAGCACCTGCACATCGGTGCCTTCCGGGACGATACCGGGGTTCTCCGCTGCCAGTTGCCGCAGCAGGCCCAGTGCGCCGGCGCGGATCGTGGCGTCGACCGCAGTTTCACAACTGTCGTACAGCTCGATCACGCCTTCGGCGGTAAACAGGAAATAACCGGTAACCGGCGGGCGGCGGCAGTCGATGGCAAGTACGCGGCCGGCGTGGGCGGCAATGCGTTGCCGGGTGGCCGGGTCATAGCGCAGCGCATCGTTGATGCCGCGCTCGACGAGTGCGTAGACCGGCGTCATCAGGCCGGCACCGGTGGCCGTGTCGCGGAGCGATCCGGTGTCCTGCCCGTCGCGCGCCATCATGGCTTGAATCCCCGGTGCAGGGCGACGATGCCGCCGGTCATGTTGAAGTATTCGCAGCGCACCAGGCCGGCTTTTTCCATCATGCCGCGCAGCGTCTGCTGGTCCGGGTGCATGCGGATCGATTCGGCGAGATAGCGGTAACTGTCGGCGTCGCCGGTCACCAGTTGCCCGATGCGTGGCAGCACGGCGAACGAGTACAGGTCATAGATGCGCGACAGCGGCTCCACCACCGGCTTGGAAAACTCCAGTACCAGCACGCGGCCGCCGGGCTTGGCAACCCGCATCATCTCGGCAAGCGCTGCGTCCTTGTCGGTGACGTTGCGCAGGCCGAAGCCGATGCTCACGATGTCGAAGGTGTTGGCTTCGAACGGCAGCTTTTCCGCGTTCGCCTGCACGAAGTCGATGCGGCCGGCGTAGCCGCGGTCGATGACCCGGTCGCGGCCGACACCGAGCATCGACTCGTTGATGTCGGACATCACCACCTTGCCTTCACTGCCCACGCGGTCGGCAAACAGCATGCTGATGTCGCCGGTGCCGGCAGCAAGATCGAGCACCTTCTGCCCCGGGCGCACGCCGCTGACTTCCAGCATGAACCGTTTCCACAAGCGGTGGATGCCGGCGGACATCAGGTCGTTCATCAGGTCGTATTTCTGCGCGACCGAATGGAAGACGCCGGCGACGCGCTGCTGCTTTTCCGCTTTCGGCACCTGCTGGTAGCCGAAGTGGGTGGTATCGCGTTCGTTGTCGCTCACGGCATCTTGCCCTCAAGTCGGTAGGGATCCGGGTCGCCGGCGAACAGGCGGTCGAGTGCTTCGCCTTCGGCGGCGGTGATCCGGTCGAACAGTTCGTGCACGCTGCCCATCGGCCGCATGATGCGGAAGCCGCGGTCCATGAAGTCGTAGAGGTTGCCCAGGCCGTAGCGGTGCGCCGGCCCGCTGACCATGCGGAAGGTGGTGAAGATCAGCCGGCTGCGCACGTACTTGTCCAGGCCGTAGCCCAGGTCGCGGGCGAGCGCCATCTGCCGGTTCCGGTCTTCGCGGCGGCCGAGTTCGTGGAAGGCGGCGACGTAGGCGTCCGTGGTCAGCGTCGCGACGTCCAGCGTCTCGTGCAACAACGTGCAGAGTTGCTCGTCGAGTTCCTGGGTCAGCACCATCACCTCGGTGGCGATGGCCGAAGTGCCCAGCACCGATTCGGGCAGGATGCGCACCGCCAGCGGCAGGGCACGCTCGATCTCGCGCGCCATCGGCATCAGGTCGATGCCGCCGTAGACATCGTTCAGGAACAGTTCCGTGGCGTCGTGGAACACCGGGTCGGCGACCAGTTCGGCATGCGTGTGTTGCAGGCGCCGCGCCTGGAAGGCCTGCAGTTCGTGCAGCCGCGCGCAAAACGCCGGGTCCCGGTGCTGGCGCAGTGCGTGGTAGCGCTCCAGTTCGAAGCGCAGCTTTTCGGCGGCCCGCATGAAATACCCGCAGTGGCGGCAAGGGGGCGCCATTCTAGCAGCGGGGCCTGCGCTAGACTCGCGCTCCATGGAACAGGCACCGCACAACAGCCGGATACACCCCGAGACCCTCGCCGGCGTTCTGCTGGCGCTGGCGGCGGTCGCTGCCATGATCGTTGCCAACAGCCCGCTGGACGCCGGCTACCGCCGTCTGCTCGATACCCCCGGCGTCATCAGCCTGGGCACCATCGGCATCGAGAAGCCGCTGCTGCTCTGGGTCAATGACGGCCTGATGGCGGTGTTCTTCTTCCTGATCGGCCTGGAGGTGAAGCGCGAGATCGTCGAGGGCGAGCTGTCGCGCTGGCGGCAGGTCGTCCTGCCGGCGGTGGCGGCCGTGGGCGGCATGGCCGTGCCGGCGCTGCTTTTTACCTACTTCAACCTGGCCGGTGGCGATGCCATACATGGCTGGGCCATCCCGTCCGCCACCGACATTGCCTTTGCGCTGGGGATCCTCAGCATCTTCGGGCCCCGGGTGCCGGCGGCACTGAAGATGTTCCTGCTGACGGTGGCGATCCTCGACGATCTGCTGGCCATCGTGGTGATCGCGACGTTCTACACCAGCCAGTTGTCGCCACGCGCCATGCTGTTGGCCGGGATCGCCCTGGCCATGTTGTTGGGCATGACGCGGTTCCGGGTGGCGCGGCTGTTTCCCTACCTGGTGGTCGGCTTCTTCATGTGGAGTTTCGTGCTCAAGAGCGGCGTGCACGCGACCCTGGCCGGGGTGCTGCTGGCGCTGTGCATCCCGCTGAACGTCCGGGAAGGGCCGTCGCCGGCGCGCATGCTGGAGCATGAGTTGCAGCCGTGGGTTGCCTTTCTCATTGTCCCGGTGTTCGCCTTTGCCAATGCCGGGGTGTCGCTGGCCGGGGTGAC
>JBKHWN010000013.1:0-4816 GCA_046566505.1 Gammaproteobacteria bacterium
AGCGCGCCGACCTGGCTGACATCACCGCCGGCGGTCACGTTCACCGTTCCGCCGTAGGTGGCGCCGGCGAACACCAGGGCGCCGCCGGCATCGACCACCAGCGAATCGATGTTGCCGGCAATGTACAGATCATCGGTGTCGGTTACGGAAACCGTCGTGCCGGCATAGGTGCCGGTGCCGGCCGTGAACATTTCGATGTTGTCGAAATCGTTGTCTTCGGTGAGCGTGATGGTCAGCGGGCCGTTGCTTGCCGTCAGATTGACGTTGGTGGCTGTTACCGCACTGCTTTGGGTGACGCTGGTTTCCGCCGTCACATCGAGCGTGTTCGCAATGACACCGCCGGACAGTGTCACGGCGCCCGCGGAGGTGACGGTCAGGTCACCGGCATCACCACCCACGGTCACATCGTTGATGTCATTGACGGTGGCGCTGGTGACGCTGCCGACGCCGTCATCGGCCAGCATCACGCTGCCGAAGTCGTTGGCCAGGGAAAGGTCGACCGTGATCGGGTTATTGTCGGCCGTGATCGTGGTCGCACCGGTCACTGTCACCACGCCGCTCTGGCCGACGTTGCCGTCGCTGGCGATCGACAGCGCACCATAGGTGCCGCCGGACAGGCTCAATGCCGCACCGGTATCCAGCGTCAGGCTGTCTGCATTGCCGCCGACGGCCAGGTCGTCGATGTCGGTGATGGTCGCGCTGGCGAAACTGCCGCCACCGGCACTGGCCAACGTCACCACGCCGAAGTCATTCAGGGTGTCGGACAGGTCGAGGTTGATGCTGCTGGTATCGGCAGTGATGGTGGCAACAGCCGCCGTCACCGTGCCGGTAGCCGCTACGTCGCCACCGGCGGTGACATTGAGCAGGGTGTAGTCGCCGCCGCCCAGGAACACGCCGTCGGCTGCCGTCACGCCCAGAACGAAAGCGTCGCCGACGACAGACACCGCTGTGCTGTCGGTGATGGACACCACCCCGAAGTTGCCGACGTTGTCGTTCAGGGAGATGCCGCTGAAATCGTTGCCGGCATCGTCCAGCGTCACGCTCATCAGCGCTGCGTTCGCGGTGATCAGGGTTCCCCCGGATACCGTGACCGCCGCATCCTGCGTGATCGCACCTGCAGCCTTGATGATCAGCGAGCCAACATCGGCGCCACCCAGCGCAACGCCGCCGCTGGCCGCATCCAGCGTCAGGCTGGCGTCCGACCTCAGGGTGATGCCGGTCAGGTCGATGGTGCCGCCGGTAAAGGAAATCGTGCCCGCACCACTGGTGGTGATGTCGAAAGTATTGCACCGACATTGCTGATCGCGTCTGATCCGCCGCCGGCAAGCACGGAATTCACCAAAAGGCTGAGGCTGCTGTCGGCCGCCAGCGTGATGTTGGCGGAGTTCAGGAAATCGACCTGCCCGGCGTTCAGCGTGATGTCTGCCGACAGGCTGGTCGCCTCGATCTGGCCGACGCTCAGCGTGTCCAGCACGCCATCCGTATCCAGGAAATTGATCAGGCCACCCGGATCAAGCGTCCCATCCAGGCCCGCTGCGCCGGCAGCGCCATCGATGATGCGCAGGATCTGCGGGTCGAGCAGCAATTGACCTTTCAGGCCCAGCGCGGCACGAAGATCCACGTCGCCGTAAAAACCCAGGGTCTGCTTGCCGGAAACTTCCGCGAAACCGCCGTTGCCGCCGGCACTGCCACCGGTGGCGCTGATGCTGCCAAAGAAACGGGTGCTGTCGTCGGCCCAGACGATGACCTGGCCGCCGTCACCTTCGGCCAGCGCGTCGGCCTCGATGCGCGCACCGGTCGCGACAAAGGTGTTCTCGGCGTTGCGCACGTCTGCATTGGTGCCCTGGAAGTCGCCACCGACCAGCACGGTGCCGCCACCGGCCACGCCGGACGCGATGATCTCGCTGCCGGTTGCCAGCGCGACCTGCGCGCCCAGCACCTGCACATCGCCACCCAGGCCGCCGATGTTACCTGACGCCGCGAGGATTTCGCCGCCGACCAGCGTCGTCGCATCGCTGTCGAGCAACACGCTGCCGCCATTGGCCGCGCCTTCGCCGGACACATCGATGCTGCCGGTATGCGAGACGTTGCCGCCTTCCGCGACGAGGAACACCTTGCCGTCGCGCTCTGCCAGCGAGGTCGCTTCAATCACGCCGGTGTTGTTGACGACCGTTGCCGCGAGCTGGTTCATCGCGCTTGCCGTCATCAGCACCACGCCGCCGGGCGCGATGATGATGCCGCGGTTTTCTACCAGCGCATCGACCGTTGCCTTGTCGACCTGCAGGTTCACCAGCCCGTCACCGACGATATCCAGCGTCATGCGATCGCCGGCACCCAGGCCGATAGCGCCCAGACGCGCCGTTATGATGCCCTCGTTGATCGCTTCCTGGCCGAGCAGCGCGACGTAACCGCCATCGGTCACGTTGATGCGGCCCTTGTTCACGACGCTGCCGCCGGCACCGGAGAAACGGTAATTCCCGGCGAGGAAATCCTCGTCCGATATGCCCAGCGTGGACGCCACCAGGCCGGCGGCATCGACGCGCGCGGTCGGCGAAAACAGGATGCCGGCCTGGTTGACCAGGAACACCTGGCCCCCGGCACGGATGTCGCCAAAGATGTACGACGGGTTGTCGCCGACGACGCGGTTGAGCGCGATGTCGGTCGGGTTCTGCCGGAAGTCGACCAGGTTGCCGGCGCCGACGCTGAAGTCGTTCCAGTTGACGACCAGTTTCCCGGTGCGCTGGTCGATGGTCAGGGAGTTATCGGTCCGGGTGAAGGTGGCATCACCGTGCCTGACGACTTCACCGGTCGGCAGGTCCTGCGCCAGCGCATGCACTGACAGCAGGGCGAGCGACAACGCGCTGAGGGCGGTACGCGGTACGGCCGCGCCGTTGTGCTTGCCGGAAGAATTCCTTGTGCTCATGACCTGATCCTCTTTGCCACCGACCCGCCGTGCCCTGTGTGGTGCGCCGGCCGGGTTGCTTGTTTCCCTGACAGTCCGCTGCGGATGCCGCCTCAGAACCAGTAAATCGCCTGCGCCCAGAAATTGGTCTTGCGGTCGTCCGGCTGGTCGACGAGTGAAACGTCGTTGCCCAGGCGCGACGCGATGACCAGATCGAAGTGGAACTTCGATGCGCGCGACAGGCGCACGCCGCCGCCCCAGGCCGCGCGCGTCTGGTCGAGGTCGCGCGAAATGTTGTCGCCGTCGTCGTTGCGGCTGGAGCCGCCGGCATCGAGCAGCAGGTACAGTTCCGCGCCGGTCAGCCACGTCGCCCACTGCAGGAAGTTCGGCATCTGGCGACGCCACTCGGCCTGCATCACCAGGCCGCCGTCACCCAGCGCCTCGCTCGGGCGGTACGCGCGCACCGCGTCCGGGCCACCCAGGCTGATGCGCTCGGACGGGTCGAGATCGTCACCGCTGAACTGGCCGTCGAGTTTCACGCTCAGGCTGTCCATCTCGGTGATGCGCTGCAGGCGCTGCGCACCGAAGCGCAGCGTCACGAACTTGCCGTTGACGCGATCCGCGCCGGAAACGGTCGCGCCGGACTCCAGCGCGGTGACTGCCGACAGGCCGTTGCGCAGCCCGGCATGCCAGGTCGTCGTGCCGCCGCCCCAGCGCTCGTCGCGCCAGTCGCCCGTTGCGCCCAGCTGGATGACATCCAGCGTGTAGTCGGCGTCCTCGATCACCGGTATCGGCTGGCCCGAACAGAAACCGCAGACGCGCTCGAAGTTGCGTGACTCCCAGGAAAACGCGCCGTTGATGTTGCGGTTGCGGCTGCGCACGAACGCGTGCGTCGCGTGCAGGTCGACGGACGTTGCGGTGTTTTCGATATCCAGCCCGTCGAACTCCTCGCCCAGTCGCGATTCGAGCAGCGAGAAGGCAAGCCCCACCGTCGTGGCCGGCGTGAACAGCGGCATGTCATAGCCGAGCGCGCCGTACAGTGTGTCGCCGGTGTCGGAAACGATGGGGCGCAGCATGAAGCGGTCGCCGGCATCGAACAGGTTGTTCGCCGCGATGATCGCGCCGACGCGATGCTCGCCGGTCACGGTCGAGCCGTAGTTGTTGTAGTCGAGCGCGAAGTCCCAGGTGCCTTCGTCGGTCATCTGCACCTCGACGTCCGACTGGCCAGGCGCCTTGCCCGGCACCAGCGACACGGAGGCCTTGGTACCCGGCAGATCGTTCAGCAACAAAGCGCCATATTCCAGGTCCGGCTCGTTGATGATGCCGGTCTCGGCGAGCTTCTCCATGCGGCGCGCCGCACGTTCGCGCGTGATCGGCTGGTCGCCGGTGAAACGCAGCTCGCCAAGCGCGCCTTCGACTACGACGATGTCGACCGTGCCGGTAGTGATTTCCTGCTCGGGAACATAGGCGCGGGCAACGACATAACCGGCTGCACGGTAGTGCGCGGAGATCGCATTCGCGGCATCCACCAGTTTCCGGAACGTGATCTTGCCGGTGTGGCCGCGAAGCAGGGCGGCCAGCTCGTCATCGGAGAACAGCGTGTTGCCGCTGAAGGTATAGCGGCTGACATTCAGGTCTGTCTCCGCGACCGCCCGCATCGGCGGCGCGGCGGGTATGTCGATCTTCACCGGCGGCGTGACGCGGTAGCGATCCGGATCGACCTGCCGGAGTTCGCGCTGTTCAACGCCGGGCGCCAGCGAGACGTCGGCGGCGAGTGCCGCCGTCCCGGCCAGCATCCCGGAGAGGCCCGCCACCAGGATGGCCGACCACTGAAGAGTTCCCTGACGCATTGCATCCCCCTGTCCTACGGGGGCCGGCGCAACGAACCTGTGGAAGACGGTCGTGAAGGCAGCA
>JBKHWN010000014.1:0-15055 GCA_046566505.1 Gammaproteobacteria bacterium
CGCCAAGCGCATCCGTCAGCTGCGTCCGATGACGATGGTGCATCCGTCCGACCAGGGTCTGGTCGAACGCATGCTTCCCAATCTTTGATCGGCACGGTAACGGAGGTTAAATCATGGCTCGTGTAAAGCGGGGCGTTGTCGCCCGTCGTCGTCACAAGAAGATCATGGCCCGTGCCAAGGGCTATTACGGTGCGCGTTCGCGCGTCTATCGCGTTGCGTTCCAGGCGGTCATCAAGGCCGGCCAGTACGCGTACCGCGATCGCCGCCAGCGGAAGCGGCAGTTCCGTGCGCTGTGGATCACGCGTATCAACGCGGCAGCGCGGGTGAATGGCCTTTCCTACAGCCGCCTCATCGACGGCCTGAAGAAAGCGTCCATCGAAGTCGATCGCAAGATGCTGGCCGATCTGGCCGTGTTTGATCAGGGCGCCTTTGCGGCGCTGGCGAAAGAGGCGAAAGCCGCGCTCTCCGCCTGATCGTTCGCGGACGGGAAGAGAGGGGAAGCGGCACTTTGCCCTTCCCCTCTTTTTTTGCCGGCCCCGACATCGTCCGGGCTGGTTGTTGGCAACTCTCAAATGGGTGAGGGACGGATGAAGCTGCCCAACCTTGATGCACTGGTCGATGCGGCGCTCGCTGCGACGGCTGCTGCCGGTGACACGGCCTCGCTTGACCAGGTGCGCGTGCAGTACCTTGGCAAGAAAGGTGAAATTTCCGCGCAACTGAAGTCTTTGGGCGAGTTGTCGCCCGAGGAGCGTCCCCAGGCCGGCGCTGTGATCAATGCCGCGCGTGATCGCGTGCAGGATGCGGTCGAAGCACGTAAGGTCACACTGGAAGAGGCGGCATTGAATGCGCGTCTGGCCTCGGAAGCCGTGGATGTCACGTTGCCGGGCCGGGCGGTTGATGTGGGTGGCCTTCATCCGGTGACGCGCACCATTGAACGCATCGAACAGTTTTTCGCATCCTGTGGTTTCGAGACCGTCGAGGGGCCGGAAGTCGAGGACGACTGGCACAACTTCGAGGCGCTGAACATCCCGTCGCATCACCCGGCACGGGCGATGCACGATACTTTTTACTTCGACCCGACCACGCTGTTGCGCACGCATACCTCGCCGGTTCAGGTGCGCACCATGGAAAACGGAGCGCCGCCGTTCCGCGTGATCTGTCCGGGGCGCGTCTACCGGTGTGACTCCGACATGACGCACAGCCCGATGTTCCACCAGGTGGAAGGGTTACTGGTCGACGAAAACGTGAGCTTCGCGGACCTGCGCGGCATGGTGTCGGCTTTCCTGCGGGCTTTTTTCGAGCGTGACGCAGCGGTGCGTTTTCGCCCCTCCTATTTCCCTTTCACCGAGCCTTCCGCAGAAATGGACGTGCAGTGCGTGCATTGCGCCGGCAGTGGCTGCCGGGTGTGCAAGAACACCGGCTGGCTGGAGGTAGGCGGCTGCGGCATGGTGCACCCGCGCGTGCTGTCGGCGTGCGGCATCGACCCGCAGCGGCATCGTGGCTTTGCCTTCGGCATGGGTGTCGAACGCCTGGCGATGTTGCGCTATGGCGTGAACGACCTGCGACTTTTCTTCGAAAACGACCTGCGCTTCCTGGCGCAGTTCCGCTGACGGTCGGATACGGATCCCAACATGAAGATCAGCGAACAATGGCTGCGTGAGTGGGTAGACCTCCCGTACGGCAGGGATGAGCTCATCGCCCGGCTGACGATGGCCGGTCTTGAGGTCGATGCCGCCCTGCCGGTAGCCGGTTTATTTTCGGGCGTGGTTGTTGGTCATATCGTTGCCTGCGAGCCACATCCTGAAGCAGACAAGTTGCGGGTTTGTCGGGTCGACGCGGGGCAGGCAGAGTCGGTGACCATCGTGTGTGGTGCACCCAACGCCCGTGCGGGCCTCAAGGCACCCCTGGCAATGATCGGCGCGACGCTGCCGAATGATCTGGTCATCAAGCAGGCGAAGCTGCGTGGGATCGAGTCGCACGGCATGTTGTGCGGCGCTGACGAGCTGGGTATCGACATTCCGGGTGACGGGCTTCTGGAGTTGCCTGCAGATGCACCTGTCGGGGAAGACCTTCGTCGCTGGCTGCAACTGGATGACGTGACGCTCGAGTTGGGCCTCACGCCGAATCGCAGTGACTGCCTCGGGCTGCTGGGGCTTGCGCGCGAAGTGGCGGCCTTTTCCCGACTGCCGTTCAAGGGCTTGAACGTCGCTGCCGTTGCACCTTGCTCCGAAGCACGTTTCCCGGTCAGGGTGAACGCGCCGGCAGCTTGCCCGCGCTACGTCGGGCGCGTCGTGCGTGACGTGGACGTATCGCGTCCGTCACCGATGTGGCTCAGGGAAAAGCTGCGGCGCAGCGGCATACGCAGCATTGATGCCGTTGTCGATATAACGAATTTCGTGATGCTTGAACTTGGCCAGCCGATGCACGCGTTCGATCTGGACGAGCTGGATGGCCATATCGACGTGCGTTTAGCAACCAGTGGCGAGCGCATCACCTTGCTCGATGGCAAGGAGATTGTGCTGTCACCCGATACGCTGCTGATTGCCGATGCATCCAGGCCGCTGGCGATGGCCGGCATCATGGGCGGGCAGGGCTCGGGCGTGTCGGGGAAAACCCGTAACCTGATGCTGGAGTCCGCCTTCTTTGCGCCGCTTGCTGTCGCGGGCCGCGCCCGCCGCTATGGATTGCACACGGACTCCTCGCACCGTTTCGAGCGTGGTGTCGATTGGCGTTTGCAGGAGCTGGCGATCGAGCGTGCGACGCAACTTGTCCTCGATATTTGTGGTGGTAATGCGGGACCACTGACGCTGGTGGAATCAGCGGAAAACTTGCCACCCGCAGCGGAAATCGAGTTGCGTGCGGAATCTGTCGAGGCTCTGCTGGGCATGGCGCTGCCCGCTTCGGAAATCGAGGACATACTCGCGCGGCTCGGTATGGAGGTCAGCACACAGGAGAGTGGCCGTCGCTGGACGGTGCTGGCACCAAGTTACCGTTTTGACATCGCCATTGCCGAGGACCTCGTCGAGGAGTTGGCGCGAATTTACGGTTATGACCGCCTGCCGACCCGGCTGCCACGTGGAGATTTCCACATCGCGACCCGGCCTGAAGGCCAACTTGATCTTGCCCGTTTGCGCCGGGCGCTGGTGGCCAGGGGTTACCAGGAGGTTGTGACCTACAGTTTTGTCGACCCGTCGTTGCAGAAGCAGCTTGACCCCGGGGTCGAGCCGCTGGCACTGGCCAATCCGATTTCGGCCGACATGGCAGTGATGCGCACCACCTTGTGGGCCGGGTTGCTGGACGTTGCCCGCTACAACGTCCATCGCCAGCAGTCCCGCCTGCGGTTGTTCGAGGCCGGGCTGCGGTTCGTGCCGGCTGCCGATGGTTTGCGACAGGAACCCATGCTGGCGGGACTGCTGTTGGGAGCGGCGTTGCCCGAAGGCTGGGCGCAGCAGGCGCGCAAGGTGGATTTCTTTGACGCCAAGGGGGATCTCGAGGCCCTGTTCGCCCTCAACGGCTCGCCGTCGTCCTTCACGGTGGAGCCGGCAACCCATCCGGCGCTTCACCCTGGCCAGTCCGCGCGCATATGCCGCGAAGGACAGGAGGTTGGTACCTTGGGTGCCCTGCACCCCCGGCTGCAGCGGGAACTGGACCTTCCGGGCAATGTGTTCCTCTTCGAGATCCGTCAGTCAGCCCTTCTGGTGGGCAGGCTGCCCCGGTACCAGGAACTGTCACGCTTTCCAGGCGTTCGCCGGGACATCGCCTTGACCGTGGACCGGAAGGTTCCGGTCGCCAAAATCCAGGCTCTTGTGAAGGGGGCGGCCGGTGAAGCCCTGCGGGATTTGGTGGTGTTCGACGTCTATGAAGGGGCGGGTGTCGGCGAGGACCGCCGCAGCGTCGCGCTGGGCTTGACCTTCCAGCACGCTTCACGCACGCTAACCGACGATGAGGTCAGTGCCTGGGTGGACAGTGCGGTGAGCCTTTTGAAACAACAGGTTAGTGCCGCGTTGAGGGAGTAAGGGCAATGACTGCGCTGACCAAGGCCGACATGGCCGAGAAGCTGTTCGAGGAGCTTGGCCTCAACAAGCGGGAGGCCAAGGAGCTCGTCGAGATGTTCTTCGAGGAGGTGCGCCTGTCCCTTGAATCCAACCGGCAGGTCAAACTGTCGGGGTTCGGCAATTTTGATCTTCGTGACAAGAGTGAGCGTCCTGGGCGTAACCCCAAGACGGGTGAGGAAATCCCGATAACGGCGCGTCGTGTAGTGACGTTCCGTCCCGGCCAGAAGCTGAAGCAACGAGTCGAAGCGTATGCTGGAACCCGGTAACAACGACCAGCTGCCTGTCATACCCGGCAAACGCTACTTCACCATCGGTGAGGTGAGCGAATTGTGCGACGTGAAGCCGCATGTGCTGCGTTACTGGGAACAGGAGTTTCCGCAACTCAAGCCAGTGAAGCGCCGGGGCAACCGCCGGTATTACCAGCGGCAGGATGTGCTGATGATCCGGCAGATCCGCAGCCTCCTCTACGAGCAGGGGTACACGATTGGCGGCGCGCGCCTGCAGTTGACAGGGCAGGGGCCGGATGAACAGTCGCAGGTTGGCCAGTTGTTGCGGCAGATGATTGTCGAACTCGAGGACGTGTTGCGCGTGCTTCGTGCATGAGCGCGCAACAAGCGCGGTTGCATTAGCAATTTCATTCGTTAATATGTCGCGTCCCTCGCAATGAGGGTGAGAGTGTCACGCGAGTTTCAGTCGGAGCGTAGCGCAGCCTGGTAGCGCACCACTCTGGGGGGGTGGTGGTCGCGGGTTCAAATCCCGCCGCTCCGACCATCTCCCGTGACCTGGGCAGACACTCTTCTTTCCTCGAGTCCTCTTCTGCCAACAAAAACCATCCATAGCGCCTGAAGGGCGGAGGGTCAGCGCCCCGGGGCCTTCCATGCGTCGGGCAGCGCGATGTAATCGGCCCGGTGGCCCTTGAATCGGTCGGTGTTGATCACGCGGCGATAACGTTGCAGCGACACGAACGGGATGTCCTTGAGGATGAAGTTCGCGAGGAAGGCGGGAATGTAGCCGCCCGGATCCAGCAGTACTTCGAATTCGACCCGCACCCTCTTGCCGCCGATGGGCGTGGTGTTGAAGTGGCCTGCCATTTCAGGGATCCGGACATAGTTGTCGGTGCCGGGAATAATCCCCGCCCTGGCCTTGAACTCGATGAGTATGGCGCCGCTTTTCGGATCCTGATCGACAGTCAACTGCAGGCCGGCGTCCCTGTTGGCAACAGGCCATGGCAACTTGGTTTTTACGGCAACATCACGGTCTATCGGCGAGCGCCGGCGAATTTCGCGCAGGTCGCTGATGAGGTACATCCAGCGTGAATAAAACTCGTAGTCGTCCAGGATGGCGATGCTCGAATAGAAATCTTCCTGCTCGAACTCCGTGACACCCCGGAACGTCTTGATCCGGGAGTCGTCATTGTGCGCCATGAATATCTGGATTCCGTCGCGGTCGGATACCAGTTTCCAGGGGCGACTGTCGTCGGCTGCGCCAATGGCGGGCAGTGTGATGAGGAGGGCGAGCAGGGCGGCAATCCAGTGCTTCATGGAACGTTCCCGGGCGCCGGGCGTTGTCGCCAGCGCAGACAGTTTGGAGGTATGTGGGTCAAGCCAGGGTATCGCCCTGCCTGCGGATCCACGGTTCCAGCAGGGGGGATCAGTCGCTATGATCGGTAGGACTTTCTCATGAGGTGATCGGTAATGGAAGCATTGTCCTCGGCAGTCTCCCGGGTTGCCAACGAGACTTACGGGCACTCGCGCCGGATCATGCCGGAGCAGCCCTGGTGGGACAATCTCGAACCGAGTTTCCACAAGTTCCCGGACGACTTCTATCTGGACCTTCGTACGCAATTGATGGTGGATGCCACGGCGGGCGTGGATCTGTTGCTCCGTACCGGGGTCGCTTCGGCGCTGTCGCTGCTGGCGCTGCCCCTGAGCGTGAACCCGATGCGCCTGAAGGAGGACAACAAGGAGCGGCGTTTTTACGAGGAGCTGGCGGACCGCGGTGATCCCTCGGTGTTTTTCCGGCCGCCGTCGCGCAAGGTCACGATGCGCGAGAGCGATCCTGGCGCGATTGCCTTTCGCCCCGAGGGTGGTCGCTGCCGGCTTCTCTCTTTCGAGTCGCCGTTCGAGACCGTTAACCCGCGCATGAATACGCGCTACCAGAGCCTCAAGCGCAATCGCACGGCCTGGGCGCAGTACTGGCAACACGGCGACGGGCCGCGGCCTACCATTGTGGTCGTGCACGGTTTCCTTGCCGATCCGTACTGGGTGAATTCGCGTTTCCTTGCCCTGCCGTGGTTCTACAAGCAGGGTTACGACATCCTGCTCTACACGTTGCCGCACCATGGCCGGCGTCGCGAATTGACGGCACCCTTCAGCGGTCACGGTTATTTCTCGCACGGTGTTTCCCACATCAACGAAACGGTCGCGCAGTCCATCCACGACCTGCGGATCTTCCTCGACTGGCTCAAGGAAAACGGTGCACCGCAGGTCGGCATCACCGGGATTTCCCTCGGCGGCTACACGACCGCGCTGGCGGCCAGTGTGTTCGACGATCTGGCATTCGCCATTCCGAACGTGCCGGTGATCAGCCTGGTCGACTTGATCTTCCAGTGGTTCCCGGCCGGACCGATGATCAAGACCGGCCTGCGCCTCACCAATATCTCGGTGCGTGACGCCCGGCATGCCATGGCGGCTCATTGCCCGCTCACCTACCAGCCAAAACTGCCGAAGGAGCGCCTGATGATCATTGGCGGCGCGGGTGATCGGCTGGCGCCACCGAAGCACACCCGACTGCTGTGGGATCACTGGAATCGCTGCCGTATCCACTGGTTCCCGGGCAACCACGTCATCCACCTTGACCAGGGCAAGTACCTGAAGGAGATGCTCTCCTTCATGAAGTCCGTCGGGTTCGACTGAACCACGCAGATGACGGCCGGGCCGGCAGCACGCTCAGGCTATCCCCTGCGCCGGCGCGGCACTCCGGCCATCAGCCTCTGCTGGCCAACTTGAGCGGCCGGGCGAGACGTTCGGCCTCATGCGCGCGCAGTTTTTCCAGGCAGTCGTGGAAAGTGCGGCTGATGCGCGTCGAATTGCGGATCATCTCGATTCTCGGCCACGTGGAGCGTTCGCCGGTCTCGATGAATTCACGGACATCGTCGATCTGCGGGTTGCTGAAGATGCGCAACACGTTGGTTGGCCGGCGCGGTGGAATGATGTTGATGTCGCCGACGTAAGCCTGGGCGATCACCGACTGGGCCTTGTCCACCAGCAGGCCGAGATCGTTTGACCACTTGATGCCGTTCTGGACGAACTCGAGCGCCAGGTTCACGTTCAGGCTGATGTTGGCGAATGCCACCCGCCTCAGCTGGTGTGCGGCACCACGCTGGTGGTTGGCCCGTGACATGAACGGCACGACGTGCGGATTGGTCTGGCTGACGATGGAATGGTTCACGCCGTACAGTCGCTGCAGACGGCGGATGGGCAGGTCATCCTTGATCGATCCGTCCACCCACTTGCGGGTTGGAATGTAGGGCACCTTCTCGCCGTTTACGTTCTTGGCCCAGAGGGTGACCGGCGGGAACACGGCGGGGACGGCACACGAGGCGAGCACTGCCTTGCGCACCAGAACGTTGGGTGACGTCCTGGCGTTCAGCAGGCGGGCATCCTGGTGGCGATCATAGGGGGACACCGTCACGTTGATCGCGCGACCGGTCTTGTTGAACGCTTCCTCGAAAGTCATGTCCGGAATGTTTTCCTCAAGGCAGGCTTCGAGGTGCGCGCCATCAAGGAAAGGCTTGCCCTTGAATACGCCGCGGAAGCCGACATAACGGAATGCGTTGAGGTACAGGTTCTCCGGCTTGAGCATTTCCAGCAGCGAACCGTCTTCGTGCGTGCCGATGACGCCGGCCATGATGGAGCCGGCGCTGGATCCCGACACGACCTGCGGCAACAGGTTCTCCTCGTGCAGAGCCTTGAGCACGCCCATGTGGAAAAGCCCCAGCGCGGCACCGCCGGACAGCATCAGTGCGGATCGACCGTAGGCGCCGCCGGTGGTCTTGAAGAAATCGAGCTTCTCGCGGAAGCGGAACTCGATGAAGTCCCCGTTGCAGAGGTATTCCAGCGCCGAGCAGACCTCGTCGAGGTAGGACTCGATCAGGTGCTTGGTGCCCACCTTCGCCACGTTGTAGAGGGCGGGGTTGGCGATATTGCCGAGGTTGCCGTGCAGCCCTTCGTGCAGGTGGAAAACGAGGCGGTTGACGTCGTGGCGCTCACGGGCGTTGCGTATCTCGGCAAGGCGCAGCCTGATGAGTTCATAGTCATAACCCGTGGAACGATCATCGGCCCGCCAGTCTGCGGCGCCTGACAACCGGTCATGCTCCTCGCCTGCATCCCGCCATGCGGCGTAGGTGAGGGCGTGGTCCATGTCACGTTCGAGCGCCTTGAGCGACTTTCTCATCGGGACTCCAGAGGGTGTGTGTGCATGCAACGACTAACTCCGGCAGACGACTGCTTCGAGTGACGGGAGCCGTAGAACGGACGGAGACTACACGGCGCTTCCCGGGACGTCAGCAACCGCCTGTTGGACAATCTGCCGCATTCGGTTTCGGGGGGCTGCTGTGGCTTGTACTGACGCCTGTCCGACCGCCGGCGAGGTTGTCCTATAGTGCGCGCATGGAAGGTTTGCATCCCGCCCTGCTGGCATCGCTCGACCGTCTGCCGGACGACCGTGGGGTCGTGCTGCTGACGAGGCATTCGATCCGGGAGGAGTCGCGTGGCGGCTTCGCCGGATACGACGTACCGTTGACGCCCGCCGGGGTGGCGTTGGCCCGGAGTTGGGGGGCGGCGCTGCGACGTCCGCTGCATACCGTGCTGTCAAGCCCGGTCGGCCGGTGTGTCGATACCGCGCAAGCAATGGTCGCCGGGGCAGCAGCCTCAGTGCCGGTTGACCGCCACCACCTGCTGGTCGAGCCCGGCAGTTTCGTGCATGACCTCGGTGCCATCGGCAGGTTGTTCCTGGAGTTGGGCGCCTTGGGATTCGCCAACCGGCATCTCGCCGGTGAGTTGGCCGAAGGTGTTCTGTCGCCGGAAGAGGGAACCGCCCGTCTCATTGCGTTGGTGAGGTCCAGCATCGGCCCGCCCGGGACGATGAGTCTGCTCGTCACACATGACACGATCCTGGCTGCAGTTATCCATACATTACGTGCGGCCAGGTCCATCGGCGAGGAAGAGTGGCCCTGGATGATGGAAGGCGCCTTTGTCTGGTTCGATGACAGGCAGGTTTGCTGGCTGTGGCGCGGCGAGGCGGGCCGCCGCCCGCTGGCCGGCCTTGGCAGCGATCCGGTGCCCACCTAGACTCGCCTGCCCTCACGACTCCCCTGTCCGTACACGGATCCCGAATGAGTGCACAGGCCCTCGTAGTCAAGGCCCTTGAGAAACGCTACGCGGGCGTGCAGGCCCTCAAGGGGATTTCCTTCCAGGTCCGTGAGGGCGAGTTTCTCGCGCTGCTCGGCCCGAACGGCGCAGGCAAGTCCACGACCATCGGCATCATTTGCGGGCTGGTGAACAAGAGTGGCGGCGAGGTCAGCATCTTCGGGCATGACATGGACGCCGATTTTGCCGGCGCGAGGAAGAACGTCGGCCTGGTGCCGCAGGAATTCAATTTCAGCCAGTTCGAGAAGGTCTTTGACATTCTCGTCACCCAGGCGGGCTACTACGGGATTCCCGCGAAGGTTGCCCGGGTACGTGCCGAGAAGTACCTGAGGCGCCTGGGGCTGTGGGAGAAGCGTGATGCCCAGTCACGCATGTTGTCTGGCGGCATGAAGCGCCGGTTGATGATCGCGCGGGCCCTGGTGCACGAGCCGCAACTGCTGATCCTCGATGAGCCGACTGCGGGCGTCGATATCGAGCTGCGGCGCTCGATGTGGGAATTCCTGCGGGAGATAAACCGGCAGGGCACGACGATCATCCTGACAACCCACTACCTGGAGGAGGCGGAGAGCCTGTGCCGGCGCGTCTGCATCATCGACAACGGCGAGATCATCGAGGACACCGACACGCGTTCACTCCTGGCGAAGCTGTCAGTGGAAACCTTCCTGCTCGATCTTGCGCAGCCTGTGTCGAAAGAGCCGTCCCTTGATGGTTTTGCCTGCAAACTGGTGGAACCGCAGGTCATCGAGGTTGAAATCCCGCGGGGCAGGAACATGAACGAACTTTTTTCGGCGTTGAGCGCGCAGGGCATGACGGTGGTCAGCCTGAGGAACCGTGCCAACCGACTGGAGGAGCTTTTCGTGTCTCTGGTCAAGGGAACCCTGCCCGCAGGGATATCGCAGGAGGCGCGGCAATGAACGGGCAGGAAACCTGGATCGCTTTTTTCACCATCGTGTCGCGGGAGGTGAGGCGCTTCATGCGCATCTGGCTGCAGACACTGTTGCCGCCAGCCATAACGATGGCGTTGTACTTCGTGATCTTCGGAAAGCTGATCGGGGTGCGCATCGGCGAAATGGGCGGCTTCGATTACATGCAGTACATCGTGCCCGGGCTGGTCATGATGGCAGTTATCACCAATTCCTACTCGAATGTTGTCTCGTCGTTCTTTTCCATCAAGTTCCAGCGCAGCATCGAGGAACTGCTGGTATCGCCCGTGCCGAACCACGTGATACTTGCGGGCTTCGTCGTCGGCGGCATGTTGCGCGGCCTGATCGTCGGCATAATCGTCACGTTGTTGTCGCTTTTTTTCGCGGAAATATCCATTCACCACGCCGGCGTCATGGTCGCGGTGGTGCTGCTGACGGCCATGGTTTTCTCCCTGGGCGGTTTCATCAATGCCATGTACGCACGCAGTTTTGACGACATCTCCATCGTGCCGACCTTCGTGCTGGCGCCGCTGACATACCTGGGCGGGGTCTTCTACTCGATCGACCTGCTGCCGCCGTTCTGGCAGGCGGTCTCGATGGCCAACCCCGTCGTCTACATGGTCAATGCCTTCCGTTACGGGATTCTGGGCGTGTCGGATGTCAGCGTTCCGGTGTCGATTGCCATGCTCCTGCTCTTTTCCGGCGCGCTGTACCTGTGGGCGTATGTCCTGCTCAGCCGGGGGACAGGTATCCGCAAGTAGCCGTCGGGCGACTCCGGAGGTGCGCCCACCGGTTTGGGGGCGTTGCCGGCATGTCTTTGTGGTAGTTTCCGGGCACTAGGGATGATGCCAGGACGACCAAGATGGGTGACATGCTGCGTGACAGCCCGCTGGGCAAGAAGACCGATTACACGGATACCTACACGCCGTCCTTGCTGTGTCCGCTTCCGCGCTGGGATGCCCGCGAGATGCTGGAGTGGGAGGAGGCGGAGATGCCGTTTCGCGGCGTCGACTACTGGAACTGCCATGAGTTGACCTGGCTCGATCCCCGGGGCAAGCCGCTGGTCGCGCGTGTCGAGGTCGAGATTCCGTTCAACACCCGGAATATCGTCGAGTCCAAGTCGTTGAAACTCTACCTGGCTTCGTTCAGCCAGAGTGCATTCCGCAATCGTCAGGAAGTTCAGGGCATCATCGAAAGCGACCTGTCGGCCTGCGTCGGTGGCCCGGCGCTGGTGACGCTGCACGACGTGCGGGGCAGCGAAAGCGAATTCGGCGATCTGCCGGGAGAGTTGCTGGACAACCTTGATGTCGAGTGCTCGGTCTATCAGTGCGATGCCGGCCTGCTGGCCCTGGACCCGAACGGATCGCCGCGCGGCGCAGTGCACAGCCACCTTCTGCGCAGCAACTGCCCGGTAACCGGCCAGCCTGATTATGCGAGCGTGCTGGTGCGCTGGAACGGTGCCCCCATCAGGCACGACAGCCTGCTCAGGTACATCGTGTCGTATCGTGGCCACAAGGGCTTCCACGAGCAGGTTGTCGAGCAGATGTTCGTGGATATCCTGCGAGCCTGCGCCCCGAAGGGGCTGACGGTCTATGCAAGGTTCACCCGGCGCGGCGGTATCGATATCAACCCGTTCCGCTCCAATTTCGAGGAGCCACAGCCAAACCTGAGGCTGCGGCGCCAGTAGTCACGCCACAACAGTTTTACGGCGCGGTGCGACGCTGGTGATCAGACGATCTTTTCCCTGAGCTTCTTTGCGCAACGATCGACGAGATGGGTGATTTTTTCCCTCTCGTCGGGGTCTATCTCGTTATTCCTGAGGCGCAGCATGAAGCCCGTCGCGTCGGCATCCAGTGATTGCGTCGCTGTCGTTCTCAGTACCTTTACCGCATCGACCAGCGCATCCATCACTTTCGGCTGTTCGTAGTTGCGTACCTTGTCGATGTCCAGCATCAGGGTCAGTCCCGGGCGCTGGACATTTATCGAGTTGGTGCCGCCACCGAGATTGCGACGGAAATCGACGACCTCGTAGGCGGCGATTTCCTCTGCAATACCCTTGACCGATATCCGGCCCTTGGAACGGCAGGTGAAAGCGTCCTTGACCAGTTGGTACGTCGACTCGGAGATCAGTATGGTGCCGGGCTGGGTGGAGGACTCCAGCCGGCTCGCGAGGTTCACCTCGCGGCCCAGGATGGTGTAGTCCATGCGCGATTCCGCGCCGAAATTCCCGACCGTGCAGACTCCGGTATTGATGCCGATCCGGATTTCCAGTGGCGTGTTGATGTTGCGCTCCTTCCAGTGCTGGCGTAGCACCTGCATCTGCTTTTGCATCTCGACGGCCATGGATACGCAATCAACGGCATCTTCCCGCGAACCCTTCGAGACGGGATCGCCGAAGAAGATCATGATGCCGTCGCCCATGAACTTGTCGATGGTTCCGCCGTGCTTGAGGGCAATGCGAGTCATCTCGTTCAGGTACTGGTTCAAGACTGCAGTCAGTTGTTCCAGCGGAATTTCGTCAGACAGGTTGGTGAAACCCCGAACATCCGAAAAGAAAACGGTGAGCTTCTTCCGGCGAGTCTCCAGCTTTGCTTCGCGGCGGCCGGAGAACAGCGCGCCGTAAACCTGTGGCGGCAGGTACTTCGAAAGCCGGCGGGTGAGCGCAAGGGCCTGCTCCCGCTGGGCGCGCACCTCCTGTTGTGCCTGCAACAGGATTTCCCGCTGCTCCTGGCTGAAGAGTGAATTGATGGCCAGGTAAACCAGTACCCCCATGACCGGAACCACCGTCAGCAGGGTCGGTGTATCTGCGTGCGGGAGAAAGCGGAAGCCCAGCAGCAGGATGCCGGCCAGGCAGCCGAAAAGAGTGGTCGCGAGGCTCATCACGAAAGTCTGCACGCCGCCAATGGCCATGGCGTTCGAGGCGACGATCATGAGCACCATCAGGCTGGGCACGACCGCAAACTGCATGGCGGCAATGGCGATGCCCAGCATGATGGCGTCGGCGATGAACAACATGGCGTTGACGCGCGGTGCGGGATGGGCACGTGACAGCAGGAACTCCGCCAACCGGTGTGCCAGCGGCGGATAGGCAATGAACAGCGGGATGAGCAGGCCCTGGTAGCCGCCGTATTTCCGCGCGGCAATACCGGTAGCCAGCGTCGCGGCGACGACGAGAAAAGCCAGTACACGCGTGTAACGTGCCTGCTTGTCGCTGACGTCGGCACCGGGGGCTTTCGGGGCGTCGTAATAGGTTTCCGGCATGATGTGGCGACCTGGGCCGCGAACCCCTGTTTTTATTGGCAGGCAGGAAAGTGCTGGCTATTGTACCTGCACCGCAACGGTGCGGGAGCGATCCGGAGAGTGCCGGGTTGCCAACTCCAGCAGGGCATGCCGTGAATGTAATTGAAGCAATTCTCTCCCGCACGTCCCGGCCGAGGCTGTGTGACCCCGGTCCGGACGATGATGCTCTTGGCATGTTGTTTCGTTGCGCCGGCCGCGCGCCCGACCATGGTCTGTTGCGGCCCTGGCGTTTTGTGGTGTTCCGGGGGGAAGCGCGTCATGCGCTCGGGGAAATACTCGCTGGCGCCGAGCAGGTGGCCAATCCTGCAGCGACTGCCGACTCCCTGGCGAAGATCCGGGGCAACCCCCTGAGGGCGCCGGTAGTGGTCGCCTGCGTTGCCTGCGTTGATCCCGGCCATCCGAAGGTGCCGAGGGTTGAACAGGTGTCTGCCGTGGCCGCCGCCGTCCAGAACATGCAGCTGGCGGCCGAGGCCCTGGGTTTTGGCGCGATGTGGCGCACCGGTCCGCTGGCTGCCAGCCCGCTGGTGAAGCAGTCGCTGGGGTTTGACGAGGTCGACGAGATAGTCGCCTTCCTGTACCTGGGCACTCCGGAAGGTGACCGGCGCGCGGCGCCGGCAATCGATCCCGCCGTGTTCGTGCGTGAATGGGGCCGCCCGTGACCTCACCTGAACGTGCCGCTGCGCTGGAAGCGCGATTGCTTGCGGCCATTCCGCTCGCGAGCGCGATGCAGGTGCGGATCACGCATTTCGATGGTGAGCGAATCAGGCTCGAGGCACCACTGCGACCAAACATCAACGACAAGGGCACTGGTTTTGCCGGCAGCCTTGCCACGCTGGTTACGCTGTCGGGATGGTGTCTGGCGACGCTGGTCGGCGAGGCCGACGGAGAGCGCTGCGAGGCGGCGGTCTATCGCTCCGAAACAGATTTTCTTCGTCCGGTGCGTGAGGCGCTGCGTGCTGAAGCGTGGATCGCTGATCCGTCGGCTGCCGACAAGGTCCGGGCGCGCCTGCGCATGGGTGCTCGGGCGAAACTGCCGATCCGCGCGAGGTTGGGGCCGGAGGAAGACCCGGCGGTGCTCTTCAGCGGCAACTACGCGGTGTGGCGCGTGGGGACCCAGCCTTTCTGAAGGCCGCGTCGTGCCGTGTCTTGCCTTGCCGTGCCTCACGGCAGCGAGTTCGGACAGTTCCAGGCCAGACGTTGTGCTTCCGTCGTTTTTTCGGCGTGCGGCATCTGCGCGTTGCCTCACCCGGGGCGCTGGTATACCCTACGCCGCCGCTCAAAAAGCGGTCCCGGAGGGCATCTCCCAAGCGTTGCGGCACGGCCTAACCGGCTTCCCGTCCGCCCTCCG
>JBKHWN010000015.1:0-6038 GCA_046566505.1 Gammaproteobacteria bacterium
GCGATGCGGCCGCCGAGATGGTGTTCAAGCCCGGTCCTGCCGACGACGTTCGGAATCCTGGCCACGACCTCGGCGGGTGACAGGAACTCGATTTCGTCGGGTGTGTACTCGACCAGGGTGGTGCCGATGGGCACCCCGCCGTAGAACACGTCGATCGCCGTGCGTTGCGGCTGCAGCAGTTCCTCGAAGCCTTCCGGGATGGCGGTCGAAATTCGTGGCTGTTGCCCGGAGGCTTCCCCGCCGGCCGGCGTCGCAATGGTCTGCTCCAGTGCTGCAGGCTCTTGCGCTGCCGGCGCCTGCGCATCAGCACCGAACACCATCGCGGGCACCAGCAGCACTGCCCAGGCCATCCACCGCGTGTCGGTCATTGCCGCGTGCGTCCGTTGCGTCAGTCGCGATTCGTCGCGATCAGTCGAAGTGCCTCTTCTCGTTTTTTTCGAGCACGGTCAGGTAATAGTCGACAGGGCGGTCCAGCGGCAACTCGATGCCCCGCTCATTGCCGGGATAAAGCCGCAGGTCCGGCAGGCTGCGGCACTCCGCCTCTTCGCTGGTGTCCGACGGACACTGCTGGCCGTTGAAGAACAGGATGTTGGTATTGCCCGGGTTCTTCAGGTGCAGCGTCGTTCCCTCGCGCACCGCCTCCAGTGCGTATGCCGGCTTCTTCGGCGCGACCAGCGCCAGCACCTGGTAACCGACCAGCACCTTCACTGCAGTCGCTTCGCTCTCGATCTTGCCGACGATGGGCCGGAAATTGACGCGATAGACCCGCTCTGTGTCGTCGGCTTGCCGGGTGCTGACCAGGCGCACGACCTTGCTCTCCCCGGCGGGGACGATGAGCTTGTTCGGTGTTGCCAGCAGCGACATGCTGGCCGGGTCTTTCAGCGGGACGCGTTGCTCTGCTTCCGTTCCGGGTGCCTGCACCTCGAACACCTCGACCTGGACATACAGCGGCTCCTTCGCCGGGTTGGTCACGACCACGTCCTGTCGTGATGCCTGCCCGGGGAGGAAGGAAACGATTGTCCGGTCGATGTACATCGAGGCCTGCACGGCGACCGGCAGGGTGGCGATGGCAATGGCGACGGTCAGGCAGCGCGCGATATTCCTGAGCATTCCCCTGGTCTCTTGTCCGGCATGAGCAGGCGATTGTAGGGGGGCGCCCGGGGTGGAGGAACCTCGGCCCGCGCGGGCGGGCCTTTTCAGGGACGAGTGTCACGCGGTGGCAGCGGCAAGTTCAGTCCTCGTCCCCCGCATCCAGGTTCGCCTTGCGCAGCCGTTCTTCCAGATCGAGTTCCTTGATCTTGCGCGTCAGCGTGTTGCGGCCCCAGCCGAGCAGCAGCGACGCATCGCGGCGTCGGCCGGCGGTGTGCTTGAGCGCCGTTTCGATCATCACGCGCTCGAAGGCGGGCACCGCCGTATCAAGGATGGCCCGCGCGCCACGGGCAAACTCGCGATCCGCCCAGTCACGCAGCACGGCTTCCCAGTCGCTGCCGCCGGTGGCCGGCGCCTCGTCCCTGAGTTCCGCAGGCAGGTCCTCGACCAGGATCTCGCGCCCCGAGGCCATCACGGTCAGCCAGCGACAGGTGTTCTCCAGTTGCCGCACGTTGCCCGGCCAGTCCAGCGACGCCAGGTGCGCGGCGGCATCCGGCGACAGTGTCTTGGCCTCGACATTCATTTCCTGCGCCGCGCTTTTCAGGAAATGCGCTGCCAGTTGCGGAATGTCCTCGCGCCTTTCGGCAAGCCGGGGCAGGTGGACGCGGATCACGTTCAGCCGGTGGAAAAGATCCTCACGGAACCGGCCTTCGCGGACCAGGTCCTCCAGGTTCTGGTGCGTGGCGGCAATGATGCGGACATCCGCCTTGATCGGTGTCATGCCGCCGACACGGTAGAACTCGCTGTCGGCCAGCACGCGCAGCAGGCGCGTCTGGGCCTCGATGGGCATGTCGCCGATCTCGTCGAGGAACAGCGTGCCGCCGTTGGCCTGCTCGAAGCGCCCGGTACGGCGGTCTGTTGCGCCGGTGAACGCGCCCTTCTCGTGGCCGAACAACTCGGATTCGATCAGGTCGCGCGGGATCGCTGCCATGTTCAGCGCGATGAACGGCCTGGCGGCGCGCGGCGAATGCTTGTGCAGTGCACGGGCGACCAGTTCCTTGCCGGTGCCGCTCTGGCCGTTGATCAGCACGGTGACATTCGAGTGCGAGAGCCGGCCGATTGCACGGAAGACCTCCTGCATTGCGGGTGCGTTGCCGATGATCTCGGTCGTCAGCGGTGCCTTGCCGTTTTCCACCGGCGGCACGCTCTTGAGCCTTGCCTGTTCCAGTGCGCGCTTGACCAGTGCCACCGCCTCGTCGACGTCGAACGGCTTGGGCAGGTATTCGAAGGCACCGCCCTGGTAGCTGGCCACCGCGCTGTCGAGATCCGAGTGCGCGGTCATGATGATGATCGGCAGTTCCGGATGACGGTCGTGCATGATGCCGAGCATCTTCAGGCCGTCGGTGCCCGGCATGCGGATGTCGCTGATGACCGCTGCCGGCAACTCGTCGTCCAGCGTGTTGAGCGCGTCGTCGGCATCGGCAAAGGAGGTCGTGGCGATCTTTTCCTGCGCCAGCGCACGCTCCAGCACCCAGCGTATGGACTTGTCGTCGTCGATGATCCAGATGTTTTCGCTGCGCATCATGGCGTGGTCCGTGTGTCGTTGTGCGTGGACGGCTGCTCGAATGGAAGCAGGATGGTGAAGACCGTGTGGCCGGGCGAGCTTTCGCACTCGATCAGGCCGTGGTGCTGGTTGATGATCGATTGCGCGATGGACAGGCCGAGGCCGGAGCCGTGCGCCCGCCCGCTGACCATCGGGTAGAAAATGTGGTCGATCATCTCGCGCGGGATGCCGGGGCCGTTGTCCTCGATCTCGATGCGGCACACCAGGCGGTGGCGCACCGCGCCGACGGTGACCTGGCGCATGGCCCGGGTGCGCAGCAGGATGCGTCCGTGGGGCTTGCCGCTTTCGACCAGTGCCTGGCGCGCGTTGCGCACGATGTTCAGCAGGACCTGTATCAACTGGTCAGGGTCGGCCTCCACCTCCGGGATGCTCGGGTCGTAGTCGCGGACGACCTCGATGTTGCCGCCGGCTTCCGAGAGCACGAGGCTGCGCACCCGCTCCAGGCATTCCAGCACGGACACCGGACGTACCTGCGGCAGGCTGCGCGGGCCGAGCATGCGGTCGGCCAGTGCGCGCAGTCGGTCGGCCTCGTCGATGATCACGCGCGTGTATTCGCGCAGCCCGGCGCCCTCCGGCAATTCGCGCTCCAGCAACTGTGCGGCGCCGCGAATGCCGCCCAGCGGGTTCTTGATTTCATGGGCGACGCCGCGCACCAGCGCGCGCGTGGCGTTGTGGCTGGCGATCAGCGCCTCCTCGCGGCTGATGCGCTGCAGGCGGTCGATCTGCTGCAGTTCCATCAGCAGCTGTTGCGGCTGGCCCGGCTCGGTCAGCGGCGAGACGGTGTAGTCGACGGTGACCTGCTGGAACGGGTTGATGTGCAGCACGGCCTCGCGCTTGCAGAACGGGTGCCCGCTCCTCGCCGCCTCGTGCAACGCTTCCCGCGCATCCTGGTCGGCAAGGAAACAGGCGGGCAGCGGCGCGTCGAGCAGGCGGGATACCGATTGCGCCAGCAGCATCTCGGCGGCCGGGTTCGCGTAGCGCACGCGCAACTCGCCGTCGAGCAGCAGCACGGCGGTGTTCAGGCTGTCGAGCAGTCGCTTGTGCAGGGCAGGCGTGTTCATGTCTATCCGTGAAGCAAGTTTCGCGCCATGTCTGCGTCCCGGCGCGGAAGCGCTAGTTGCCCGCGCCGGGACGCCTCAACGCGCTGGCGCGATGGACATGGATGGTCAAATCGTAGGACTGGATCAGCACCTGCCCATCGGCATCCAGCACCTCGGCGCGGAAGGTGTGCGACCCGCGCTCGATGTCCGGCACGGTGATCGACGATACGTTGTCGGTGTTCGCCTGGTGTCCGTTGTGGTGGATCAGCAGCGAGTGTCCGGGCTGCAGTTGTGGCTGCATGCGGGTGCCGAGGGTGACCGGCGCCGTCGGGTTGCGCAGGATGGCGCCGTTCTCGACACCGGTCAGCACCAGCGACTGGTAGCCGGTAAACGGCGTGCCGGGCGCCATGTGCTGCCCGGTCGTCGCGGCCGGATTCGCGGTTGCCGGCAGGGTGTTCAGCGGTTCCAGCGCGACCGGCTCGGCACTGTCCGTCGGCTGGTCGGTGTAGGTGATGCGGCCCTGCGCATCGACGTGGCGATAGATTTCCGCCGCCGTCGAGGACACGGCGAACAACAGCAGCAAGGCGGGCATCAGCAGTTTCATGGGCGTTCTCCGGTTGGCGGTCCAGTGTCGGTTCAATCCTGAACGATACCGGCAACGTATGCCAAATGCGGGCGTTTCCCAGGGCATGCCGCCGCCGACAAAAAAGGCCACCCGTGCGGGCAGCCTTTTTTGCCGCGTCATACTTCGATTACACGCTGTAGTACATGTCGAACTCGACCGGGTGCGGCGTCATGCGCAGGCGCTGCACGTCCTGCATGCGCAGGTCGATGTAGGCCTCGATCATTTCCTTGCTGAACACGTTGCCCTTGAGCAGGAACTCGTGGTCGGCCTGCAGCTCCTCGATCGCCATTTCCAGCGAATGGCAGACGCGCGGGATCTTCACGGCTTCTTCCGGCGGCAGGTGGTAGAGATCCTTGTCGGACGGGTCGCCCGGGTGGATCTTGTTCTGGATGCCGTCGACGCCGGCCATCATCAGCGCGGCAAAGCACAGGTACGGGTTGGCACCCGGATCCGGGAAACGCATCTCGACGCGGCGCGCCTTCGGGTTGCTGACGTACGGGATGCGGATCGACGCCGAGCGGTTGCGTGCCGAGTAGGCCAGCATGACCGGCGCTTCATAACCCGGGACCAGACGCTTGTACGAGTTGGTCAGCGGGTTGGTGATGGCGTTCAGCGCCTTGGCGTGCTTGATGATGCCACCGATGAAGAACAGGGCGGTGTCGGACAGGCCCGAGTAGCCGTTGCCGGCGAACAGGTTCTTGCCGTCCTTCCAGATCGACATGTGGCAGTGCATGCCCGAGCCGTTGTCGCCGATGATCGGCTTCGGCATGAAGGTCGCGGTCTTGCCGTAGGCCGCGGCAACGTTGTGTACCACGTACTTCAGTTGCTGCAGCTCGTCAGCCTTCTTCACCAGCGTGTTGAACTTGACGCCGATCTCGCACTGGCCGGCGTTCGCCACTTCGTGGTGGTGCACTTCCACTTCCAGGCCGATGGCCTGCAGGGTGTTGCACATCGCGGCGCGGATGTCGTGCAGCGAGTCGATCGGCGGCACCGGGAAATAGCCGCCCTTCACGCGCGGGCGGTGACCCATGTGGCCACGGCCCTTCTCGCCGCCGGCCTGGTCGCCGTGAACGTCCCACGCGGCTTCGTCGGAGTGGATTTCATAGGACTGGGCGCCCATTTCCGACTTCCACTTCACGCCGTCGAAAATGAAGAACTCTGGCTCCGGGCCGACGTAGCAGGTGTCGCCGATGCCGGAGGACTTGAGGTAGGCCTCGGCCTTCATGGCGATCGAGCGCGGGTCGCGGTCGTACACCTGCATGGTCGACGGTTCGATGATGTTGCAGGTCACCACGACCGTGGTGTCCTCGTAGAACGGGTCGAGGTAGGAGGTGTCATCGATCGGCATCAGGATCATGTCGGAGGCTTCGATGCCCTTCCAGCCGGCAATCGAGGAGCCGTCGAACATCACGCCGGTCTCGAAGGTGCCTTCGTCGAAGGCCGATGCCGGGAAGGTGACGTGCTGTTCCTTGCCGCGGGTGTCGGTGAAGCGGACATCGACCCACTTCACTTCGTGATCCTTGATCAGCTGGAGCGTCTTCTTGGCCATGCGTTCCTCCCGGAACCAACAGGTGTGGTGAATGCCGTCGCCGGCGATGCTGCCCCGAAGCGGGTTGGCACCCCGGGTCTCGGAATCGGTTGAAGCAACTAGCGTGCCAGC
>JBKHWN010000016.1:0-13693 GCA_046566505.1 Gammaproteobacteria bacterium
CCCTCGCCGTACGCGAAGGGCAGTTGCGCACGGAATTCGGCGCGCACGGCGACCCGATCTTCACCACCTCCAGCTTCGTGTTCGGCTCGGCCGAGGAGGCTGCTGCCCGTTTTTCCGGCAGCGAGCCGGGCTATATCTATTCGCGGTTCACCAATCCGACGGTCGATGCCTTCGAAAAGCGGCTGGCCGCACTGGAAGGCGGGGAGCGTTGCGTGGCCTTTGCATCCGGCATGGCGGCGATCACTGCCACCTTTGCCGCGCTGTTGCAGCAGGGCGACCATGTGGTTTGCTCGCGCAGCGTGTTCGGCACCACGCCGGTGTTGCTGACGAAATACTTCGGCAAGTTCGGCATCGACAGCGCGTTTGTCGATCTCACCGATCTGGCTGGCTGGCGGGCGGCGCTCACCCCGCGCACCAAACTGCTGTTCGTGGAGACGCCGTCAAACCCGCTGGGCGAGGTGGTCGATATCCGCGCGCTGGCAGCGCTGGCAGAAAGCGCCGGCGCAAAACTTGTCGTCGACAACTGCCTGTGCACCCCGGCGCTGCAGCGCCCGCTCGCGCTGGGTGCGCACATCGTTGTCCATTCGGCGACCAAATACCTGGACGGGCAGGGCCGTTGCGTTGGTGGCGCGGTAGTCGGCAATGCCTCGGACATGGCCGAAGTGTTCGGCTGGCTGCGCTCGTCCGGTGCGACGCTGAGCCCGTTCAATGCCTGGGTATTCCTGAAGGGCCTTGAAACCCTGCGCCTGCGCATGGAGGCCCACTCACGTGCGGCACTGCAGGTTGCCGAGTGGCTGCGCAGCCAGGATGGCGTCACCGGGGTTTTCTACGCCGGGTTGCCCGACTCGCCGCACCACGCCCTTGCTGCTGTGCAGCAGCGCGGGCTGTTCAGCGGCCTGGTGTCGTTCCGGGTGCGCGGACGCGACGGCGACCAGGGGCGCGCCGCCGCCTGGCGCGTGGTCAATGCCACGAAACTGTTATCGATCACCGCTAACCTCGGTGATACCCGTTCGACCATCACCCACCCGGCGTCCACCACGCACGGGCGGGTCAGCCCGGAAGACCGGGCACGGGTCGGCGTGACCGAGAACCTGCTGCGCGTGTCTGTTGGCCTGGAGGATGTCGAGGACATCATGGCCGACCTGGCGCGCGGGCTGGCGGCACTGTGATGCGCCGCGCTGTTTGTTCAAACAACACCTGATTTCCACTGCGGAGAGACTGAGTCCATGTCCAGGGTCCTGATTATTGGCGCCGGCGGCGTTGGTGGTGTGGTCGTGCACAAGTGCGCCATGCAGCCGGCCACCTTCACGGAGATCATGCTGGCCAGCCGCACGAAGTCGAAGTGCGACGCCATCGCGAAGCAGGTCGAGGAAATGCACGGTCGCAAGATCCAGACCGCGGCGCTCGATGCGGATGACCCGAAGAATACGGTGGCGCTGATCAAGCAGTTCAAGCCGGCACTGGTGATCAACGTCGCATTGCCGTACCAGGACCTGGCGATCATGGATGCCTGCCTGGAAGCCGGCGTGCACTACCTCGACACGGCGAACTACGAGCCGATCGACGAGGCCAAGTTCGAGTACAGCTGGCAGTGGGCGTACCGCGAGAAGTTCGAGAAAGCGGGCCTGACGGCGATTCTCGGCTGCGGCTTCGATCCGGGCCAGACCAACATCTATTGCGCGTGGGCGGCGAAGCAGCACTTCGACGAGATCCACACCATCGACATCATGGACTGCAATGCCGGCAGCCACGGCAAAGCGTTCGCCACCAACTTCAACCCGGAAATCAACATCCGGGAGATCACCCAGCGCGGCAAGTACTGGGAGAACGGCCAGTGGAAGGAGACCGATCCGCTGTCGGTGTTCACGCCGTTCGATTTTGCCGAGGCCGGCACCAAGGACATGTACCTGATGTACCACGAGGAGCTGGAATCCCTCGTGCAGAACATCAAGGGCCTGAAGCGCATCCGGTTCTGGATGACCTTCGGCCAGGAATACCTGACGCACCTGCGCGTCCTTGGCAACGTCGGCATGACCTCGATCAAGCCGATCATGTACGAGGGCAAGGAAATCGTGCCGCTGCAATTCCTCAAGGCCGTGTTGCCGAAGCCGGAAGAGCTGGGCGAAAACTACTCCGGCAAGACCAACATCGGCTGCTGGATCGAGGGCGTGAAGGACGGCAAGTTCAAGCGCTACTACATCTACAACGTGTGCGATCACGCGGCCTGTTGGCAGGAAGTGCGGTCGCAGGCGATCAGCTACACCACCGGCGTGCCGGCGGCGCTCGGCGCCAAGCTGTTGCTCGACGGTGTGTGGAAGAAGCCCGGCGTGTGGAACGTGGAGCAGTTCGATCCGGCGCCGTTCATGGCGCAGATCGGCGAACTCGGCCTGCCGTGGGTGGAAACGTACCCGGACCAGCCGCTGCCGATCTGAATGAGCTGGGGTGGGCGCGCGCGTTGGAATGGTGTGATCCAGCGTGACGTCGGTGTGCCCGTCAGAGTGGCGGGCTCCTGCGTGATGTGGGCTTCAGTGCGGGCATGCCGGCAGACGGCCGGTACGCCTTCCTCCGCTCCGCGTGGCTCGTCGGACAGACTTCGCTAGTCCTTCCCTCGCCACAGTCGCTGCAGAAGACGCACCGGCCGCCCACCGTCAGCAGGCAGCAGGCAGCAGGCAGCAGGCAGCAGGCAGCATGGACAGGGTGGCCCTCCCGTGAACCCCTCTCCCCACCGGGGAGAGGGGCAGGGGTGAGGGGGTGTTGGCAAAAAGGGGTGAAGAAGGGAGTACCTGCGCATGGCCTACGACGTCATTCCCGAAACCGACATCACGGACCTCGACTGGAATACGGTCGAGACGCCGTGTTTCGTCGTCGATACCCGCCTGCTGGAACGCAACGCGAAAATCCTGGCGTCGGTGCGTGAACGGGTGCCGAAGGCGCGGGTGCTGCTGGCGCTGAAGGGCTTTGCCATGTGGAGCACGTTCGATGTGCTTCGGCCGTACCTGGACGGCTGCTGCGCGTCCGGGCCGATCGAGGCGCGACTGGCCCGCGAAGAATTCCGCAAGGAAGTGCATACCTATGCACCGGCATTCACCGATGCCGAGATGCAGGAAACCCTCGCCCTGTCGGATCACGTGGTATTCAACTCGCCGTCGCAACTGCGCCGTCACCTGCCGGCGGTGCGCGCTTTCGAACGGCGGCACGGCCGAAAGATCGATATCGCGCTGCGGGTGAATCCCGGCTACAGCGAAGTCGAAACGGCACTGTACAACCCGGCGGCACCGGGTTCGCGCCTGGGCTGTATCCGCACGCCGGACATCGACGACATCATCGACGAACTCGACGGCCTGCATTTCCACGTGATGTGCCAGCAGGGTGCCGACACGCTGGCACGGGTGATCACGCACCTGGAAAAGAACTGGGGCGACCTGCTTGGCCGCGTGCGGTACCTGAACTGCGGCGGCGGCCACCACATCACCAAACCCGGCTATGACATGGACCTGCTGGCCGACACGCTCAACGGCGCGCTGGCGCGGCACCCGAATCTTGAGCAGGTTTATCTCGAACCCGGCGAAGCGGTCGGCCTGAACACCGGCGTGCTGGTGGCCAGCGTGATGGACACGATCGAGAACGGCATGCCGATTGCCATTCTTGATACCTCGGCGACCGCGCACATGCCCGACGTGCTGGAAATGCCGTACCGGCCGACCATCCACGGTGCCGGCGAGCCGGGCGAATTCGCGCATAACTATCGTCTGGGCGGCATGACCTGCCTAGCCGGCGACGTGATTGGCGACTGGTCGTTCCGTGCGCCGCTGAAGGAAGGCGACCGCGTGGTATTCGCCGACATGGCGCACTACACCATGGTCAAGACGACCATGTTCAACGGCGTGAAGCACCCGTCGCTGGCGCTGTGGAACGGCCGCGAATTGCGCGTCGTGCGGCGGTTCGGGTACGAGGACTTCCGCAACCGCCTTTCCTGAAGGGGCTTTTCCGGTTCCGCCGGAGGCGTCCCTCGGCTAGAGTCAGACGGATTACCTATCCGGAGACTCCCCGCAGATGGACAAGGTCATCCCGCAGGCTGTTGCTGCCGTCGAAACCGTGTTGCTCGGCAAGCGCCGGCAGGTGCAGATGGCGGTTGCCTGCTTGCTCGGGCGCGGGCACCTGCTGATCGAGGATCTGCCTGGCATGGGCAAGACCACGCTGGCCCACGCGCTGGCGAAGGTGCTTGGCCTGAAGTACCGCCGTATCCAGTTCACGGCCGACCTGTTGCCCGCTGACGTGACCGGTGCGGCGATTTTCGATCGTGAAAAGCAGAAATTCGTGTTCCGGCCTGGCCCGGTATTTTCGCAGTTGCTGCTGGCCGACGAAATCAACCGTGCCACGCCGCGCGCGCAGAGCGCGCTGCTTGAGGCGATGGAAGAGCGACAGGTGACGGTGGAAGGTCGCAGCTACCCGCTGCCCGAGCCATTCTTCGTGATTGCCACGCAGAATCCAGGTTCGCAGATGGGTACCTACCCGCTGCCGGAATCGCAGCTCGACCGTTTCCTGATGCGCATCGAGCTCGGCTACCCGGATCCCAAGGTCGAGCGTGCGCTGCTGGCGGGCGAGGATCCACGCGTGATGCTGGCGAAGCTGGAGCCGGTGGTGTCCCCGGAACAACTCCGGACGCTGCAGGCGCAGGTGGCCGCCGTGCATGCCTCGGACACCCTGCTCGACTACATCCAGCGCATCGTGCGTGCCACCCGCGAGCAGGACCAGTTCCCGATGCAGTTGTCGCCGCGTGGCGCAATGGCGCTGTTGCGCGCTGCCAAGGCCTTCGCGCTGGTGCAGGGTCGCACGCATGTGGTGCCGGAGGATGTGCAGGTCGTGGCGCCGGCGGTGCTGGAACACCGGCTGCGCGGCGCGATCGGTGCCGGCCACAGCCGCGGCCAGTCGCTCACCGAGCGCGTGCTCACCTCGGTGGCCGTGGTCTGACCGGCATGGGCAGCGGGCTGCGTGGCTGGATCGACCGGCGCTGGGAGCGCTGGCTGGAACGACGCATCCCGCGTGCGCAGCAGGCGGTGCTCGATCGCCATCGCATCTTCATCTTTCCCGGCCCGCGCGGCGTGGTGTTCACGGTGGTCCTGCTGCTGTTGTTCATCGGCGGCATCAACTACGCCAACAACCAGGTCCTGCTGTTGTGCTTCCTGCTGGCGTCGCTGTTGAACACGGCGATCCTGCACACCTACCGTAACCTGTCCGGCCTGCGCATCGAGGCGGGGCGCGCGCATGGCGGCTTTGCCGGCGAGGCGGTGGATTTCGAGATAGTGCTCTCCGGGGCTGCGGGCCGGGCGCACCGTGGTGTCCTGTTGCACTGGGGCGATGCCGCCGAGATCCGGGTCGACGTGGAGCCCGATCGCCGCGAAGTGCTGCGCTTTTCGCTGCCGGCGATACGGCGTGGCCTGTACCAGCCGCCGCGCATCGCCATCCGTACGTTCTATCCCCTGGGGCTGGTGCGCGCCTGGTCCTATGTGTCGCTCGACATGGAGGCGCTGGTCTGGCCGAAACCGGTTGCCGACGACCTGCCGCCAGCCGACGACGGCAGCGAGGAAATCGCGCTGCAGGAAGGACGCCGGCCGCGCGGCATCGACGAGTTCGAGGGGCTCGCGCGCTACGTGCCGGGCGATGCGCAGACGCGCATCGAATGGCGGGTCTATGCGCGCACCGACGAGCTGTTCACCAAGCATTTCACCGAGCCGGGCCGTTCGCGGCTGTGGCTGGATTTTTCCGGCTGGCCGGCGCAGGACACCGAAGGCCGGCTGTCGCGGCTTGCCTGGTGGGCCATTGAACTGGAGCGTCGCGAGCAGCCCTATGGCCTGCGCCTGCCCGGCACGGAAATCCGTCCGGACCACGGCGAAGCGCACCACCAGCAGGTGTTGCGTGCGCTGGCGTTGTATCCGGGCGGGGCGGGGCCGACATGACGCAGGTCGAACTGGCAACTTTCCAGGTCTCGCGGCGCGCACTGCCGTGGATCATCGCGGCAGTGATTGCCGCGTTGTTGCCGCATGTTACGCACTTGCCGTTGTGGCTGACCGGTGTTGCCGTGCTCTGCATCGGCTGGCGGGTGGGCGTGCACCGCGGGCAACTGGCCTATCCGCCGCGGCGCCTGCAGGGCGTTTTCGCGCTGGCGCTGATGGCCGGCATCTTCATCCAGTACCGCACGCTCGCCGGGCACCAGGCCGGCACCGCGATGCTGGTGGCGATGTTCTCGCTGAAACTGCTGGAGATGTACAAGGAGCGCGATGCCTACGTCGTCATCCTGATCGGTTATTTTGTCGCCGCGATGGCGTTCCTGTTTTTCTTCACGGTGTGGATGGGCTTCTACGTCGTCGGTGTCGCCACCTTGTTCACCGCCGCACTGGTGGCCATCAACGCCAGCCTGGACATGCCGCGCAGCGAGCCGATCAGGCGGGCGGGTTCGCTCGTGTTGCAGAGCGTGCCGATCGCGATACTGCTGTTCGTGGTCATGCCGCGCATCGGGCCGATGTGGTCGATCGGACTCAAGCCGGGGGAGTCGCAGACCGGCGTTGGCGATGAAATGAGTTTCGGCGACATCGGCAATCTTTCGCGTTCGGACGACATGGCGTTTCGCGTCGATTTCGATGACGGAAACGTGCCGCCGACCGCGCGCCTGTACTGGCGCGGCATGACGCTGACCGAGTTCGACGGGCGGACATGGCGGCAGTTGCCCGGGCTGGCCGAGTTTCCGTCGCTCGTCGACCATGGCGTCGGCCGGGCGCCCGAATGGCGCCAGCGCCTGCGCGCTGATCTTGCCGCGCTGGAGGATGCGCAGACCTTCCGCTACACGGTGATCATGGAGCCGAGCCAGCGCCCCTGGCTGTTCGCGCTGGTTGTGCCGGAAGCGGCAGGCCGGCGCGACATCGGGCTGGTCTACGATCACCGGTTGCGCATGCGCGAGCCGGTGAAGACGGTGACCCGCTATCGCGTGGCTTCGGTACCGTCCCTGCAGCGTGATGTGGAGCTGGCCGACTGGCTGAGGGAGCAGAGTCTGGCGTTGCCGCGCAATTCCAATCCGCTGGCGCGCCAGTGGGCACTGCAGGCGCGCGCGGAAATGGATGATGACCTGTCGTTCGTCCGCCATGTGCTGGGTCATTTCCGGGAAGAACCCTTTTCCTACACGCTGTCGCCGCCGCGGCTGGGCGAGCAGGTGGTCGACGACTTCCTGTTCGTCACGCGCAGCGGTTTCTGCGAGCACTACGCCAGCACCTTCGTCTTCCTGATGCGGGCAGCCGGTATTCCGGCGCGCATCGTTGCCGGTTACCAGGGCGGGGAGGTGAATCCGTTGAGCGGTACCGTGCAGGTGCGCCAGTACGATGCCCACGCCTGGGCCGAGGTGTGGTTGCCGGGGCGCGGCTGGGTCGAGTTTGATCCAACGTCCGCCGTCGCGCCGGAGCGCATCGACCGGGGTGCCCGGGCGGCCATCGGCAACCAGCCGGGATTCCTTGCCGATGAGCCGCTGGCCGACCTGTGGTCACCGGGCAGCACGCTGGCTGCATTCCGCGATGCGCTCGACTACCTCAACCACGGCTGGAACATCTGGGTGCTCGGTTATGACGATGCCGCGCAGCAAGGTTTCCTCAAGCGCTGGCTGGGCAAGTACTCGCCGTATCGCATTGGCTTGGCGGTGCTCGGTTTCGCGGTGCTGGTGGGCGGGTTGCTGGCGCTCTGGCTGTTCCGCGAGACGCTGTTCCGGCGTGTCGATCCGCTGACGCGTGAATACCGGCGTTTCTGCAACGGCTGGGCCCGGCGGGGTCATCCGCGTCGCGACGACGAGGGGCCGCATGACTACGCGGACCGCCTGTGTGCAGCAGCACCCGAGCGCGCAGCGGATGTGCAGCGTTTCATCAAGATCTACGTGCAACTGGTCTACGCCGGGCGTGAACTGAACCGCCAGTCATTGCGTGACCTGCGCAATGCCCGCTCTGCGGCATTCTGACGGCGACCGCCATGAAGTTCCTGCTGCTGCTCATCTCCGTACTCGTTGCCCTGTTCATGATGTTCATGGGTCCGGGTGCCATCGAGCACGGCCCGGGGGAAATTGCGCCGGACGTGCCGCGTCAGGAAAAAATCCACGAAGCGGACCCGATCCGGCTTGGCGATTACCGGCTGACGCCGCTGGCGCGGTTCCAGGTGGAGGCCAGGGTGTTGTCCCGCCGCGGTTACCGCTTCGACGGTGGCGCGTCCCTGTCGCCGCTGGACCTCGCCCTGGGCTGGGGGCCGATGTCGGATTCCACCGTGCTGGAAAGGATCGACATCTCGCAGCGAGACCGGTTTTTCTACTGGCGCACTGACGAGTTCCCGATTCCGCGTCGCGAGATCGAAACGAACGCCGCGAACATGCACATCATCCCGGCGGATGACCAGATCAACGCCATGCTGGACGACGTTCGGGTGGGGCACGTGGTCACCCTGGAGGGCCTGTTGGTCGAGGCGCGCGGTGACGACGGCTTTCGCTGGAAAAGCTCGTTGACCCGGAGCGACACCGGCAAGGGCGCCTGCGAGCTTTTCTACGTGCAATCGGTGGCTGTCCGGTGACCGGCACGCTGCCCGGTTCGCTGCCGATTGACGCGGTGCTTCCCGGACTCTGTGCGGCGCTCGGCACGCACAATGCCGTCGTGCTGCAGGCGGCGCCCGGTGCCGGCAAGACCACCCGTGTGCCGCTGGCTATCGACGGTGCCGACTGGCTCTCCGGCCGCAAGGTGTTGATGCTCGAACCCCGCCGGCTCGCCGCGCGAGCCGCCGCGCGCTACATGGCGAAGCAGCGCGGCGAGGAAGCCGGCGACAGCATCGGTTACCGCACGCGGCTGGACACGAAGGTTTCCACGCACACGCGCATCGAAGTGGTGACCGAGGGCATCCTCACCCGCCTGCTGCAGGACGATCCGTCGCTGGCCGGATACGGCGTGGTGATCTTCGACGAATTCCACGAGCGTTCCCTGCAGGCCGATCTTGGTCTCGCGCTGGCGCGCGAATGCCAGCAGGCGCTGCGCGATGATCTGCGCCTGCTGGTGATGTCCGCCACGCTCGACGTGGCGCCGGTGGCGAAACTGCTCGCCGCCAGCGACGGCACGCCGGCGCCGGTGCTCAGCAGCGAAGGCCGGGCCTTTCCTGTTGCCACACGCTGGTTGCCGGCGCCGGCGCGCGCACCCTGGCTCGATCACCTGGTGCGCGAATTGCCGGAATTGCTGGCACGCGAAGACGGTTCGATGCTGGTGTTCCTGCCCGGTGTCGGCGAGATACGTCGCGCGCAGGCGGCGTTGAGCGGGCGCCTGCCGGCAGACGTGCGCATCGTGCCGCTGTATGGCGACCTCGGCGGCGCCGAGCAGGATGCCGCGATCTCGCCGGCAGCGGCAGGCACGCGCAAGGTGGTGCTTGCCACGTCGATCGCCGAAACCAGCATCACCATCGACGGCGTCCGCATCGTGGTCGATGCCGGCTGGGAGCGACGCCCGCAGTTCGATCCCGGCAGCGCGATGACGCGGCTGGTGACGCGTCGCGTGTCCGCCGCGTCGGCCGAGCAACGGCGCGGACGTGCCGGGCGCACGGCGCCGGGCGTGTGCTGGCGGCTGTGGAGCGAGACCGAACAACTGTCGCCGTTCTCGCCGCCGGAAATCGCCGAGGCGGATCTTTCGGGGGTGGCACTGGAACTGGCGCAGTGGGGCACGCGCGATCCGCGCGACCTCGCCTGGCTCGATGTGCCGCCGAAACCGGCCTGGGAGCAGGGCGTGGCCTTGCTGCAACTGCTGGAAGCCGTCGATGCCGATGGCGCGATCACTGCCCATGGCAAACGCATGTTGTCGATCGGCCTGCCGCCGCGGCTGGCGCACCTGGTGGTGCGCGGACGCGAGCAGGGTTGCGGTCGTCTTGCCGCCGACATCGCTGCGCTGTTGTCCGAGCGCGATTTGCTCGGCCGCGGGGGTGGTTCGGACCTGCACGCGCGGCTGGAATTGCTGCGCGGCGAGCGTGAAGCCGGCAGCGCCGACCGTGCCCGCCTGAAGCAGGTACGCGACAGCGCACGAAGGCTCTATCCCGCCGCAGCGGATGCGCCCGGCGATGACGACCGGGTCGGCGCGCTGCTCGCGCTGGCCTATCCAGATCGTGTCGCGCGCCGGCGTGGCAGCAGCGGCAGCCGTTACCTGTTGGCCAACGGTCGCGGCGCGCTGCTGGCCGACGGGGATCCGCTCGCGCGCAACGAGTGGCTGGTGTGTGCCGAACTCGACGGCGACGCGCGCGAGGCGCGGGTGTTTGTCGCCGCGCCGGTCACGCAGCCGGCGCTGGAGCGTGTGCTGTTGGCCGACATCGTGGAAGAGGATTTCACCGGCTGGGACGATGCGCAGGGCGCGGTTGTCGCCCGCCGTCGGCGCAAGCTCGGTGCGCTGGTGCTGGAGGAGAAATTGCTGGCGGCACCGTCGGCGGCGCATGTGCAGCAAGCGCTGGTTGCGGCGATCCGCGAGCGGGGACTGGCGTCGTTGCCGTGGGACGAAGATGCGCGGCAGTTGCGTGCGCGCCTGGCGCTGATGCACGGGCTTGATGCGGCGCGCTGGCCGGATGTGTCTGACGCGGCGCTTGCCGCCACGCTGGAAGACTGGCTGGCACCGTTTCTTGCCGGGATGACGAGGCTTTCGCACCTGAAGAACTCGTCGCTGTTGGAGGCGCTGCGGGCACGGCTGGATTATCCGCAACAGCGCGATCTGGACGAGCAGGCGCCGGCTCGCTGGACGGTGCCGATGGGTTCGTCGATTGTGATCGATTACTGCGCGGAAAACGGGCCGGTGCTGGCGGTGAAGCTGCAGGAGATGTTCGGGGCGACGGTGACGCCGGCAGTGGCCGGCGGGCGGGTGCCGTTGACGCTGCACCTGCTGTCGCCAGCGCAGCGGCCGGTGGCGGTGACGCGCAATCTGGTGACGTTCTGGCAGCAGGGTTACGCGGATGTGCGCAAGGATCTGCGCGGGCGCTATCCGAAACATCCGTGGCCGGAAGATCCGCTGACGGCGACGCCGCAGCGAGGGGTCAAGCGTTCGTCGTGAGTCGGTGGTGAGGGGCGGCTGAAGGCCCGGGGGGTGAGAGTGCGAGCGTGCGAGCGATGGCGCTGCCGCACCCGCTTCCGCGCTCCAGTTCGCTTGGGCAGGCGCGGGGGCTGCCTGCGCCACACGATGGACAGCAGTGACGCGCCTGCCGCGGCGCTCAAGTCGCGCTACAGCAGGTGCGGCAACACCATCGCAAGCGGCGGCTGGGTCAGGCCGGTAGCCGGTAGCCGGTAGCCGGTAGCCGGTAGCCGGTAGTCGTCAGGCGTCTTCCCAGATCACGCCCTTGGCTTTCGCCCACACCGGCAGGTGCGCGGCGTAGTGCTTTTCCAGTTCGTTGCGCTTGATCTTCAGTGTCGGCGTCACGATGCCGTTTTCCACGGTCCACGGGTCGCTGACGATGATGCAGCAGGCGACTTCCTCGTGCGGGTCCAGCGTTTCGTTCATTTGCCGGCGCAGTTTTTCAAGGTCTTTCGCGAAGCCGTCGCGCTCGCCGGGGTGTGCAGCCAGCCGCTGCTTTTCTTCCGGCGTGAGGTTGAGCAGGGCGATCGGCTGGCCCATGTCGGCGCCGACGACGCAGACGAGCTCCACGCCCGGCAGACCGATCAGCTTGTTTTCGATCGGCGCCGGTGCGACGTACTTGCCCTTGCTGGTCTTGAAGATTTCCTTGAGGCGGCCGGTGATCTTCAGCCGGCCTTCCGGGTCGATCTCGCCCTTGTCGCCGGTGCGCAGCCAGACGCCGTCGATGAACGCGTCTGCGCTCATCTGCGGCTCCTTGTAGTAGCCGAGCATGTTGCCGATGCTCTTCACCTGGATTTCACCGGCCTCGCCGATGCGGCATTCCACGCCCGGGTTCGTCTTGCCGACATAGCCGATTTTCTGGTCGCCGGCGCGCGTGGTGTGCGACCAGGCCATGTTCTCGGTCATGCCGTAAACCTCGAGGATCTCCAGGCCCAGCGCCTTGTACCAGTGGATCAGTTCCGGCGACAGCGCCGCCGCGCCGGACAGCGCCAGCCGGCATTCGTTCAGTCCCAGTGCGGACAGCAATTTCTTGCGCACGATGCCGCGCAACACCGGGATCTTCAGCAACAGTGCCAGTTTCTCCGGCGGCATCTTCTCGCTGACCTTCTGGTAGAACTTGGTCCAGATGCGCGGTACCGCGAAGAACACCGTCGGTTGTGCGCGCTGGATGTCGGCGGCGAAGGTTTCCAGCGACTCCGCGAAGAACACCTTCATGCCGTTGTAGAGCATCGCCATCTCGATGGCGTCGCGCTCGGCAACGTGCGAGAGCGGCAGGTAGGAAATCAGCCGGTCCTTTTCCGACATCGAGTAGATCTGCCCGGCATGGACGCCGATCACCGCCAGGTGCGCGAAATCGTGCATCACGCCCTTGGGCATGCCGGTGGTGCCGGAGGTGTAGATGATGGTGGCCAGGTCGCCGGGGGTGATCGTCGCCACGGTTTTCAGCGGCTCGTGGTTGGCCACCAGGTCTTCCCAGTGGGCGAACTCGGCACGTGCCTCCGGCGGCGCCAGCGAGAAGGCCACGCAGGGCAGGCTCTCCGGCACGCCGTTCTTCATCTCGTTCCAGGTGTCCAGCTTGCCGACGAACAGCAGTTTCGCCTCGCTGTGCACCAGCACCTGGTTGACGGTGTTGGCCGCGAGCGTCGGGTACAGCGGGATGCTGACGTGGCCGGCCATCCAGATGGCGACGTCGCAGATGATCCACTCGGCGCAGTTCTTCGACATCAGCCCGATATGGCTGCGTTCGGGCAGGTTGAGCGAGCGGATGTACGAGGCCATGCGCCGGGCCTCGCCGTCGAACTCGCGCCAGGTGTATTCGCGCAGCCGGCCGCCGCCCAGCGGCTGCACGAAGCAGACGGCATCCGGCGAACGGGATACCCGGTCGGCGAGGGCGTCGAGGGGGGTACGGTTGGCGGCGTTGGTCATGGCGGGCGCTCCCTGGCGGCTTTTCGTGAGCCGGCAAGTATGCCCGATGGCCGCTGGACGAAGACATCTGACCTGTGCGAAGTTCCCCGGCCGGACACAAAACAACGACACCCCCGGAGGGGACCATGAGCGTGCAGGATGATTTCGTGAAGGCGCAGGCAGACGTGAAGACGCTCTCGAAGCGGCCTTCCAACGAGGACATGCTGGCGCTGTACACCCTCTACAAGCAGGGCACCGAGGGCGACGTGAAGGGCAGCCGCCCGGGCATGCTCGACATGATCGGCCGCACCAAGTACGACGGCTGGGCCAAGCTCAAGGGCCTGTCGAAAGAGGCCGCGATGCAGAAGTACGTGGACAAGGTGCAGGCGCTGTTGAAGAGCAACAAATAGAAGCAGCCGCCGTGATGAGCCGGCGGTGCCGGCTTTTTCTTTCCTACACCCGCACTGGCACCCGCTGACGCACGAACGCGACCATCTTCGCCACGTCCTCGCGTGCTTCCGGCAACAGCGGCCAGAAGATCGGCCACACATGCAGCAGGCCACGGCGGGAAATCAGCGTGGCGTGCACGCCGGCTTCCTTCGCACGGGCCATCACGGCGTAGGCGTCGTCCCGCAGGCATTCACCTTCCTCGACCGTGACCAGCAGCGGCGGCAGGCCGCTGAAAT
>JBKHWN010000017.1:0-4062 GCA_046566505.1 Gammaproteobacteria bacterium
CCTGGCTGGGCGACCCGACCGGCGTCAAGCCGACCGGTGCCGACATCGTGCTCAAGCTCGCCGACGGCACGCAGAAGAAGATCCGCATGAACATCCACGCGTACTGGCCGCTGTACAAGGACGGCGCGACGATCATGGAATTCGTCTGCACCTACGAATGCGACGGCGAAAAAGGCTCGGGCATTTCCGAGCACCTCTACAAGGATCCGAACGCGCTGCGCACGCACCTTCCGCGCACGCCGGAGTTCCTGTGGAAGGCCATCCGGACGGTCTGGTGACTGACAGGCTTCCCCCAATCCGCATCCACCTGAAGAGAGTGATCCACTGATGAGTCCCATGCCAAAACTGGAATCGTTCACCGTCAAGGCGTCACTGCTGATCTGCGCGCTCGCGGCATTTTCCCTGGTTGCCATACCGGTACTCGGTACGCAGGATCTCGGCACGCCGGGCGCCGTCATCGGTGTCCTGCTGATCGTGGCCATCTGCATCCTGCACGCGATCGCGACGAAAGGACCGAAGAAGGCGCTCGGGTTCGTCGTCATCGCCGCCGTGATCGCCTGGTTCGTCGAGTTCATCGGGTGCAATTACGGCTGGTGGTTCGGCGACTACGAATACACCGATGAACTCGGGCCGATGATCGGCAACGTGCCGATCATGGTGGTGATTTCCTGGGAAGGCATCATCTATCCGTCGATGATCCTGGTCGACGAGTTCCTGTCCCGGAAGGCGCCCATGAGCCGCGCCCAGCACCTGGTGCATATCGCGATTGCCTCGCTGGCGACCGGCCTGGTCGTCACCGCCTGGGACTTCCTCGCCGATCCGGTATCGGTGAACAACGGTTTCTGGAAATGGGACAACGGCGGTGGTTATGTGCCGGACATCCATGGCGGCATTCCGTTCAGCAACTTCGGGCTGATGGGCTGGGTGGGCGCCGTGTTCATGATCGCCTTCCTCTACCGCCTGTGGTTCACCGACGAAAAAACCTCGACCCAGCCCTCGCAATCCGCGACGCTCGTGGCCACCGCCCTGTACACCGCCTGGTTCTGCAATGCGATCTACGCCAACCTGCACTGGGGCGGCGTGAACCCGGCCTTCTACCAGGTCGTGCTCGTCGGCTGCTTCGTGATGGGTCCGGTGGTCGTGTTGTCCTGGGGTCGCGTTTACTCGGCGTGGAAAACGGGCGATCGCTGAAAAATGCGGTGATCGCATAATGGATCGGCGCGCCTGACGGGCACCTGAGTTGCGCGCGCCTGCACGACGATCTGCCGGAGGCGCGCATGGCCCGGGACTGGTATCCGCTTGATCCCGACGTCGACGCCGGCGTCGACGAGCTCGGTGGCAAGGGCCACAACCTGGTCGCGCTGAAGCGGGCCGGGTTCACCGTGCCCGGCGGACTGGTGCTGACCACCGGCCTGTTCACGGCGCTGCACCGCAAAGGTAATGGTGGCGACGCCGTCGGCCGATTGCGCGCGATATTGGCCGAAGGCCTCAAGGATTTTCCCTCATCGACCCGTTTTGCCGTGCGATCTTCCGGCTCGGACGAAGACGCCGGTGATACCTCGTTCGCCGGCCAGCACGACACCATCCTCAACGTGCAGGGCACCGATGAGTTGGTGAAGGCCGTGCAGGACTGCTGGGCCTCGATCGACAACGAAGCTGCCAGCGCCTACCGGGCATCGCACGGCTCCGGTGTCGAGGCGCAGATGGCGGTGGTCGTGCAGCAGATGGTCGACGCGAAGTGTGCCGGCGTGATGTTTACGCGGCACCCGGTGCGTCCCGATGTCGACCGGGTGGTCGTTGAATCGGTCGGCGGGCTCGGCGACAAGCTGGTCGGCGGCACGGTGATGCCGGATCGCGTCGAGTTCGATCGTAGCGGTCGCCGGCTGCAGGAGGCGATCCACAGCCCGGATGGCGTCAACAGCCTGGACCTGATCCCGGACGTCGATTTCGTCGCGCTGGCCGAGCAACTGGAAAACGCCTTCGGCGGCAAGCCGCAGGACATCGAGTGGGCGCACGACGGCAACACATTCTTCCTGCTGCAGGCCCGCCCGGTGACGACGCTCAAGCGTCCGACCGAGGTGTGGACCCGTGTCTGGGGCGATGAGTTCTGGGCGGAGGCGACGACGCCGCTGCAATACACCTGCCTGGGACGCTGGATCCGCGAGGATTATTTTTTCGCGGTGCGCAAGCTCAGCAGCTTCGATGACTTGGTGACCGGCGAGCCGTTCGCGCGCGTGCATTCGCACATCTATTTCAGCTCCAATTACATGTACAGCATGTTGCCGTTGATTCCGCCGCCACTGCGCATCCCGCGGTTCTTCAACTGGCTGCCGCCGTACTGGCAGGCAGAACTGCAGCAGGTGCCGTCACGGCAGGCAAAGGCCGCCCGGGGGCAGTTGCTGGCGCGCCTGCGCGACAAGCGGGCCTCGATGTTCAGCCACTACAAGTTGCTGGATGCCTATGTCGCCGGCGTGGAAAAGACACTGGCCGGCACCCTGCGCGACGATCTTGGCAAGCTCGACGACGAGTCGCTGTGGCAGCGTCTGCAGCGCGCCGACGGGCTCGGGCGCGAGCACTTCCGTTTCATCCGCTGGGGCATGGGCTCCTACCTGTTCCCGCTGAAATTGATGGTGGTGCGCGCGGGCATGGACTGGGCTGGCGATGCGCAGGGCATCGAGACCGAGTTGCTGCTCACCGCCGAGGAAGACAACCGCACGGTCGGCGTCAACATCGAGCTGGAAGCGCTGGCCGGGCTGGCGCGTGCCGTGCCCGCACTGGCGGCGCTGTTCGCCGACGGCACGCCGGTAACGCGCGAAGCCTGTGCTGCCGTCGCCGGCAGTGACCGCTTCGTCGCCGCGCTTGATGCATTCCTCGTCCAGCACGGCCATCGCGGCACGACGCGCGAACTGCACATGCCGCGCTGGATGGACGACCCGTCTTTGGTGCTCGGGCTGGTCGGTGCCTACGTCAACAGCCCGCGCCCGCACAGCCACAAGCAACTGGCGCCGGACGAGGCGAAGGAAGACAAGGCCGTCGCCGCCTGGCTGGCCAGGGTGCGCGGCAGCCACGCCGTGCTCGGCATGGCGCGTGCCTGGTGGGCGGCGAAACTGCTGCATCTGGCACGCGCCTACATTGCCTACCGGGAAAACCAGCGTTACGCGCTGGACTTCATCCTCACCGAAATGCGCCACCTGTTCGTCGAGGTCGGCACGCGCCTGCAGCGCGCCGGCGTGCTGGCGCAGGCCGATGACATCTTCTATCTGGAGTGGCCGGAGATTTGTGCGCTCTGGGCAGCGCGCGCAGGCAAGCCGGCGGTGCCGGACCTGGCGGCGCGGCGTGCCGGGTTCGAACGTGATGCGGCATCGCTGCCGGCGGACTGGATCATCGACGGTGTCGAGTACGGCGGCGGCACCGACACCAGCGATGACGATCCGTCGCGCCTGCTGGGCACCGGCGCCTCGGCCGGCAAGTTCACCGGCCGTGCGCGTGTGGTGCACGGGCCGCACGAACTCAGCCGCGTGCGCGAAGGCGAGGTGATGATCGCGCCGAACACCGACCCGGGCTGGACGCCGGTATTCCCGCTGATCAAGGGCCTGGTGCTGGAAACCGGCGGCATGCTGTCGCACGGCGCCATCGTCGCGCGGGAATACGGCATCCCGGCGGTGACCGGCGTGCCGCGTGCCTGCTCGCGCATCCAGGACGGCGACCTGGTCGAGGTCGACGGCGCGAGCGGCATCGTGCGGGTGCTGGGCTGACGCGGGCGTGGCCCGCGTCCCGGTCTTTCGCTTCAGCGCGCCAGCAACCGGTCCAGCAGGTCGGCCATCAGGCCATTGATGACCGGGTAATGCTCCGGCTGCTGGCGCAGCCGTTGCGCGTTCTGTACCCAGGTGCGCACGAACTTCAGTTCTTCGCCACTGGCACCGATCAGCGCCTCCAGACTTTCCGGCGTGGTTTCCAGATGGAACTGCAGGCCGACCACGCGATTGTCAAAAACGAACGCCTGGTTTTCGCAGGCCGGGCTGCGCGCGACATGGCGTGCGCCGGGCGGGATGCTGAAGGTGT
>JBKHWN010000018.1:0-10975 GCA_046566505.1 Gammaproteobacteria bacterium
CTCTATGCGCATGCGAGCAAGGTGCTGGTGCGCCCGGGTGACATCGTCCAGGAAGGGCAGGCCATTGCCATTCTGGGCAGTACGGGGCGTTCCACGGGCCCGCACGTCCATTATGAAGTCCGGCGCAACGGCACCCCCGTCAACCCGGCCCGCTACGTGGCACGCGCTGCCCCTTCAACCAGTGGCGGCTGAACCGGCCGGCAGGGCGCCCTGCCGGCCTTGGCAAGGCCATGTCGTTTCGGGGATAGTTACCGGCCCCTGTCCAGCGCCCGGCCCGGGCCGGATGCGGCAACATACAGACGACGAAAAATGACAAAAACAAGAATATTGTCCGTGGGCGGCGGCATCTTTGCCTTGCTGGCGGTCCTGCTGCTTTCCGGCTGCAACTCCCGGCAGATGGCAACAGCGACGCCGGGTTCGGATGCAGTCGAAAACCTGACCGGCTCCGTCAAGCGCATTGCACCTTCGACGCTCCCGCTGATGACCACCCCGGGAACCTGGCTGAGGCCACCCACGGGGCCGTTGTTCGAGCCTATCGATACCCTGGACCCGCGCCATGCGATGGTCTACGTCTACCGGCCGTCAACGTCCTGGGAAGACCAGGAGCTGCAGGCGCCGACGTTTTTTGTCAACGGCAAAAAGGTGTTTGGCCTCAAGAGCGGCAGTTACACCTGGATGGAAATACACGCAGGCGAATACCAGTTCTACGCCAAGCGCCCGCTGTCGATCCTTTTCATCAAGAAAATTTTTGAACTCGACATGAAGGTCGCGGGTGGCAAGACCTATTACCTGCGTTACTCCGAGGACGCGCCGTTCAATTATGCGGACGAGGGCCTGAATCCCAAGGACTTCCAGCGGGCGGGCTTCCTCCAGGAAGTGCCTGAAAGCATCGCGCTGGTGGAAATAGCGTCAATGCGAATGGATCACCCGGGGCTCTATTTCGCGAGCGGTCGCGTGACGCACCCGCGCTGGGCGCCATTCGAATCCTTCCCCGAGACCGGTGCGGTCGTTGATGGTGATGATGCAGCCGAGGCGGAATCCGCTGACGGGGTGGAAGCGGGAAATGACGGTTGGTGGACGCGCACGAAGTCGTTCTTCGGGAACCTGTTCTGACCGCTGAGCGTCCCGCTGTCGATGCCTACACGAACCGGGAAAAATCCGGTTTGCGCTTCTGAAGGAACGCCCCGACGGCTTCCATGGCCTCCGGCGACTTCAGGCGGGCCATGAACTCGCCGCCCTCTTTTGCCATCACGTCCGCCAGTTGCGGAAACGCTGCCTTCAGTTGGGCTTTCGCCAGTCGCACGGACGCCGGCGGCTGGGCAGCGAGTTGTTCGGCTTTCTTCCAGGCATTCTTCTGGCAGTCCGCATCGTCGAATACCGCATTGACGATGCCGCAGGCATGCGCCTCCCCGGCGTCGAAGGGTTCGGCCAGCATCAGCAGTTCGGCGGCCTTGCGGTGGCCAACCATCATCGGCAGCAACAGGCTGGACCCACCTTCGGGGCACAGGCCCAGCGAGACGAAGGGCATCTGGAAGCGCGCGTTGCGTCCGGCATAGACCAGGTCGAAGTGCAGCAGCATGGTGGTGCCCACGCCGATGGCCGGGCCGTTCACGGCGGCAACGATAGGCTTGCTCGCCTTGCGGATCGCGTCCAGGAAGCGGACCACCGGTGAGGTCTCCCCGGTCGGCGGGTTGTGCATGAAGTCGACCATGTCGTTGCCGCTGGTGAAGCAGTCCGCCGTGCCGGCGATGAACAACACGCGCAGCCCCGGATCGTTCTCGCAGCGGTCGATGGCGTCCGAGAGCGCCGTATACATCGCGTGTGTCAGTGCATTCTTCTTGTCGGGGCGGTTGATCGCTACGTGCAGGATGGTGCCACGCTGCTCTACGGTGACATGTGCGGTGTCATGCGACATCTTTGTGCTGCTCCCCGATGTTTCTGCTGTCGATGGGTTTCTGGTGGCCCAGGGAAAATTTCTTTTTTGCATCCAGCATGTCTTTCCACAGCAGTACCGGTTCCGGCAGCGCCGGGGCCGGCTCGGTCACCCCGAGGAAATCGAGCATTGCCGGGATGGGCTGGCTCTTGCCTTTCTGTACGCAGACCAGCCGCAGCAATGCGTGCGTGCACAACTTGCCCTCGCTGGTGAACCGGTGCTCGTAATACATGTACTTCTCGTCGACGCCGAGGATTCGTGCGCTGATGGCAAACCTCTGCCAGGTGCGCAACTCGCGTACATAACTGATTTCGGTGTTGGCGATGATCGGGCGGGCGTTCACGGGGATCATCTTCCAGAGCGTGCCGGTGGCGAGCATGTGCTCCAGCCGGGCCAGATCCATGTATTTCAGGTACTTCGCGTTGTTCAGGTGCAGGTTGAGATCGATGTCGGTCAGCCCGACGCGGAAGTCCTTGCTGACCTCCTCGTAGAAACCGTGTGTCGCCGCCATTTTTCGTCGGCGCAGGACGTCGAAAAGATGCAGCATGCCGTCTCCTGCAGTGGCAGCGGTGATGACAGGAGGGTGGCATGCGCCCGGAGTTCCGGCCAATGACCGAAAAGACCGGATTGCTGGCCGAAGTTGCGGGATGAGAAACAAAAATGACGGCGGTCATGCCGCCGTCAAGGGAAGGAGCGAAAGCGGTGAGCCGGCTGGTGCGTCAGGCGACCTGGACGGGGATGGCGTTGGCGGTATGGGTTACCGCGTTGCCTTCACCCAGGTAGACCATGCGCGGCTTGTAGTTCAGCAGCTCGGCGGCGGTGTACTGCGCGTAGGCGCAGATGATGACGATGTCCCCCTCGTGTGCCTTGTGCGCGGCAGCGCCGTTCACGGAGATCATGCGCGAACCGTTTTCGGCGCGGATGGCATAGGTGGTGAAGCGCTCACCGTTGGTGACGTTGTAGATCTGGATCTGCTCATACTCGTGGATGCCGGTAAGGTCGAGCAGGTCGCCGTCGATCGCGCAGGAACCCTCATAGTCCAGCACCGAGTGCGTGACACGGGCACGGTGCAACTTGGCTTTCAGCATGATGGACTGCATGGTCACCTCCAGGCCGGACTCCCGAAGCGGGTCATCGGGGACGCCGGATACTAGCCCAGCCGGGCAAAAATGGCGGGCAAGTTTGCCAGACAAGATTGAACCCATCAATCGGCGCCGGGGCCCGGGTTCCCGGCGCGCAAGTGCCGCCACTGTGCGCCGCGCTCATTGCTGCAGATATCAGGGTTTTCCGATGGAAAACGCGATGTTATCGATGAGTCGGGTGCCGCCCAGACGGGTGGCTGCGGCGATGACCAGATAGTCATCATTGGCGTCCGCTGCAGCCAGCGTGTGGCCGTTGCGAATATCGACGTAGTCGATTTCGAGCCCGGCGGCACGGATTGCCCCGGCGGCCTCGCCGGCCACGGCAACGAAATCGCGTGCACCACCGAGGATGGCATCCCGGGCCGCGCGGAGGCTCTGGTAAATCACCGCTGCCGTTTCCTTCTGCGCCGGCGTCAGGTAGCCGTTGCGCGAACTCATGGCCAGGCCATTGGCCTCGCGCACGGTGGGCACGCCGATGATCCGGACCGGGAACGCAAGGTCGGACGCCATGCGCCGGATCACCGCCAGTTGCTGGAAATCCTTTTCCCCGAACAGGGCGACGTCCGCCGGCACGATGTGGAACAGCTTGCTGACGACGGTGGAGACGCCGTCGAAGTGGCCGGGGCGCGACTTGCCGCAGAGGGCATCGCCCAGGCCCGGCACATGCACGACGGTCTGCGTCTTGCCGTGCGGGTACATCTCGTCGACCGAGGGCGCGAACAGCAGGTCACAACCGGCGGCGACGAGTCTTTCGGTGTCGGCGGCCAGGGTGCGCGGGTACTTGTCGAAATCCTCGTTCGGGCCGAACTGTGTCGGGTTGACGAAGATGCTGGCAACCACGCGTTGTGCTGCCTTGCGTCCTTCATGCACCAGCGTGATGTGGCCCGCGTGCAGGTTGCCCATCGTGGGCACGAAGGCGACGGTTTCGCCGGCATTTTGCCAGGCGCGCACCTGTGCGCGTGTTTCGGCGATGGTGTGCAGGGTCTGCATGGTCAGAAGCAGTGCTCGTCGGTGGGGAAGCTGCCGTCCATGACGGATTCGACGTAGGCGCGGATGGCGCCCTCGACACCGTCGCTGCGGCCGGCCAGGAAGTTCTTCACGAAGCGTGCCGGCTTGCCGGGTGAGACGCCGAGGATGTCGTGCAGTACCAGCACCTGCCCGTCGCATTCCGGTGCCGCGCCAATACCTATCACCGGGATGTGCACGGCCGCCATGATGCGTTTGGCGAGCGCACGCGGGATGCACTCGAACAGCAGCACATCGGCCCCCGCAGCTTCCAGCGCACGGGCGTCGGCGATCATTGCCTCGGCCTGCGTTTCCTCGCGGCCCTGCACCTTGTAGCCGCCGTAGGCGTTCACCGACTGCGGGGTGAGGCCCAGGTGGGCACACACCGGGATGCCGCAGTGCTTGAGGGCGACGATGGTGTCGGCCAGCCAGCCACCGCCCTCGATCTTCACGATGTGTGCACCGGCGGCCATCAGGCGGCCGGACCAGTCCAGCGTGCGCTCGATGCTGGCGGTGCCCATGAACGGCAGGTCGGCCATCACCAGGGCGGTCTCGTTGCCGCGGGCGACGCAGCCGACGTGGTAGCACATGTCGTCGATGGAGACCGGCAGCGTGCTGTCATGGCCCTGCAGCACCATGCCCAGCGAATCACCGATCAGCAGCGCATCGACGCCGCAACGCGACAGCAGTTTCGCGAAGGAGGCGTCATAGGCAGTGAGCACTGTGAACTTTTCGCCGGCCGCCTTGCGCTTGGCGAGCGTGGCCAGCGTGACCGGCTTGCGTACCGGTTCGGACAGGTAGGACATCGTCAGGGCCTCGGGAAGAATCGGGGAAAGGATTCAGGGCAACTGCAGGCTGCCGATCGCCACCAGCTCTGCCGGCGGGCAGGCTGCCAGCGCATCGGCCAGTCTCTGGCCGCCGGGCAGCACGAGCTCCGGCGCGACGTCGTGCAATGGTAGCAACACGAAGCGGCGCTCGCGCAGGCCGGGATGCGGGATGGTCAGTCTTGGCAGGTCGATGCGTTCGTTGCCGTACAGCAGGAGGTCGAGATCCAGGGTACGTGGCCCCCAGCGGCGACCGCGGACACGGTGCTGGTCGTTCTCGATCGCCTGCAGGGCATCAAGCAGGGCGAGCGGCGCCAGCGTCGTGTCGAGTGCGGCGACGGCGTTCACGTAGTCGGGCTGGCCGGCGGGGTCCTCTCCGGCAGGCACCAGCGGCGCGTTGCGATACAGCGGCGAGACGGCAACGACGCGGCTTTCCGGCAGTCGCGCAAGGGCAGACACGGCTTGCTGCAATCGGGCCGGCGGGTCGTCCAGGTTGCTGCCGAGGCCGATGTAGGCGCGCACGACTCAGCGTCGACGGCGACGACGGCGTTTCTGGCCGGTGGCTTCGCCCGGCGGCTGCTTGCGCGCGTCGAGGTCGCTGGCCATGGCCAGGCGGGCGTCCGGGCCGGCGTTCTGGTAGTCCGTCCACCAGGTGCCGAGGTGCCCGGCGAAAATATCCGCTGGCTCGCCGGGCAGCGGGCCGGCGGCCTCGCGCAGCAACAGGAAGTCATAGGCGGCGCGGAAGCGCGGGTTGTCCAGCAGGGCGTCGGCGCGACGACCGTTGCGGCGCGGCAGCCGCAACTGCATGTCCCAGATTTCGCGTGCCGGCACCGAGAAGCGGCGCGGGATGGCGACGATACGGCACTGGGCGTCCAGCACCTGCTGCGATGCCTCGGCCATGGCCGGTATCTCCTGCATGCCTTCGGCGATCAGTGCATGGAAGCGCTGGCAGACTTCAGGCCACAACAGCGCGGCGAACAGGAAGGCGGGTGTGACGGTCTTGCCGTCGTGGATACGGCGGTCCGAGTTGTCCAGCGCGGCATGCACGAACCGGCGGGCATTCTCGTGGTGCCGGCAGGCGCGTGCGGCGTCCGGGAACAGCACTTCGTCGAGACGGAACCGCACCAGCCAGTCCCAGCCGGCACGCCCGTGGCCGGCCAGCAACAGTTTCAGCGTTTCGTCGAACAGGCGTGCCGCCGGCACCTGGTGCAGCAGCGGGCGCAGGTGTTCGATCGGTTTTGCCGTGCCGTCCTCGACGGTGAAGCCGAGTTTCGCGGCGAAGCGCGCGGCACGCAGCATGCGCACCGGATCCTCGCGGTAGCGGGTTTCAGGATCACCGATAAGGCGCAGGCGACGCTTTTCCAGGTCCTTCAGGCCGCCGACGTAGTCGTGGATCGCAAAATCCTCGACGTTGTAATAGAGCGCGTTGACGGTGAAATCCCGCCGGATGGCGTCCTGCTCGACATTCCCCCAGACGTTGTCGCGCAGGATCATCCCGGTTTTGCCCTGCACGCCGGCATCGACTTCCTCGTCATCGGGGACGTGCTCGTCATCACCCGGGTCGTCCGGCAGGTGGGCGGCGCGGAAGGTGGCCACCTCGATCACGTCGCGGCCGAACAGGATGTGGGCCAGGCGGAAACGACGGCCGACCAGCCGGCAATTGTTGAATACCCGCTTGACCTGTTCGGGCGTGGCGCTGGTGGCCACGTCGAAATCCTTGGGCTTGCCTTCCAGCAGCAGGTCCCGGACGCCGCCGCCGACCAGATAGGCCTCGTAGCCGGCATCTTTCAGCCGGTACAGCACCTTGAGTGCGGCCGGGCTGATGTTCTTGCGGGAAATGCCGTGCTGGTCACGCGGGATGACGCGCAACTCGACCTTGGGCGGCTTGTCGCCACCGAAGACGCGATTGAGGAAGCCGACCAGGCGTTTGGGCATGGGGATCTTTGTGTTGCCGAGGGGTGATGCCAGGGGGTGCTGTGCCAGCCGACCGCCCTGAAAAGGCGGCAAGTCTAGCAGCGGGGACGCGACGGCGGGAAAATCGCAATGGCTGCGAGCGGCACAAAAGAAAAGAGCCGATGGCTTTGGGCCATCGGCTCGTGCACTGCATTGGCCTCTGTTTCTTTTACTTGTTCTACCTTGTTGTTGTTCTTCAGCAGAAGCCAGGCTGTTCTTGTTGTTGTGACTGAATACATAGCAGGATGCGTGCCAACCTTGAGCTGAAGCTCATTTATCCTTTTCTTTCAATGGGTTGGCTTCCTTCTCCTGATTTTTGGTAGGGGTAAATACCTATGCTTTGTTACCAAAGTGACGTTCCGGGTCACCGGGGTGTTTCTTTCGGTAACGATTCCGCGCTCGAGGGTGTCAGCCCTTCTTGCGGGGTATTCCCAGCCGCTGCCTTCTCTCCCAGAGGCTCTTGCGGCTGATGCCGAGCTTCTGGGCCAGCTCCGTCTCGCTCATGGCGTCCTGGTGCTCCAGGACGAAGCGGGCGAAATAGTCCTCCAGCGAGAGATCGTCGCCCGGGTCCGGCACGCCGCCCTCGCCGCGATCCTCCGGGGCCGGTTCGATGCCCAGATGCTCCGGGAGCACGGTGTTGCCGTCGCAGAGGATCACGGCGCGCTCGATCGCGTTCTCCAGTTCGCGCACATTGCCCGGCCAGCTGTGGCCGCCGATGGCGCGCAGGGCCTCCGGGCCGCAGGACAGCGACTCGCGCTTGATCTTCCGGCAGGCACGCTCCAGCAATTTCTCCGCAAGCTCGATAACGTCATCGCCGCGCTCGCGCAGCGGTGGCAGTTTCAGGTCGAACACGTTCAGCCGGTAGAAAAGGTCCTCGCGGAACCTGCCGCTGGCAACCAGTGCGCGCAGGTCGCGATGTGTCGCCGCGCAGACGCGCAGGTCGACCTTGCGTGATTCCACCGCGCCGACGCGGCGCACTTCCTTTTCCTGCAGCAGACGCAGCAGCCTTGCCTGCGCCTCCAGCGGCAGCTCGCCGATTTCGTCGAGGAACAGCGTGCCGCCGTCCGCGGCTTCAACCAGGCCCTTGCGCATGGCGACAGCGCCGGTGAACGCGCCCTTCTCGTGGCCGAACAGCTCGCTCTCGATCAGCGTTTCCGGGATGGCGGCGCAGTTGACGGAAATGAGCGGCCCGTCGCGACGCGGGCTTTGCTCGTGCAGCGCGCGCGCGACCAGTTCCTTGCCGGTGCCGGACTCGCCGAGGATCAGCACGGTGCTGTCGGTGGGCGCAACCCGCGCGATGCGGCGAAACAGCTCCTGCATGGCCGGGCAACTGCCGATGATGTTGGTCGTCGGGAAACTGCGCTCGATGTCCTTCTTGAGGAAGGCGGCCTGCCGTTCCAGTGCGCTCTCCTTCAGGATCCGGCGCACCGACAGCAGCATCTCGTCGTGGTCGAACGGCTTGGCAATGTAGTCGACGGCACCCTGTTTCATGGCATCGACGGCGCTTTTCAGGCTGGCGTAGCTGGTCATGATCAGTACCGGTACCGGCGCGGCCAGAGCGATCAGCGTGGTGCCCTGTTCGCCGGGCAGGCGCAGGTCGCTGATCACCAGGTCGAAGTCGCCGAACTCGAAGCGATCGCGTGCCTCCTGCACCGAGCCGGCCTCGGCGACGCTGTAGCCGTTGCGTTCCAGCAACTTGCGCAGGGAGGCGCGGATGACGGCTTCGTCCTCGACGATCAGGATGTGGCTCATGCTTCTGGCTCCGTTTGCGAACGGCCCGGTTCGGCCTGTGCGTCACGCCAGCGTGGCAGCGTGATCACCACGCGCGTGCCGCGCCGGGTTTCCCGGTTCACCGGGCTCTCGATGGCGATGTGGCCCTGGTGGTCCTCGATGATGCTGTACACCAGCGAGAGGCCCAGGCCCGTGCCCTTGCCGGGGTCCTTGGTGGTCACGAAGGGTTCGAAGATCTTGCCGAGCAGTTCCCCGGGTATGCCGCTGCCGGTGTCCTCGATGCATACCATGACCGCGTCGGAAACCGGGGGCGTATGGATGCGTATGGTATCGCCGGGGTTGGATGCATCACGCGCGTTGTTGAGCAGGTTGATGAACACCTGCAGCAGGCGCTGGGCATCGCCGGCAACGCGGATTTCGCTGTCGCAGTCGTTGACGAAGAGGAATTCACGACCGTCACGCCCGAGACGGATGAGTGCGATCGCCTCGTCGACGGTCTGCTGCACGGGGACGGGTTCGGCATCGCCGGTGCGTTGCCGGCCGCTGTGGCTGAAGCTGACCAGCGACTGCATGATGCGGTCGATGCGGCGCGTCTGCTGCAGGATCTGCCGGGAGTAGTCGTGCACGGCCGGTGTGTCGTTCTCGCTGGCCATGTCCTGCGCCAGGCAGGCGATGCCGGTGACCGGGTTGCCGATCTCGTGGGCGACGCCGGCGGCGAGACGGCCGATGGATGCGAGCCGCTCGTTGTGCGCGAGCCGGCCTTCCAGTTGCTTCATGTCCGTGAGGTCTTCCAGCACGATCACCTGGGCGCCCATTTGCGCCTGCCCGGAGGGCAGGTTGATGGCGGCCTTGTGCAGGCTGATCCAGCGGGTGGTGCCGTCGACCTCTACCGGTTTCTGGTGAACGTGGTGGGCATTGCTGCCGGCGAAATCACTGAGCAGGCTGCGCCAGGGTTCCGGCAGGCTGTGCAGGTGCGAGCCGACGATGTCGCTGGCCCGGATGCGCGTCAGCGCTTCCATCACGCCGTTCCAGCCGAGGATTTCCTGGTCGGTGCCCAACGAGCAGGCGCCCAGCGGCAAATCGTGCAGCGTCTGGCGATGGAAGCGGCGCAGGCTGTCGAGTTCGGCGGCGAGTCCCGAGAGCCGGAACTGGTAATCCTCCAGCCGGCTCTCGATGAAATGGATGTCCTCGGCGGTCGGTCCCTCGGGTAGCGGCCGGTAGGGGAGGTATTCGTCGACGATGTCGTGCGCGACGGAGGGGCCGAGCAATCCCGACAGGTTGGTTTCCACCTGGTCGCGCAGCCGGCGCAGCATGTACGGACGCGTTTCGCTGTTGTTGATTTCCAGGTCACGCAGGGCAACGTCCACTTCGCGGCGGGCCGTCGCCTCGCCCAGTGGCCCGGCCAGCGCCGTGACGAAATCGTCGACATTCCCGGCCCCGAGTTTCCAGCGGTAGGGGCGGCGCAGGTTGTCGACGGCGCAGGTCTCCGCCGCGCGCAGTTCGGCCTCGGTGCGCGAGGTCATCATCGAGACGACGCCGCCGACCAGGCCGTTCAGGATGATTGCGGTGAAGGCCGCCGTGTGCCAGTTGGTGGCGTTGGGCTGGAAATCGATGCCGAGGAAGGGAATGTGAAACCCGGAGACCGGGGTGATGGTCGGCAGCAGCAGGGCAAAGAACCAGACGGTGAAACCGGTGACGAGGCCGGCGAGGAAGCCGTTGCGGTTGGCGGCCGGCCAGAACAGCACGCCGATCAGCCCGGGCACGAACTGCAGCGTGGCGATGAACGCCAGCATGCCCAGTTCGGTGAGCGTGTTCCGGTTGTCCAGGAAGAAATAGAACAGGTAGGCCGCGGCGATGATGGCGGCGATCAGGATGCGCTTGGCCCACAGCAGCCAGCGGTACAGGTCCTGGTTCTGGCGCGGCTTGTGCAGCGGCAGCGCGAGGTGGTTCAGGCACATGCCGGCGAGCGCCAGCGTCGAGACGATGATCACGCCGCTGGCTGCGGAGAGGCCGCCGATGTACACCAGCAGCGCCATCCATGGCGAGCCTGCGTTCAGCGGGACGCCCAGCGCGAAGTATTCGGGATCCGTGCCCGGCACCAGTTCCAGCGCGGCCCAGAGCACGAAGGGAACCGACAGGCTCATCACCAGCAGCAGCAACGGCAGGCCCCAGCTGGCGGTGAGCAGCGCGCGCGGGTTGAGGTTCTCGGTGAAGGCCATGTGGTACATGTGCGGCATCACCACCGCCGACACGAAGAACGCGAGGATCAGGCTGTGCCAGGTGCCGTCGGCCAGCGGCGCGTAGAGCATGGTCAGTGCTTCGGGATGCTGGTTCAGCCAGCCGTGCAGGTGCACCGGGCCGTCGAACACGCTGAACAGGCAGAACAG
>JBKHWN010000019.1:0-13640 GCA_046566505.1 Gammaproteobacteria bacterium
GATCTTGCCGGTTTGCTTTGTGGTTCTAGCGGGTTATCGTCGCTGGGGTTTCGGTATTGGGCCGGCGCTTCGCATCGGGCAGAGCACTTCCCGTGCCACAGGGCCGTTCACCATAACAACTCGTTGCAGGCCGACGGCCCTGACGGGCCGCGGCCTGAACTCGAACGTTAGGCGATCGGTTTATATCGAGGGCACTCTATGGAACCAATCAATAGCGCCCCTGAATTCATCGTGTTCTTGGATTTTGATGGGGTCTTGCATCCGTTGGAAGCGAGAGATCATGAGCGCTTCAAGCCAGATGCAATACGATCGGTCAACTCCATACTGGATGAGCTTGGGGCAAATATCGTGCTCTCCACCGCATGGAGAATTGATTTCGGAATAGAGAAGTTCAACCCTTGGTTCAAGGGAAGAATCCTTGGCGCTACTCCAATCCAGGAGCTAAATCTCAAGTTGGAAAATCCTCGTTTTCACGAGGTAATGGCGTTTCTCAGGCATCGAGAATGGCTAAATGTTCCGTGGATCGCAATTGATGATAAACGAGGCCATTTTCCAGTTTGGTCACCTGCATACATCACGGATCCAAAAACCGGCATCACAGCCAGAGATGTTGAATACATAATCCAAATTGGGAAGAGCATGAAGTTCGCGCAGAAATCACTATCGGATCACATTAACCGAAGTGGATATGGTCAGTGAGTCGATGCCAACTCGCCTAACAATTCGTTGCAGGCGCGACGGCCCTGACGGGCCGCGGCCTGAACTCAAACGATGGATTCCATCGCCGGCATGGCCGGCTCGCCACGAGTCGAGTTCGCCCGTCAGGGAGTGCCGGCAGCAGATTTTTTCTGCAACTCCGCCATCTTGGCCAGGCAGGCTTTCAGGTCTTTCGCCATCAGCGCGCCAGTCTGGTAGCGCTTCTCGCGATCCTTCTCCAGCGCCCGCTTGATGACGATGGAGACCCACGGGCAGGTTTTCCTGAGGTCCGGCCGGACCTCAAGCGGATCGGGATAGGGCTCGGTGGCGATCTTGTACATGATCTGCGTCGCCGCCTCGGCCTGGAACGGCAATTCCAGCGTGACCATCTGGTAGAGCGCGACGCCCAGCGAGAACAGGTCGGAACGGCCGTCGACCTTCTGGCCGGTGACCTGCTCGGGTGACATGTAACTCGGCGTGCCGACCACCATGCCGGTCTTGGTCTTGCCGGAATTGCTGACGCGCGCGATGCCGAAGTCGGCGATCTTTACCGAGTTGCTCGCCGGGTCGTACATGATGTTCGCCGGCTTGATGTCGCGGTGGACGACGTTCTGCGCGTGCGCGTAGTCCAGCCCTTCGGCGGCGCGCGCGATGACGTTGAGCACGGTGCCGATCGGCATCATGTTGTCCGGCTTGGTGTAGCGCGTCAGGTCGTGGCCGGTGAGCAGTTCCATCGCGATCCACGCGAGATCGTGTTCCTCGCCGGTGTCGTAGACGGTGACGATGTTCGGGTGGTTGAGGCGGCCGGCGGCCTCCGCTTCGCGGAAGAAGCGGTCCTTCACCTCGGCCAGTTCCTCGGCCTCGAATTCCTGCGCCAGCGCCAGTGTCTTGATGGCGACCGTGCGGTTGATGCGCGGGTCGGTGCCCTGGTAGACGATGCCCATCGCCCCGCGGCCCAGTTCGCGCTCGATCTCGTAGCGGCCGAGCATCGGCTTCTCGGCACCGATGGCGTTGCCGATCAGGGTGTCGCCGGGGCCGCCGCCAGCGGGGCGCAGGCCGAAGATCATCGAGTCCTGCGCGTCGCTGGCGCGTTTCATGCGGGTGGCAATGTCCCGGAACTCGGGATTGTGGTCGCTCATGTACTGGTAGACCGATGCGGCCTTGCTGAACTGGCGCTTGCGCTCGAAATCCAGCGCGAGGTTGTACAGCGGCTCCATCATGTCGTCGGCGAGCGGGACGCGGCGGAATTTTTCCAGCGCCATGTCGAGCTGGCCGGCCTGCTGGAAGGCCAGGCCGAGCATGCGGTTGCTTTCGGCGGACTCGGTGTCCGAGCGGTGCTTGCCGCGCTCGGTGACGAGGAAGTGGCGCGTGGTCAGCGCGAGGTGGCCCACCGCGAGCGTCAGCACCGGCAGCATCAGCGGCACCCATTCGCCGCGCGAGCCCAGCAGCACGATTTCCGTGCCGAACAGCAGCACCAGCAGCCCGCCCGACACGGCGGCGGCCTTCATGGCGCCCAGTCGCGGCATGAGGAACATCAGGTATGCCGCGACCAGCAGCAGCGACAGCCACTTCAGCACACCCGCCCAGGCCGGCTCGATGAAGAAATCCTCGTTGAGGATGCTGGCCACGTTGTGCGCGAGCACTTCGACCGGTTCCATCGCGCCCGGCAGCGGCGTGCCGAGTTTTGAACCCAGTCCGAACGCGGTCGGGCCGACCAGCACGACCCGGTCCTTGTACTTGGCCAGGTCGATCTTGCCGGTGTAGACGTCGTAGAAGGAATCGACCGGGAATGCCGGGCCGCGCACGTCGTGGTCGTAGAAAAACGTCCGCATCTGCAGTTGCGGATCGGTGCGGATGGACAACCGCCCGAGCTGCACGCCCTCGCCGAGTCGTACCCGGATGTCCTGCACGGAAAGATTCAGGCTGCGGGCCGCCAGTTGCAGCGACATCGCCGGGAACAGCGCACCGTGGTGCTCGAGGATCAGCGGCTCGGTACGCACCTTGCCGTCCGCTTCGAGCAGCGTGACCAGGTGGCCGATGGCGGCGCTGCCGGTGGCCAGTTGCTGGATGGGCGGGGCGATCGACAGCGTCGTGGCCGGCAGGCCGACATCGCCGTCGCCGTCGCTGACCTCTACGTTGTCGTCGGGCAGCGTGTCGCGGAGCAGCCACTCGGGCACGGCGTTGTCCGGGTTGCCCCGCGGTTCGCCCGGCATCATCTGCATGCCGAGCACGACGTTGCGGTTCGCGCCGATGCTGGCGGCGAGCTGGCTGTCGGTATCGAGTGCCTGTTCGGCGGCGCCCAGGCGCTCACCCAGCTCACGCAGCGGTACGGCCAGCGCTTCGGGCGCGGCATCCGGCGCGGACAGCGGCGAGTTGTCGTAAAGGGACTTGATGTCGCGGATGTGGGCAAGGCCGGCATCCTGCTGGGCCTCGGACATCAGCACGGTGAAGCCCACCGCCTTTGCGCCGGCCTTGCCCAGGCGGTCGATCAGGTCGGCGTGGATGTCGCGCGGCCAGGGCCAGCGGCCGAGGTTGGCGATGCTTTCGTCGTCGATGCCGATGACGGCCACGGCATTGCCCGCATCGCGTGATGCAGAGCGCACGCCCAGGTCGTAGGCAGACAGTTCAATGCGATGGTAGGTGTCGCCCAGCGCGAACAGCAGCGCGGCGACGACGACCAGCAGCCCGGCAAACCAGTCCGTGGTCCAGAACGCTTTCTTCATGAAAAACCCTGTCGCGCGAGGGGGATCGGTGCGCGTGCGGCCGGCGCCCGGCCGCGGGATTTATATCACAGGCGCTTGCCGGCCGGCGTGCTGCCCATCGCGAGCATCAGGTCGTCGCGCTCGGTGCTGTTGCTGGCGAGGACCAGCAGGTCGTAGTAACGGCGGACATGGCGGACATAGATGATGGCCTGGGTCGCGCCGCGTGCGTAGCCGTAACGCGTCTGCGAGTACCACTCCTGCTGCTTCAGCAGTGGCAGGGTGTCGCGGACGTCGCGCCAGGCATTCGGGTTGCCGCCGCGTTTGCGGGTCAGTTCGCGGGCATCGAGGATGTGCGCCATCCCGGCGTTGTAGGCGGCGAGGGCCATCCAGATGCGGTCCTGCTCCGGAATCTCGGCGGGAAGCTGGTTGATCATCTTGCGCAGGTAGCGGGCCCCGCCGTTGATGCTGGCGATGGGGTCGGTACGGTCATCGATGCCGAGTTCGAGTGCCGTGTTGAGCGTCAACTGCATGAGGCCCTGCACGCCGGTCGGCGACTGCGCGGCCGCATCCCAGTGCGACTCCTGGTAGGCGACGGCGGCCAGCAGGCGCCAGTCCAGGCCGTTGCGCTCGGCTTCCTGGCGGAAAGCGCGGGTGTACTGCGGCAGGCGGTGGCGAATCGCCTGGTGGAAATTCCGGGTGTCCAGGTGGGTCAGGCTTTGCAGGTGGGCGTAGTAGCGGTCGCGCAGCCGGGCGATCGAGCCGTCGGCATCGCGCATCGCCAGCCAGGCGTTGGCGGCTTCGCGCAGCGAGCCTTCGCTGTCGCGGTTGAAGGCCCAGCCAAACAGGGTCCGGCCCGGCAGTTCGAAGGCGATGCGCACGTCAGGGAAGAGGTGGCGGTGCAGGTCCCAGTCGTGGGTGTCGATCAGGGCACAGGCGGCCTTGCCCGAGTGCACCATGCCCAGCAGGTTCTCCTCGCTGGCGCCGGGAATCTCTGTCCAGGCCAGGTTCGGGGCAACTTCCTGCAGTTGTTCGAGGCGTTCCGTGTGGTGGTTGCCGCCGGCGATCACCAGCGACCGGCCGATAAGCCCGGCGCCGTTGGTGGGCATGGCCTGTTTGCGGCTTTCACAGGCGACAGCCTGGGTTGCGGACTTGACGGGTACGGAGAAGGCGTAACGGTCGCCGCGCCCTTCGGTGATGGCCAGGCCCACGGCCAGGTCGGCGCCGCCTGCGGCCAGCAGGTCGAGCCCTGCCTGGGCAGTGCCTACCTCTACAAGGCGCAACCGCACGCCGAGGTCGTCGGCAAAGCCCTGTACCAGTTCATATTCGAAGCCGGCGGGGCCAAAGGGGCTCTGGAAATAGGAAGACTGCCCCTGCCGGATGGCAACGACCAGCTCGCCCTGGTGGCGAATGTTTTCCAGCGTGGTCGGCTGGCTGCGCACGGCCATCAGGCCGGGGGCAACCATCAGCACCAGGCTGACGACCATGAAGGTCTTGATTCGTTTTTCCCAGCTCATCTCGTGTCAGGCGCTCTCGTCTGAGTTTTTGTGCGGCACCATTGCCGCCGCCGATCAACATTCCCGGTACTGCCTTTGCCTCCTTGTCCGGGGTGACCAGCATTGCAAGTGAGAACAGGTTCACAACGCGAGCCGGACACTAGCACGGGGGTACGGGTCGCCACAGGTCGTTGTAGGACAATCCTTGGCCTGCCATTGTGATTCGACGACAATGCGCTGAACGGTCTGTGTTTCTGGTACCAATTCCCTAATAAATTCAGGAGGTTGGTTCTTTGGGGTGAGCGTGAAAACGGGCCTTCCAGACCACTCATGACGGCTGACACTTTCGTGTTCTCCGCCGGCATCCGCCGCTATCATTGGCGCCCGTTTTTCCGACCCCTTCCGCTGAGGCGCGCTCCCCCATGCTGATCCTGCGTGGTGCTCCGGCACTGTCCGCTTTCCGCCTGCGCAAACTGATGGCGACACTCGGTGAGGAACTGGCGGGCGAGGGGCCGGTGACCGGACTGCAGGCCTTCTTTGTCCACCTGGTGGACGGTGACCCGCTGGATGCTGCGCAGCGTGCCGTGCTGGACGAGTTGCTCGCCTATGGCCCGCAGGCTACCGAGGTGGCAGCGGCGGGTGAGGGCAGCCTGCGGCTGGTCGTGCCGCGTCCGGGCACGATTTCCCCCTGGTCCAGCAAGGCCACCGACATCCTGCATCACTGCGGCCTGACCGGCGTCCGCCGTATCGAGCGGGGGATTGCCTATTGCCTGACGCTGGCGCGTCCGCTGTCGACGGACGAGGAGCAGCGTCTTCGCAACCGCCTGCACGACCGCATGACCCAGGCGGTGCTGGACCGGCTGGACGATGCTGCCGTGCTGTTCGAACAACACGCGCCGCGCCCGCTGGCCACGGTCAACGTCCTGGGTGGTGGCCGCGAGGCGCTGGTGCAGGCCAATGGCGAACTGGGCCTGGCGCTGGCCGGGGACGAGATCGACTACCTGGTGAAGGCATTCACCGACCTGGCGCGCAACCCGACCGACGCCGAACTGATGATGTTCGCGCAGGCCAATTCCGAGCATTGCCGCCACAAGATCTTCAACGCCGACTGGACCATCGACGGCGAGCGCGCCGAGCGCTCGCTGTTCAAGATGATCCGCAACACCCACGAGAAACACCCGGGCGGCGTGCTGTCCGCCTACAAGGACAACTCCGCGGTGCTGTCCGGTGCCGTCGGCGGCCGTTTCTTTGCCGATCCGCGCAGCCGCGAGTACGGCTACCATCGCGAGCCGATCCACATCCTGTGCAAGGTAGAGACCCACAACCACCCGACAGCGATCGCACCATTCCCCGGCGCCGCCACCGGTTCCGGCGGCGAGATCCGCGACGAGGGCGCCACCGGCCGCGGCTCGAAGCCCAAGGCTGGCCTGACCGGGTTTTCGGTATCGAACCTGCGCATCCCCGGTTTCGAGCAGCCGTGGGAAGTGCCGTATGGCAAGCCCGGGCGCATCGTCTCGGCGCTGGACATCATGATCGATGGCCCGCTCGGCGGCGCCGCGTTCAACAACGAGTTCGGCCGCCCGAACCTGTGCGGCTACTTCCGCACCTACGAACAGGAAGTGGAGACCGTCAACGGGCGCGAGGTGCGCGGTTACCACAAGCCGATCATGATCGCCGGCGGCCTCGGCAACATCCGCGAGATGCACGTCGAGAAAAACGAGATCCTGCCGGGCGCGAAGATCGTCGTGCTCGGTGGTCCGGCGCTGCTGATCGGCCTTGGCGGCGGCGCGGCGTCGTCGATGGCCAGCGGTGCGTCCAGCGAAAACCTGGATTTTGCCTCGGTGCAGCGCGACAACCCGGAGATGGAGCGCCGCTGCCAGGAAGTGATCGACGCCTGCTGGGCGCTGGGCGACGAGAACCCGATCGTGTCGATACACGATGTCGGCGCCGGCGGCCTGTCCAACGCGTTGCCGGAACTGGTCAACGAATGGAACCGCGGCGCGACCTTCGATCTGCGCAAGGTGCCGAACGACGAGCCGGGCATGAGCCCGGTCGAGATCTGGTGCAACGAAGCGCAGGAACGCTACGTGCTGGCCATCGCCCCGGAGCACCTGCCGGTGTTCGAGGCGTTCTGCCGGCGCGAGCGCGCGATCTACGCGGTGCTGGGCGAGGCGACCGAGGCGCGTCGCCTGCTGGTCGCCGACACGCTGTTCCACAACAACCCGGTCGACATGCCGCTGCAGGTGTTGCTCGGCAAGCCGCCGAAAATGCAGCGCAGCTTCAACCGCCACATCCTGAACCTGCCGCCGCTGGCACTGCCGAAACTGTCGCTGTCGGTGTTGCTTGACCGCGTGCTCAAGCTGCCGACCGTAGCGTCCAAGTCCTTCCTGATTACCATCGGCGACCGCTCGGTGACCGGCCTGGTCGCGCGCGAGCAGATGGTCGGGCCCTGGCAGGTACCGGTGGCCGACTGCGCGGTGACGGCGGCGGCCTTCGACGCTTTTGTCGGCGAGGCGATGTCGATGGGCGAGCGCACGCCGCTGGCGCTGATCGACCCGGCCGCTTCGGGCCGCATGGCGATCGGCGAGGCGGTTACCAACATTGCCTGTGCGCGCATCGACGGCATCGACCGCATCAAGTTATCGGCCAACTGGATGAGCGCGGCGAGCCATCCCGGCGAGAACCAGGCGCTGTACGACACCGTACAGGCCGTGGGCATGGCGTTCTGCCCGAAGCTCGGCATCACCATTCCGGTGGGCAAGGACTCGATGTCCATGCGCACGGTCTGGGACGACGGCGGCGTGCAGAAGTCGGTGACCGCGCCGTTGTCACTGATCGTTTCCGCTTTCGCGCCGGTACTGGACATCCGCAGGACGGTGACGCCGCAGTTGCGGCCGGACATCGCGCACACGCTGTTGCTCATCGACCTGGGACAGGGCCGCAACCGGCTCGGTGGCTCGGCGCTGGCACAGGTCTGCAACCAGCTCGGCCACGCGGCGCCCGACATCGAGCCGGAGCTGCTCAAGCGCTTCTTCGCCGCCATGCAGCAGTTGCTCGACGAGCGACTGGTGATCGCCTACCACGACCGCAGTGACGGCGGCCTGATCACCAGCCTGCTGGAGATGGCCTTCGCCGGGCGTTGCGGGCTGGACATCGATCTCGCGGCGCTGCGCGGCGGTTTCGGCGGCGTCGAAGGCGCGTTGTTCGCCGAGGAGCTTGGTGCCGTGTTGCAGGTGTGTGAGGCGGATGCCGCGCAGGTGCGTGCCGTGCTGGCGCACCACGGTATCGACCACCTGCTGCTGCCGGTGGGCAAGGCGACGGCCGAGCAGTTCGTGGTGATCCGCGACGGTGCGGCGGAACTGTTCGCCGACACCCGCGCCGCGCTGCAGTCGGCCTGGGCGGAGACCAGCTACCGGATCCAGGCGCTGCGCGACAATCCCGACTGCGCCCGGCAGGAGTTTGAGGCGATCGCCGACAACCGCGACGCCGGCCTGAACGTCCAGGTCACCTTCGACCACCGCGTCGATGTGGCCGCGCCGTACCTGAACCTGGCGCGGCCGAAAGTGGCGATCCTGCGCGAGCAGGGCGTGAACGGGCATGTCGAGATGGCGGCGGCCTTCGACCGCGCCGGCTTCACGGCCGTCGATGTGCACATGAGCGACATCATCGGCGGCGACGTATCGCTGACGGCGTTCCGTGGCCTGGTCGCCTGCGGCGGCTTCTCCTACGGCGACGTGCTGGGCGCCGGCGGCGGCTGGGCCAAGTCGGTGTTGTTCAACGCGCGTGCCCGCGAAGAATTCGCCACCTTCTTCGCCCGCCGCGACACCTTCGGGCTAGGCGTCTGCAACGGTTGCCAGATGCTGTCGCAACTGAAGGACCTGATCCCCGGTGCCGATCTCTGGCCTCGTTTCGTGCGCAACACCAGCGAGCAGTTCGAGGCACGCACGTCGCTGGTCGAGATCGTCGAGTCGCCGTCGGTGCTGCTCGCGGGCATGGCCGGTACCCGCATCCCTATCGCTGTCGCGCACGGCGAGGGTCGCGTCGAGGCGCCGGCCGAGGTGCTGGCGCGCAATGCAGGCGAAGGCCTGCTTGCGGTGCGCTATGTCGACAGTGACGGCGAGGCCACCGAACGCTATCCCCTCAACCCGAACGGGTCGCCGCAGGGCATGACCGGGTTCACCACCCGCGATGGCCGCGTGACCATCCTGATGCCGCACCCGGAACGGGTCTTCCGCACCGTGCAGCAGTCGTGGATTCCGGACGACTGGCGCAACCACGAGGACGCGCCCTGGTTGCGCATGTTCCGCAACGCGCGGGTATGGGTGGGCTGATGAGCGAGGAATCCCGTTACGGCGGTGATGATGTGCCGGTGCTGATGCGCGGCGCGCCCGTCGAGCACTACGCCGAGCGCCGGCGTCTCGCGTCGGCGCTGAACCGGCTGGCTTCGCAGATCGTGCGCATCGATGCCGGTGCCGACGATCTTGCCCGCTGGGCGGATGCCGCCGAGGCGATTGCCGCGGAGGCGGGGCAACATGCGCGGCGCGACGAAAAGGCCGGGCATCGCCGCATGTGGCACGGCGAGGCATCGCTGCTCGATATCTGGGACCTGTTCGATTTCGACTCGGTGAGCGGCGAGAGCAACGCCATCGCGCCGGGCCTGCGTTTCGCGCAGGACCTGCCGACCGTGGTCGCCAGCGTCAACTGCGGGCTTGCCTACCAGGGCCCGCCCGGTTGCGTACACGGTGGCGTGATCGCCTGGATCTTCGACGCGCTGCTCTCGCGCGTGCAGCACGTGAACGGCCTGTTCGGGATGACCGGCGGGCTGAGCATCCGCTACCTCGCGCCGACGCCGATAGAGACCGAACTGCGCGGCGAGGCCGAGGTGCAGCGCATGGAAGGACGCAAGGCCTTCATCACCGGCCGGCTGCTGGCCGACGGCAAGGTCACCGCCGAGGCCGAGGGCGTGTTCATCCTGCCGAAGCCGAAAGCCGAGGGCAGCCCGGCCTGAGCGCTGCGCGGGCCTGCGCCCGTCGTCACGTCCCTGATCGCCGTCGCCTGGCGGCAGCAAGAATCCGGAGTCATACATGCAGGATGAAGCGAACGAAAAGCCCTGGCACCTGTCTGACATCTCGATCGGTGAGCCACCGGAGGCGACGCCGGAATATCTGCTGCGACGCCGCATCGGCACCGCGCTCAAGGAAATCACCGAGCGCATGATCCGTGCCGACATGCCGGAAAACGTGCTTGAGGAAATCGCCGCGCAACTGGAGTCGGTCTCCGCGCGCAGTGGTGAATACAAGCGCCGTTCGCAGATGCGCATCTATGAGCGGCTGTTCGCCCGGACTGCGACGCGGCAGGACGTGCTGGACATCCTCGACTATGAAATTTTCACCGGCCTCTCGACGCCGATCTCGCCGCCGATGACGTTGTGGCTGGACGGCGACTTGGTGCGCGGCCGCGCGAACCTCGGGTTGACTTTCCAGGGCCCGCCAGGTCGCGTCCACGGCGGGGTCATCGCGGCCATGCTGGACGTGCTGATGGCCAAGACCCAGGACATCAGCAAGACCATGGGCGTGACCGGTACGCTCAACATCCGCTACATCAAGGGCACCCCGATCAACACCGACATCGACATGGAAGCACGGATCCTGCGCATCGATGGCCGCAAGCTGTTCTGCGAGGGCCGCTTCTTCGTCAACGGCGAGCAGACGGTGCATGCGGAAGGCGTCTGGATCGCCATGCGCGAGTGGCAGTGAAGGCGATGTACCAGATCAGCGTGTATGTGCCCGATGCCGACCGCGAGGCGGTCAAGGCGGCGATGTTCGCCGCCGGCGGCGGACGTATCGGCGACTACGATCACTGTTGCTGGCAGGTGCTTGGCACCGGGCAATTCCGCCCGCTGGCAGGCGCCGATCCGCATATAGGTACCGTTGGTGCGCTCGGGCAGGTCGATGAGTGGCGCGTGGAACTGGTGGTCGCCGATGATCGCGTGGCTGCCGTCGTTGCCGCGATGAAGACGGCGCATCCCTACGAAGAACCGGCCTACGCCGTGATCCGGCTGGAGAAATTCTGATGAACGCACAGGCAGCGCCCCTCATTGATTGGCAGCGCGGTGAAGCCGAGGCCAACGGCGTCACCCTGCATTACGAGATCGCCGGCCCGGAGCAGGGCGAACCGCTGTTGCTGGTGATGGGCCTGTCTGCCCAGCTCATCCACTGGCGGGATGAGTTCTGTGCGCAACTCATCGCGCGGGGCTTCCGCGTGATCCGCTTCGACAATCGTGATATCGGCCTGTCGGGCAGCGGCAACCGCCGTATCCGCTTCCATCTGCAGCGCGACATGCTTCGCTCGAAGCTGGGCGCAAAGCTGGATGCCAACTACACGCTGCACGACCTGGCTCGCGACACGGTGGGCCTGCTCGATGCGCTGGGCATTCGTCGTGCGCACCTGGTCGGCGCCTCGATGGGTGGCATGATCTCGCAGATCGTCGCCGCGACGTTCCCGGATCGCGTGCTGTCGCTCACCTCGATCATGTCCAGCACCAACAGCCCGAAACTGCCGATGCCGCGTCTGGATGTGCTGCTCAAGCTGGCGCCGCCATTTGGCGTGAAGCATGACCGCGCATCGGTGGTCGCGCGCACCGTCGCCCTGTTCGAGGCCATCGGCAGCCCGGGCTACCTGACGCCGCGTGCAGAGCGGGAAAAGATGGCGGCCGACGCTTTTGATCGCGCCTATCGTCCTGCCGGCATCGCGCGGCAGACGCACGGCATCCTCGCGACCGGTTCGTTCGAGGACCTGCTCGGCAATGTGCGGGCGCCGACCCAGGTCATCCACGGGCGGGATGATCCGCTGGTGCGCCCGGCGGGCGGCCAGCGCAGCGCGCAACTGATTCCGGGCGCACGCCTGGCGCTGATCGAAGGCATGGGCCACGACTTCCCGTCCGGGCTGTTCCCGCGCTGGGTGGAACTGATTGGTGAAAACGCCGCGCGCCGTTGAGCCAGGGTTGACCTGCGTCGCGTTTCCCGGGTCGGCCCTGCGCTAGAGTGCGCCAGTCCAACCGGAGGAAATCCCATGCGCACGCGGAAGTTGCCTGTTGTCATCGTCACCCTGGTCCTGCTTGCAGCCAGCCCCGTCGTCATGTCGGTTGATCTCAAGACCGCGAAGCCCGCGGCGGTCGCGCCGGTTGCCGCGGCCGCCCGTGAACAGCAGCAGGTCGCAGAGGCGGTGCGCGGCCTCGGCTTTACCGTCGGTGCCGTGGTGCCGGCGGGCAAGGGCGCGTGGGATGTGCAGGTACAGGAATTCGATCCCGCCCGCGCAACCGATGCCATGCGTGGTGCCGTGCGCGGACCGCAGGCGCGTTTCGCCGTGCCCGGGCAGGCCATGGCAGTGCGCGGCGGCATGGGTGGCGGCCGGCTCGGGGTTGGCGGGATGCGCGGCATCGACAGCAGCGATGGCTCGCAGACTGGCGGCGAGAGCACGGGCGGGGCGTCCGGCGATCTCGGTGGCAATGGCGGCGGTGATCAGGGCGGTTCGGAAGGTGGTGGCGCGGGTGCCGGTGCGGGTGAAGGTGTGCGCGGTAACGAAGGTGGCGGCTCGGATCCCGGCGTCGAGCCATCCGGTTCCCCGCGCTCCAGCACCTTGCGGGTGTCCGTGGACGCGGGGGGTGCCTTGCGCGTCGACGCGCAGAGCCTGCGCGGACTGGGACTGCAACCGGGTGCGCAGCGCGCCGGGCTGACGATCCGCTGACCGGTTCCGGCCACGCGCGCTGCGGCCTCAGCCTCGCCGCGGGATATCCCGGACCCGGATCGGGAACTCGCCGCGCTGCCGGTCGGCGAAGTAGTAGCGCAGCGTCTTGGTCACCGTCGGGAACGCGAGTTCCTCCCAGGGAATCTCGTGCTCGGCGAACAGTTTGGTCTCCAGTGATTCCTCGCCGGCACCGTAGGCGCCGTCCTGCAGGTCACCGCGGTAGAACACATGTATCTGGTGGATCGCCGGCAGGTTGAAGAGTGTATAGATGTCGGTGACGGCCACTTTCGCTTCGGCTTCTTCGCGCGTTTCACGCTCGGCGCCTTCCTGCATCGTCTCGCCGTTTTCCAGGAAGCCGGCCGGCAGTGTCCAGAAGTTGCGCCGTGGTTCGATTGCACGCCGGCAGAGCAACACCTTGTCGCCATCGACCACCAGGCAGCCGGCGACCACGCGCGGATTCTGGTAGTGGATCATGTTGCAGGACTTGCAGACGTGCCTCGGCCGCGTATCGCCCGGCGGGATTTCGAAGGCAAGCTGCTCGCTGCCGCAGTCACTGCAAAAACGCATCACTGGACTCCCCACCCGGAACAGGCGCCGGCATTGTAGGTGCTGCCCTGTCCGCTGTGCCATGGAACAGGCCGCCGGCACGGCGGGGTGAGGGTTATTCCCTCTTGCCCCGCCGGCGGCTTCGGGCGATAAAGCCGTCATACGCCCGTTTGAAACCTGTGCCGCGCCATGCTTGAGCAACTGATCGACCGCATCCGCCAATATCGCCCGGCGCCGCTGGACCAGGCGCTGCCGGAGGCGTCGGTGCTGGTGCCGGTCACCGGATCGGAGCGGGCGCCGGAGATCATCCTGACCCGGCGGGCGCAGAACATGAATTCCCATGCCGGCGAGGTGGCCTTCCCCGGCGGCAAGCGGGATCCCGGTGACCCGGACCTTATCGCCACCGCACTGCGCGAGAGCGAGGAAGAGGTCGGCCTGCAGCGGGAACTGGTGCAGG
>JBKHWN010000020.1:0-3511 GCA_046566505.1 Gammaproteobacteria bacterium
ATCTCGATCTGCGTCTTGCGATGGTTGTTGAATATCTTCTCGCGCGCCAGCGTCTTGGCCTCGCGTATCCCCTCGCGCACGTCCGGGTGGCAGTAATCGATCAGTTCGCTGGAGAGTTCGCCGCGCAGCAGCGCGTCCTGCTGCTCGACGAAGGCACGCGAAACCTCCGACACCGCGCGCTCGATGATCTTGCCGCGCCAGGCCGCAAGCCGGCGGCGGTCGGAATACTTGCCGGCAGCCACCGGCCGCTCGCCGTCGGACAACAGCGCGAACACCGGCTCGACATCCTCGTAGCCGAGGATGTCCATCTCCACGCCGTCCTCCAGGTCGATCACCGCATAGCACAGGTCGTCGGCAGCCTCGGTCAGGTAGGCGAGCGGATGCCGGCACCATTTCTCGTCGTCGAGCTCGATCAGCCCGAGCCGCGTCGCGACGTCGCGCAGGATGTGCAGCTCGGTGCGGCAGACGCCGTACTTCCCGTTGCCGATGTGGCGCGAGCTGAACGGATATTTCATCAGCGCGCCCAGCGTGGCGCAGGTCAGGCGCATGCCGCCCTCGAACTGGTTGTATTCGATCTGCGTGACGGCACGGAACCCCTGCGCGTTGCCTTCGAAATTGACCAGGTCCGCGCGCTCGTCCTCGTCCAGGGTCGCCAGCAGGCCACGCTGCTCGGCGCTGCGGAACCAGTCGCGGATCGCGTACTCGCCGGCATGGCCGAACGGCGGGTTGCCGATGTCGTGCGCGAGGCACGCGGCCTGGACGATCACGCCCGGGTCGGCCGGCACCGTCCACGCCGGCAGTTCGTTGCGCAGCAGTTCGCCGACCCGCATGCCCAGCGAGCGACCGACGCAACCGGCTTCCAGCGAGTGTGTCAACCGCGTGTGCACATGGTCGTTGCGCGACAGCGGGTGCACCTGCGTCTTGCCGCCCAGGCGGCGAAAGGCGCCGGAGAACACGATCTTGTCGTGGTCCTTGTGGAACGGCGATCGACCCAGCTCGTCACGCGCCGCGTCGCTGGAGTGGTAGCGGGTACGGTCGAGCAGACGGGTCCAGTCCATGCGCGTCATGGCAGCTTCCTCAGGACAGGGTTTGCGTGATCACGGCCAGCACCTGCGCACGCCAGGGCGGTGCCTCGTTGGCCAGCTGGTGGCGACCACCGGGCACCAGATGGATATCCGCGCGCGGGAATTTTTCGCGGATGACGCCGAGGTTGTGCCGCCAGTCGACGGTACCGTCCTCGTCGCCCTGAACGATGGTCAGCGGGAAATCACTTGGGGCGTGAGCTTCCATGCGCGGTATCCACCGCTTCATCGCGCCAACCCAGCGCGTCGACAGTTCACGCGCCTGCAGCGGATCTTCGTCGCGCAGGAAGCGCAAGAAGTCGGCGTCGTGCGAGTTGACGGCAAACTTGCGGGGAATCGCATCGCGAAACGGTCGCATGACGTGGTAGAGCAGCCGGTTCGTCCGCCAGTGCACCGGGCGCACCAGCGGTGCCAGCAGCACGACACGGGACAACGGCACGGCGACGCCGTCCCGGTGTTGCGACAACAGGTAGTCCATCAGGATCGCGCCACCGGTGCTCTGGGCGACGACATGCCAGGGTGACGGCAGGCCCGATTCGCGCAGGCCGGCCAGCACCGACTGCAACACCGACTGGTAGGTGGCGAAGTCGTCGACCACCGCCGGCGCGCCGGACGACAGGCCGTGCCCCGGCAGGTCGAACGCGACCACGTCGAAGCCCAGCGCCAGCAGGTGCGCGATCACATGGTCGAAGATGCCGATGTGGTCGTAGTAGCCGTGCAGCACCAGCACCGTGCCGCGCGCGCCATCGTCATGCCGCCAGCACTGCACGGCGATGCGGTAGCCGGCAGCCTCGATGCGGCCCATCCCGTGGCGGATACCCGGACCGGCCAGCGCATCCAGCCCGTAATGCCGGGCGTAGGCCGGCAGTTCGCCCGCAGGCGCCGCCGGTGCCCGCCAGTCGAGGACGGGCAGCGCGGCACGGGCAGCAGCAGGATCAAAGGACATGGCGCGGACTCGACGGCAACGACTGCAGCATCTTACACGTCGGGTAATATCGCCGGCGCGACCGCGGTTTCCCCGCAGCGCCCCTCCCGGATGACAGGAGCCACGATGGCCTCGCAATTCTCGCTGCTCGGTGAACGCCGCTACGGGCCGTTCTTCCTGACCCAGGCCCTGGGCGCGCTCAACGACAACGTGTTCAAGAACGCGCTGGTGATCATCGCCACCTACCGCACCGCCGAATACAGCAGCATGGACCCGAAGGTCATCGCGCAACTCGCTGGCGGCCTGTTCATCCTGCCCTTCCTGTTGTTCTCGGCGATGGCCGGGCAATTCGCCGACAAATTCGACAAGGCGGCACTGATGCGCGTGGTCAAGATCGCCGAGATCTTCATCATGGTGCTGGCCGGCGCCGGTTTCGCACTGAAGAGCCTGCCGCTGCTGCTGGCCGCGCTGTTCCTTGCCGGTGCGCAATCGGCTTTTTTCGGGCCGGCCAAGTACGGCCTGTTGCCGCAGGTGCTCGGCGAGCGTGAACTCACCAGCGGCAACGCACTGCTGGAAACCGGCACCTTCCTCGCCATCCTGCTCGGAACGCTGTTCGCCGGGTTGCTCGCCGCGCAAGCGTCACCGGCGCCGCTGATCGCTGCGCTGCTGGCGCTCGCCGTGCTGGGCACCATCGCCAGCTTCTTCATCCCGAAACAGGTGCCGGCCGACCCCGCGCTCACCATTGACTGGAACCCCGCCACCACGACCTGGCGGATTTTCCGCTACGCCGCCGGCAACCCGACGGTGTTCCGCTCGCTGATCGGCGTCAGCTGGTTCTGGGCGCTGGGCGCGGTGGTGCTTTCGGTGCTGCCCGCCTACACCCGCGACGTGCTGGGCGGCGATGAAAGCGTGGTCACGCTGTTGCTGGCGGTATTTTCCGTCGGCGTCGGCGCCGGCTCGCTGCTCTGCGACCGGCTGTCGCGGCACACGGTGGAAATCGGCCTGGTGCCGCTGGGCTCGATCGGGCTGACCGTGGCGCTGTTGTGGCTGTGGGCCGCGACGCCGGGGGTGCCGCACGCCGGCATCGGCTGGCTGGCATTCGCCGGGATCGACTGGCCGGTGGCTGCCGCGCTGGCCACCGTCGGGCTGTTCGGCGGTTTCTACATCGTGCCGCTGTATGCGCTGATCCAGTCACGCACCGAGAAGAGCCACGTCTCGCGTGTGCAGGCGGCAAACAATGCACTCAATGCGCTGGCGATGGTGATCGCCTCGATCGCCGCCGCGCTGGCCTTCCAGGCAGGCATGGGCATCGTCACTCTGCTTTGGGTCTGTGCGCTGGCCAACGCGCTGGTCGCCATCTACATCTACACGCTGGTGCCGGAATTCCTGGTGCGCTTCGTGGTGTGGATCGTGCTGAACCTCGTCTACCGGCTGCGCATCGTCGGCGACGAGCGCATCCCGCGCGAAGGACCGGCACTGGTGGTGTGCAACCACGTCAGTTATG
>JBKHWN010000021.1:0-6351 GCA_046566505.1 Gammaproteobacteria bacterium
CGGCGCGCGCTGCATGGCATCGTCGATCACCGTGGTGCGGATGGCGCCGGCCTCGCGGCACAGGCGCATGCCGCGCGAATAACTGGCGACCAGCGTGCCCTCGGTGGTGGCCATCGGCACGTAGAACTCGCCCTGCGCGTGCTCGCCGTCGATGCGCAGCGGGCCGGCCAGCCCGACCGGCACCTGGGCGACGCCGACAAAGTTCTCGATGTTGCCCGGCAACACCGCCGGGTCGAAGGAATAGCGGCCGACGTGCTCCAGCACGGCACCGGTTTCGGCGCGGGCCGCGTCGCGGCGCGCACGGGCCATCTCGTTGCTGTAGTCATTGGCCGGGTCGCGGGGAATCTTCTGCATGGCGGGCTCGGGCTGGCAGCGGAAGCCGAACCATAGCGCAGCACCACAGCTGCCGTACTGGCCGGGGCGCGACCCGGGCCCTGCCGCCAGGCCACAACGAAAAAAGGGCCGGCAAGCCGGCCCTCCATCAAGGCATCTGCGGGCTTACAGGCCGCGCTTGGCCTTGAACATGGCGATCAACGCATCCGGGCGCTTGCCGGAGGCCGCCTTGGTCAACACATAGACCACGGTCTCTCCCTTCGGCCCGGAACCAACGTCAACGAACGAATAGGTCGCCTCGTGGCTGTTGCGGAACGTCATCAGTTCCTTCAGGTCGTCCGCGACATAGATGCGGCCCTTGTTAATCACCTCGGCGTAGAGCTCGTCCGGCTTCAGGTTTCCTGCCACCAGTTCGTAACCCGGGAAGCCGCTCGACTTGCCCGCGTTCGCCTTGGTCTGGCCCCAGACCACCGTTTCGCCTTTCGGGCCGGCGCCGATCTGGGTCAGCACGTATGCCACTTCGCCGGTGGCCAGGAACTCGTGATAGGTCTTGAAATCGTCGAACCGGTAGACGCGGCCGTTGTCGTGGAAAACCTCGTAGAACTCGGCGGAAACCTTCGGCTTCGGTGCTTCGGCCTGAGCCGGTGCCGGTGCGGCAACGGCTGCTGCCGGCGCGACCGGCTGCGCCGTCGGCTGGGTGGAAGCACAACCGGCAACGATCAGCGCGGCAGCAGGAACGGCAAGCAGGAAACTCGGTACGCGACGCATGGACTTCTCCGGGTTCGTCAGGGGAACGCCGGCGAGGATGACCGCGTGTTGTGACAGAAATGTGAAACCTGCGCGCGGCGCGCCGGACAACCCGGAACACCCGCTCAGTCGACGGCCTGTCGCCCCTGCCGGATCGCCTCGTGGGCGGCGGCATCCAGCAGCCGGTAGCCGCCGGCGACGCGGACGTAGAGCGGGTCGGCGACCCGGGCCGGATCAAACCCGTCGGCGCGATAGGCCGCCTTCTGGTACTTGAAGGTGCCGGTGGTGCGCGCCGCGTCGCCGAGGATGCGCACGAAGCGCGGCTGCTGGAAGGTGGGCACCCGTGTCCGCACCCAGTCGGCGAAGGTGTCGATCGAGAAGCCGTCGTCGACGATCAGCGCCGCCATGCCGGCGCGTCCTTCCGCGCCCGGCACTTCCACGCCGTAGACGATCGACTCGCGCAGCCCGGCGCAGCCATGCAGCGCCGACTCCACTTCGCCGGCGGAAATGTTCTCGCCCTTCCAGCGGTAGTTGTCGCCGGCACGATCGGCAAAGGCAACCCAGCCGCCGGCATCGACGCGCACCAGGTCGCCGGTGTTGAACCAGCGGTCGCGGCTGAAGAAAACGCCCGCGATGATCTTCTTGCTGGTGGCTTTCCGGTCGAGATAGCCATCGAACGCCATCACCGGGTTGATGAAGCCGATGAGCAGTCCGGTCTCGCCTTCGGCCACGCGACGACAGCGCCCTTGCGCATCGCGCAGCGGCTCGCTGGTATCGGGATCGCAGGCCACCACGGCCATGCCCGGACGCAGGCGGCCCACATAGCCCGGACGGCCCTCCACGTTCAGCAACGCGACGTTGCCTTCGGTGGCGCCGTAGAACTCGCGCACCAGCGGGATGCCGAAGCGTTGCTGGAAATCAGCCCAGATCGTTTCCCGCAAGCCGTTGCCGACCGCGACGCGCAGGTGGTGGCCACGCTCCAGCGGTTGCGGCGGCGCGTTCAGCAGGTAGCGGCACAGTTCGCCGATATACAGGAACACAGTGGCGCGGTGCGCGTGCACGTCCCGCCAGAATTCGCGCGTGGAAAATCGCCGGCGCAGCAACAGCGCGGCACCGGAAAACAGCGCGCCGCCCCAGCCGGCGAACTGGCCGCTGGAGTGGTACAGCGGCAGCGTGCAGTAGATGACATCCTGCTCGCCGGCGTCGGCCAGCACGAAGGCAAAACCCGCCGCCGCCAGCAGCCAGCGCCGGTGCGTGACGATCGCCGCCTTCGGCAAGCCGGTGGTGCCGGAGGTGTAGATGTAGCAGCCGGTTGCCGCCTGGCGTGGCACGACACCATCGAGCGGCAGCGACGACTGCCTTGCTGCTGCGGCATCGAGTGAATCGGCAGCCGCGGCATCGCCGCCATCACCGACGGTCCACCAGCGTGTATCCGGAATATCAGTCAGCACCGGGCGCAACGCCGCGGTTTCCTGTGCGTGCTCGACACCGACGATCAGTGCCGTCGCCTTCGACACCGTGATCGCGTGCCGCAGCGCATCACCGCTCAGGTGCGAATTGACGAAGGCGACCACCGCGCCCAGGCGCACCAGCGCCGTCTGCGCAATCAGGTATTCCGCGCGGTTGTCCATCACCAGCGCGACCACGTCGCCAGCGCGCACGCCGCGCGCCGCCAGCTCGCGCGCCCAGCGGTTCACGGTCTCGTCCAGCTCGCGCCAGCTCCAGTGGCGGTCCTCGAAGATCAGCCCGGTGGCCGACGGCGCCCGGCGCGCCCGCCCGGCAAGCAGCGTGGCAATCGTCGTCCGTGCGCCCGGCCGCAGGTGCGGCAGCGCGCGCAGCGCCCGGCGCACCGCGCGCAGGTCCTCGCGCGCGGATTTCAGCCGCCCGGCCAGCGGCAGGCCCCCGGCGCCCATCACGCCTGCCCGAGCACGGCGCGGGCCGCCGACAGGTAGTTGATGTGCGTGGTGCCGGCACCGAGCTCCAGCAGCTTGGAATCACGCGCCAGCTTTTCGATGTGGTACTCCTCCATGTAGCCGTACCCGCCGTGCAACTGGATCGCGCGCAGCGACACGTCGACACAGGCCTGCGAACAGTAGGCCTTGCTTGCGTTGATGAAGGCGACGTCCTGCACGCCATTTTTCTGCATCCATGCCAGCCGGTAACAAATGTTCTCGACGTTCTTCAGCTTCATGTACATGTCCGCGATGTCCAGCTGCACGGCCTGGAACTCGCCGATCGCGCGATTGAACTGCTTGCGCTCGTTGACGTACTTGACGCTGCGCTCCAGGCACTCCTCGATGATCCCCCAGGCCATGCCCGGGATGCCCGAGCGCTCGGTGCCCAGCGATTCCTTGGTGTCCTTGCGGCCTTCCGCCGTTTTTTCCACGCCGCCGAGCAGTTGCGCTTTCGGGATGCGCACGTCATCGAAGAACAGCTCGCAGGTCGGCGAGTCGCGCATGCCCATCTTCTTCATCGGCTTGCCCTGGTCGAAACCCTTCATGCCCTTTTCAAGGATGAAGGCGTTGACCTGCTGCTCCTCGCGCGGCTGGCCACGGTCGACCTTCGCGTACACCACGAAAATGTCCGAGCAGGGGCCGTTGGTGATGAACGTCTTCTGGCCACGCAGGATGTAGTCGTCGCCGTCGGGTTTCGCGGTCGTACGCATCGAGCCGAACGCGTCGGAACCGGCGCCCGGCTCGGTCAGGCACCAGGAACCGATCTTCTCGACGGTCGCCAGCGGAATGCCGTATTTCTCCACCTGGTCCGCAGTGCCCTTGCTGATGATCGCGCCGCCGGCCAGCGCCACCGACACACCCCAGCTCATCGCGAAGCCCGGCGACGCGCGGCACAGTTCCTTCGAGATCATGGTGCCGATCATCGGGTCCATGCCGCCGCCGTCGTCCATCAGCGCGGCGAGGCCGCCTTTTCCGGCGTCGGCACCGCCCTCGCGCATCTTCTTCACCTTCTTTTCCAGCGCCATTCTCGCCATGTCGCTGATGCCGAATTTCTTCGCCATGTCGCGCATCAGGTCGTAGGGCAGCAGCTCGCCGTGCTCAAGCGCCGGCAGGGCCGGGAACAGGTTGGCATTGACCCACTGGCGGGTCATCTGGCCGGTCATCTTCGCCATTTCGCTGGGTTCGAACATCGTCGGGCTCCTCACTCGGACAGGACTCGCATGCGGGATACAGGCGTTGTGCGCCAATAAGACCGGCCGCGTGACCGGCCGGTCAATGACGATGACGGCCACTTCATGCGGCAGGACGGTCACCGCCCGGCGCTGCCTGCCCGCAGCATGCCCGACCAGCCGCGCATCCTGCCGGCCGGTCCTCTGCTACCTTTGCCCGCCGCCTGACCGCCATCCACAACCCGGAAACGCCGCCATGACCGACAGCAACCGCGTGCTCGCCCTCTGGAACCGCATGTCCGGCTACCCGGGCGGCAAATGGCTGTTCTCGAAAGCCGTCGCCAACCGAGCGCCCTACTTCAGCACCATCGCGCCGCTGATCGAAGAATTGCGCCCGAACTACGCGAAGGTCTCGCTGAAGAAAAAGCGCGCGCTGGAAAACCACATCGGTACCGTGCACGTGATCGCCATCTGCAACCTGCTGGAACTGGCGATGGGCGCCTGCGCCGAGGCATCGGTCCCGAAAAACCTGCGCTGGATCCCCAAGGGCATGACGCTCGACTACACCGCCAAGGCCGGCAGCGACATCACCGGCACCGCCGAGATCAATCCCGGCGACTGGAAGCCCGGCGACCTCGACGTGAAGGTCACCGCCTTCGACAGCAACGGCGTGGTGGTGGTGCGCGGCACGATCCGGCTGTGGATCAGCGAAAAGCCCGCTGGCAAAATCGGCTGATCGACAACCAGTCTCCCGGAGAAAGCACCATGCCGCTCTATGACTACCGCATCGGCCACGGCGAACGGATGATCGAGGCGAACCATGCGATGAGCGCCAGCCCGGAAACCTGGGGCGAACTCTGCGCAGCGGCCGGCCTGCCCGACGACGGCACGCCGGCGGATACGCCGGTACAGAAGGTACTGACCACCGGCGGTGTGGTGGGCAGCACCAGAACACCCGACATGCCGCCCTGCATGGGTGGCGGCATGGGCTGCGGTGGCGGCATGTGCGGCATGTCCTGAACCGGGCAACAGGCGCCGGCCGGAAGCGGTAGACAAGCGCGGGAAGGCCGTTGCATCCTCGGGGCGGACGCTCGCGAAGGGAATCACCCGGAGGAAATCACCATGCTGCGCTCGATCCGTGTTGCCGATTACATGGCGCGCGACCTCGTCACCCTGTCGCCGGAAATGTCGGTGGAGCAGGCCATCGGCGTACTGCTCGACCGCCGTATTTCCGGCGCGCCGGTCGTCGCTGACGGGCGGTTGGTTGGCGTGTTCTCGGAAGTGGACTGCCTGCGCGAACTGCTGCATGCCGGCTATCACGACATGAGCAGCGGCCAGGTGCAAAACTTCATGTCGACCGAAATCGAGACCATCGGCGCCGACGAGAGCATCGTGACCGTCGCCGAGATTTTCCTGAACCACAAGCGGCGCCGCCTGCCCGTGGTGGATTCAGCCGGCGCCCTGGTCGGGCAGATCAGCCGGCGCGACGTATTGCGCGCCATCTCCGATATCCGCAGCGGCAAGCGCACTGCCGCCTGAGGCTGGCGCCGGCGGCGGGCATGTGCCCGCCGCCATCACCACGACTAGCGCCCCTGCTCCTTCATCATCTGCTGCATCTGTTGCTGCATCTGCTGCATCATCGCCGGGTCGAACTGCGGCATGGCCGGCATCTGCATTGGCGTGGCGCCCTTGGGCAACGCGTAGTGACTCGCCGGCAACTTCGTTTCCTTCAGGCTCTGCAACACGAAGTCCTGGTTGCTGCGCAGCAGGCCACCGTAACCGTGCTTCTGTGCCTCGCGGCTGGCCAGCTCCAGTTGCGCCGACATGTCGGCGCCCAGGCTTTGCGACATGCGCTTGCTCAACGCCATGAAAGCCTTGTTCAGGGCCTGCGCCTTTTTTTCGGTGGACAACACCACTTCATGGCGTTCGTTGTCGACGCGGATGTCGTAGACATCACCCTTGATGCCGGCAATGGTTTCCGTGCGCCCGGTCTTGTTGATGACGACTTTCGGTTCCTTGCCGTCCGCCTTCGCTGCGGGCTTGCCCCTGGGCATCGCGAATTTCGGCAGGCTGTCGATGTCGATCACCGTGGTCTCGCCATCATCCTGCGTCACCATGTACGCCTTGCTGCCGGTCACCAGCATCCA
>JBKHWN010000022.1:0-8028 GCA_046566505.1 Gammaproteobacteria bacterium
TCCTCGATCTTCGCGCGCACGGCCCCGGCGGTTTCCAGCGCATTCGCGCCGGCGGCGAGGCGCACGCCGATGCCCGATGCCGGCTGGCCCTTGTAGCGGCCGGCGATGCCGTAGTTTTCCGTGCCGATCTCGACGCGGGCGACGTCCTTCAGCCGCACCTCGCCAGCGCTGCCGGTGGTGCGCAGCAGGATGCGCTCGAACTCGCCGACGGTCTGCAGGCGGCTCTGCGCGGTAATCGTCGCAGTGAAGCCCTGGCCGGGCACGGCCGGCGTACCGCCGAGCTGGCCGGCGGACACCTGCGCGTTCTGCGCGCGCACGGCCGCCATCACGTCGGACGGCATGAGCCGGTACTTGAGCAGTTTTGCGGGATCGAGCCAGATGCGCATCGCGTAGGGCGAGCCGAACACCTGCACCTCGCCGACGCCGGTCACGCGCGAGAGCGGGTCCTGAACCGAGGCCGTGAGGAAGTCGGCGAGGTCGGCGCGGCTGAGTTTCCCGTCGGTGGAGACGAAGCCGATGATCATCAGGAAATTGCGCGCGGACTTCGCCACCTGCACGCCTTGTTGCTGCACCGCGAAGGGCAGCAGCGGCAGCGCGAGTTGCAGCTTGTTCTGCACCTGCACCTGCGCGATGTCCGGGTTCACGTCGGCGTCGAAGGTGAGCGTGATCGTGGCGCGGCCGTAGGAATCGGACGAGGAGTGCATGTACAGCAGCCCGTCCAGGCCCGTCATTTTCTGTTCGATGATCTGGGTGACCGAATCCTCGACCGCTTTCGCGGAGGCACCCGGGTACGCGGCGTTGATCGCGATGGTCGGCGGCGCGATCGCCGGGTACTGCGCGACGGGCAGCGACAGGATGGACAGCGCGCCGGCGAGCATGATCACGATCGCGATGACCCACGCGAAGATGGGCCGGTCGATGAAGAACTGTGACATGGCGGTCCGGCCTCAGCGGGTCTTCGGAGCGGCGGCGGGCGCACCGGCGGGCGATCCGGCCGGGGGTTCCGGCGCTTCGCCGGGCAGCAGTGGCGTCACCGTCGCGCCGGGACGTGCCCGCTGCAGTCCCTCGGTGATCACGCGGTCGCCGGCCGCGAGGCCGTCGGTGACCACCCATTCGCTGCCTTCCGATTGCGCGACCTGCACCGGGCGTGGCTGCACGACGTTGTCGGTGCCGACGACCATGACCTGCGCATTGCCCAGCGGATCGCGGCTGACCGCCGCGTGCGGCACGCGAACCGCGCCCTCGCGCACGCCCTGCGCGAGCTTCGCGCGCACGAACATGCCCGGCAGCAGCGTGCCGTCCGGGTTCGGGAACACCGCGCGCAGCGCGACGGTGCCGGTCTGCGGGTCGACCGAAACCTCCGAGAACGCGAGCGTGCCGGCCTGCGCGTAGGCGCTGCCGTCCTCCAGCGTGAGCGTCACGGGCACCTTGCCGTCGGCGAGCCGCCGGAGTTTCCCCTGTGCGAATTCCCGGTTCAGCCGGGCCATCTCGGTGCTCGACTGCGACAGGTCCACGTAGATCGGGTCCAGTTGCTGGATCGTGGCCAGCGCGGCGGCCTGGTTGGCGGTGACCAGCGCGCCGGGCGTCACGGCGGAGCGGCCGATCCGCCCGGAGATCGGCGAGGCGAGCCGCGTGAAATCCAGGTCCACCCGGGCGCGATCCAGCGCGGCGCGGGCCGCGCCCACGTCCGCCTCGGCCTGTTTCAGGCCGGCCTGCGCCTCTTCGTGCGCCTGCTGGCTGACGGCGCCGGTTTTCACCAGTTCGGCGTGGCGGTTCGCCTTCAGTCGTGCCATGTCGCGGTTCGCCTCGGCGCGCGCCAGCGCCGCGGCGGCGCTGTCCACGTTCGCCTGGAAGATGGCGGGATCGATCTGGTACAGCGCCTGCCCGGCCTTCACCGTGCCGCCCTCGGCGAAGAGCCGCTGGCGGATGATCCCGCCTACCTGCGGCCGGACTTCGGCGACGAGGGACGGCGCGGTGCGCCCGGGCAGTTCGGTGGTGAGCGTGACGTCCGCCGCTTCCACCGGCATCACGGTCACCGCCGGCGCGCCGCCGGGTCCACCGGGCGGTCCGCCGGCGGGCGCGTTGCCGCCGCCGCAGGACGCCAGCAGCAGGGTGTCGGTGGCGAGCAGGACGCCGGGGATCCGGGAAAGCGGGCCGTGGACGGTCATGGCGTGTTCATTCCTTGGGGGGGATGGGGGAAGGAGCCGGGGAGCAGGTGGCGACGAGCCGGTCGAATGCGCGCCGGGCCAGGTCGGCCGCGCGGTCGGCGGCCTGCGCGTCGGGGGCGTGCGCGCTCTGTATGGCGGCGCCGATGAAGGCGGCATGCAGCAGCGAGAGTTCCTCGTCGGTCGGCGACAGGCCGGCGCCGGCCAGCATCGTGCGCAGTTCACCGAGCACGGCCTGGTTGAACCCGGCCAGCCACACGCGCAGGCACGGGTCCTCGTCGATGGCATTGATCAGGGCGAGCATCAGGCGGGCCATCAGCGGCTGCCGGATGCGTCCCGCGTAGTGCTCGCGGACCTGGTCCAGCGTGGCGGACGGGGCGCCCGCGGGTGCCGGGCCGGCCAGGCTGGCGACCATGTCGTCATGGATGGCCTCGACGATGGCCTTGAGCAGGTCGCGCCGGGTCGGGAAGTAATAGGTCAGGTGGCCCTGGCTGACGCCGGCGAGCGCGGCCACCCGCGCCTGGCTCAGCCCCTTCAGGCCCTGCGCCTGCACGAGGTCGACCGCGGCGGCCACGAGCCGCTCGCGGACGGGGCGCTCGTCCGCATCGGGCTGTTCGCGCTGGCGAAGGGCGGGGCTCATCGGCCGGGTCCTGGCGGTTGTTGAATCAGTGGGGCGGCAAGGGTCGCGTATTTTGGTTGATCAACCAAGAGGGCGCGACTGCGGTTTCTACGCAGGAACGGGCTGGGGGAGAGTTCTCTTCTGCGGCCTCGCTGCTCCCCTCTCCCTGTGAGGGAGAGGGGCCGGGGGAGAGGGTGCCGGCGTTATCAAGACTCCGTCAGCGCCGCCCGGATCATGCGCCAGTCTTTCCGCTGCGGCATGACGAAGCGGTAGCGTTCGCCGGCCCGTCGCGCCCACAGTTCGCCGATGCGCCGCTTTTCCACCTGATCCGGCTGGTCGTAGCGGTCTGCGCCCTTGTACTCCACCACGAGCATGCGCCCGTCTTCCATCCGGACGAGAAAGTCGGGATAGAAACGGTAACGCGATGTCGGCAACGAAAACGCACCCGGCTTGCGCTCGACATTGCGTATCCAGTCGCGTACGCCCTCCAGTCGGTTGGCGATGAAATCCGCGCACTCGAACTCTTCGCCTTGCGACTTCAGGTTGCCGATCTGCGGGAAAAAGTGTTTGGGAAGCGTGACGAACCCGTTGTATTGCCAGTCCCAGGCATAGCGCCCGGCCGAGAAAACGCATTGCAGGCGTTCGTCGGCACTGATGCGCGGCTCTTCTTCCAGCAGCGCCAGAAACCGTTGTTGTTTCGCCAGTTGCCGCCCGATGGTGATCCTGGCTTCCAGCGCATCGCGCAGGCGCGCCTTCCGGTAGGCCAGTTCATCCGACAGGAAGCCGCGTTCTTCCTGCAAATGGCGAAGCGCCCCCGATAGCCAGGCGGCAAGTTCTTCGGGGTCGAGATCGGGCGCGCACAACTGCCTTTCCAGGGGCCACAGCAAGTCATCGATCCCGCCTGACTCGCGGATGCCGAACAGCCCCATCTGCACGTCCAGTCGCGCCAGCGGGTCAAGGCGCAACTTGCCGGCCTCGCCCATGCCCAGGCGGGCCCGCTGCAGCGTTTCCACTTCGCGGGGAAAGTCGCCGTCATCCAGACGCCCGTCGACATCCTTCAGACAGAGCGTGACTTCAAGCGCAGGTGCCTCGCCCAGGTCATGCACCCAGTCATCCTGCGACCAGGCCAGCAGCGGCAGAGAAAAGGATTCGTTGCGTTCCGACGGCGACGGCGGTGCGGGTTCCACGGGTGAGAGCAGCCGGGAAAACGCCTGCTCCACCGACGCGACCGCAGCGGCGTCGCTGAAGGATGCCTTCAGGGCTTTCTGTTCCTGGGCACTCCACTCGCCGCGCAGGGTGAGGCTGCCGGTTTCAGGCGAAACGTCCAGTTTGGCTTCGATGCGCTTTCGCGTGGCTTCAGGAACCTGAGAAAAGTCGGGCAGGATCACCCGGTCGTTCTCGACGGGCAGCGAGAACGACACGCTGGCCTGGCTGCGGAACAGGTCGTCGGGATGCGTGGTTCCGGGCGTCGTGCGGACGAGGTCGTCGGCGTCCTGTCGTTCAAATCCAGCCTGTACCAGCCCGTCGCGCAGCGTGGCGGCGACGTGCGAGAGGTTGTCGGAAACCGCGAAGGCGTAGGCCCGGTTGAGTGATTCCTGCTGTTTGCGCTTGACCTGTGGCATTCGCAGGACGCGGCCAAGGATCTGTTCCAGGGCCATTTGCGTACTGCTGCCGCGGAAACTCATGAGCACATAGGCGGCAGGCCAGTCCCAACCCTCGCGCAACTTGTCGGCGGTGATGACAAAGCGCAACGAGGCCGGATCGGCATCGGTAAGTTCGTCCACGCCCGTGGCCGAACGCGCGATCTGCTGCACCGGCACGCCAAACAGACCGGTGAGCGCCTCGTGGACGCGGTCTATCGTCATCGCGTCCGGGTTGTCCCTCTGCTGGCGTTCGGCCTGCAGCAGCATGATCGGACGCAGGGTTTCGCCGGTGGCCACGCGCTCCCTGTCGGCATCGGCCTGCAGGCGATCCAGGCAGGCGAGGGCTTCGCGCAGTGCGATACGCCAGTCGGGATGGACGGCCATCTCCACCGGCAGCTTGATCATGTCCTCGCCTTGCAGCGTGGAAGCGGAAACGGACACCAGCACGTTGGAGGGCTGGTGCAGCCGGTCCGGCGTGGCGGTCATCTCCAGCACCGCGCAGGGTGCAAGCCGGGCCAGCGTGTCGAACGCCAGCGACGTGCCCTGGTTGTGTGCTTCGTCAACCACGATGAAAGGCCGCCTGAGAGCCAGTGCCTCGGCCAGTGACCAGCCGCTGCCCTCGATGCCGCGAAAATGATCCATGAGGGCGCCGTTGGGACGGTACACCGCCAGCCGTTCGGTTTCGGCCTGCTTGAACGCCTGCATGGTGGCCACGATGACCGTGTCGTGGCTGTCCAGCACCGAGGGCGGGACGGAAAGTGCTTCATCGATATCCAGTACCGCCACCTCACCGAACAGCGCGCGCAATTCGTCGTGCAGGAGATGGCCGGGCGTGCGCAGGGCACGCAAGGTCTGGGAACGAATGGCTTCGGTCGGGACCAGCCACAGCGTCAGGCTGTGCACGACGGGTTGCAGGGTCCGTTTCACGCGGGCGATGGCGTGCCCGCCGATGAGGGTTTTGCCGCCGCCGGTCGGCACGCGCAGACAAACCACCGGCACATCGTCGACGGCCAATGCCGCCGGTGCGTGGTACGGAATGCGAAAGCCGAAGTTCGCCAGCGTGCTGGCTTCGAAGGCCAGGCGGCTCGCCTCGCGTGTGCCGGGGTTCGCTTCGGCCTGCTCCCGCCAGGCGCGGAGGAAGTCCTCGTAGCGTTCCAGCACCGTCGACTGGTATTCCTTGAGGCTCATGGCGCCACCCGCAGTTGGTAGGGAAGTTGCTTGAACACGATGCCCAGCTTGCGCAGGCGTTCGGCCGTTATGGCGGAGCGTGCGGCATAAACCACCTTCGGCCCCTCGTGCGGCGGCAGGTGTTGCAGCAGTGGCGTGGTCAGCACGTTGCCGCCGTCGATGGAGCGGTCCTTGAGGATGCCGTTGTACAGCAGGTACACCGCGCGGCCGGCGTGCACGCCCAGCAGCGGGCTGGCGATATCGGCCGATTTTTTGCTGGCGCGGGCCGCCGGCAGGCCCATGCCGGTTTCCACGAACCAGACGAAGCGCGCCAGTTCGGCGAAGCGCACGTCGTTGCTGATGTGGCCACGCGCATCGAACAGGGGCTTGCCCAGTTTGCAGAACTGGAAACTGCCACCGAGGCCGGGCACCCGGTCTTTCCCCTCTCCCGCAGGGAGAGGGGCAGGGGAGAGGGCGCTCTTGCCGCCTTTGCGATAGCCCTGTGCCACGCGCCGCACCCGCTCTGCGGTGACGTTGCGGGCAATGTCCTCGTCCATCTCGACGAGGATGAAGCGGCGGTTGCCGCCGTCCTCGGCATTCTGTTTCAGCACGGCGTGGGCGGTGGTGCCGGAGCCGGCGAAGCTGTCGAGAATGATGGAGTCTTTGTCGCTGGCGATTTGCAGGATGCGTTGGACTAGACGTGTAGGTTTAGGTGTATCAAACCCACCTTTTTCCCCAAGCAGATCGGCGACCTCGGCAGTCGCCTCGCGGGTCGTTCCAGCTTCTGTTGCAAACCAAATCGACTCTGGTACCCGGCCGGCCTGGTCTGCCAAATAGATCTTTCTGATTATTCTCTTTTGATCCTTTGAGAAAATAATTTTTCCGTCAGCTAGTTCTCGATCAAATGTCTCGCGACTAAAACGCCACCCTTTTTCAGGATGGTGAATTACACACCCATTTGGTGCTGTAATGTCGTACATCAAATTGGGGCGAACCAGTGCGTTTCGAACGTCACCGCTACGCCAAGGTCCACGAGGATCGCGGTCTGGATTGGAGTAATTGATGTTGTGCTCTTCGGTGCGTGCCAAGTCACCAAGCCGGAAAGCTGCGCGTCCATACACAAGCGTGTGGTTGTGGTGAATGGACAGGGTTCCGCTATAACCCTTCGCTTGAACACTGTGCTGCCAGACGATGTCACCAACGAACAGGGAGGCGCCAAAGATCTCATCCATCAGCAACCGCAGCGTCGCCACCTCGTTGTCGTCAATCGATACGAATATCGCCCCGTCTTCCCGCAAGAACTGCTTCAACAACATCAACCGCGGATACATCATGCACAGCCAGCGGTCGTGGCGGTCCAGCGTCTCGCCTTCCTTGCCCACCACCTCGCCCAGCCAGCGGCGGATCTCCGGGCTGTTGACGTTGTCGTTGTAGACCCAGCCCTCGTTGCCGGTGTTGTACGGCGGGTCGATGTAGATGCACTTCACCTGCCCGGCGTAGCGCGGCAGCAGGGCTTTCAGCGCCAGCAGGTTGTCGCCCTGCACGATCAAGTTGCCGCCGTAATCGCCCTCTCCCCCGGCCCCTCTCCCGGGGGGAGAGGGGTGAGGGCGCTGACCGGGGGAGGCGTGAGGTGCTGCAGGAAGGGAGAGCGACGGCACCGGTTCCAGCAGGCGGAACGGGACGTCCCTGTGGTGCCGGGTGACGGCGTCTTTTCCGATCCAGTTCAGGCTTGGCATTCAGGCGGGGTCCTTGGGTTCGCGAGGGAGAGGAGAAGGCAGGTCGGCAGGCGACAGATCGGCAGGAATATCGCGTGCGGCATTCCACACGCGAACGATCTCCACGTGGCCGGCGTGCTCCAGGTAGTAGATGAGGACGCGGTCAAAGCGTTTCAGCGGCATGAAACGCAGCGGGACGGGCAAGTCCGGGAACAGGGCGGCATGGCGGGTGGAGCCGCTGCCGGGATGCCGGGCAATCAGGCGGGCGCCCGCCTCCAGTGCCGCGATGAAAGCGTCTTCCAGCGGCAGGCCGCCCTGGCGGGCGTACCAGTCGGCAAGGGAGTCGGCGTCCTGCCGGGCCAGCGGGCGCCAGTAGAGGGGCTTCGTCATTCCGGATGCCGGCTGCGCGCGCGCTCTCGCATCCGGTCGAAGAAGTCCGGCTCCATGGGGGTGGCCGGGCCGGAATGCAGGCCGTCCAGCAGGGCGGAGCGCAGGCTTTCCTGGTCGCGTTGCCGGCGGATCAGCTCGCGCAGGTATTCGCTGACGGAGCCGTAGGCATGGTCGGCGACCTGCTGGTCCACGAAGGCCTTGAGTTCATCGGGCAGGGAGATGTTCATGGTGGCCATGGCACGGCCCTCCGCTTGGCAAGGTTTGCCATCGGAGTGTGTGGCGAGTGGGCGGGCGAGTGCAAGGGTGGGGGGGTCGGGTCTGGGGGGGGG
>JBKHWN010000023.1:0-7842 GCA_046566505.1 Gammaproteobacteria bacterium
ACCACGACAACGGATTGACCCCGCCGGCAGCACCTCCTAGCCTCTGCGCACCACGTCCGGATGCCCTGCCCCATGCCGCTGGTGAAACTGTTTTCCGCCGAGGACAGCATCGAGGCGCACCTGCTCAGGCACATGCTCGAACAGACGCGCATCCCGGTGTTCATCACCGGCGAGTTCCTGGAAGGCGGCGTGGGTGAACTGCCGGCCGGCGGCGGGCTGGTGGATGTCTGGGTGCCCGATGACTTCCTGGCCGACGCCCAGGACGTTCTGGACGATTTCCTGGACAGCCTGGACGGCCCCGGCGACGACGAGGAAGACGAGCTGCTCGATGCCGACGGCTATTACCGCGACGACCTCGTCGAGGACGAAGAGCCGGTTGCCGAAAGGCAGGCGCACGACGATCCCGACAATCCCTGGAACCGCGTGTACCGGCGACGCCGGCACGCCGACGACCAGGACTGAACACCTGCTGACGGAGTCCCCATGAAACACGTCCTGCCCTCGACCCTGCTGTTCGCCACCGTCGCCACCATCGCCATCGTCGCGGCAACGGGCGCCACCACCGCCCGTGCCGAGGACAACACGCGGCTGCACGCGGTGGGCATGGACTTGGTGCGCCTGCTCGACAACGGCCAGTTCGAGCCGGACGACGGCACGCTCAACCTGGTGTACCAGGGCTATGTCACGCGCAACACCGGCTGGACGCTGTCCTACGCCTGGGGCGACCGTTCCTCGATCTGGGAAGCGGGTTTCAAGATCTACAACCAGACCTACCAGTCCGGCACCTTCTGGCAGGTCGGCCTGGCCAGCGTCGATGTCGACCGCACCAACTACAACCACGAACTGGCTGCCTGGGGCACCTTCGGCATCGAGCGCCTGCCGGCACCGAACGTGGTGATCAGCCTGGCGGCCAAGGCCATGGTCGGCATCGACCACCCGCACACCGGCGAGAAGGACATCATCTTCACGCCGACGCTGACGGTGATGGCCGCCTTCTGAACACGGCGCGAAACCCGCCGTCATCGCACTCCCTGCTGACAGGAACCACGACATGAGCAACGCGCCCACGGATTTCCTTTCCGCGCTTTACGACGTTTCCGGCCGCAACGTGCTGGTCACCGGCGGCACCAGCGGCATCGGCCTGATGATTGCCGAAGGTTTTGTCCGCGCCGGGGCGCGCGTGTTCATCGTCTCGCGCAAGGCCGATGCCTGTGTGGCGGCACAACAGGAACTGTCGGCGCTGGGACACTGCGAAAGCCTGGCCGCCGACATCGCGAAGCCGGACGGCCGGGCCGCCGTGAAAGCCTGGCTGTCCACGCACTGCGATGGCCTGCATGTGCTGGTGAACAACGCCGGCACCACCTGGGGCGCGCCGCTGGAGTCCTATCCCGACGAAGCCTGGGACCGCGTGCTGTCGCTGAACGTGAAAGCCGTGTTCGCACTCTCGCGCGACCTGCTGCCGCTGCTGGATAAAGCCGCATCGAAGGCCGACCCGGCGCGCATCATCAACGTGACCTCGATCGCCGCCGAACAATCAGCCAGCATCGCGGCCTATGCCTACGGCCCGAGCAAGGCTGCACTCAACCAGCTGACGCGCATGCTGGCCAACGAGTTCACGCACCGGCACATCACCGTCAATGCGATCGCACCCGGGTTCTTCCCGAGCCGCATGACCGCCTACATGCGCCAGACGCCGGAGATGGAAGACAAGCTGGCATCGACCGTGCCGATGGGCCGACTGGGCAGCATGGAGGACGTCGCGGGCCTGTCGATATTCCTCGCCTCGCGCGCCGGCGCCTACATGACCGGCGCCATCCTGCCGCTCGACGGCGGCATGCGGCTGCGTTACTGAACGAACGAGTTGCGGCGGACGACCTCAGGCGTCGCCGGCCGGCGACATCCGGCGCAACTGTTCGGCCACTGCTTCATCGAGTGCGCCCGCATCGCTGCCCGCCGGCGCGCGCAGCAGCCTGACGGAGCCATACCAGGTGCATTCGTCGCCGGCATGACCCCAGTGCCAGAACACCGGAAACGCTTCCGGCAACAGCACGATGGTCGGCACGCCCAGCGCACCGGCCAGATGGGCCGTCGTGTTGCTCACGGTGACGAACAGGTCGAGCGCACAGAGTTGCGCGGCGAGTCCATCGAGATCCTGCGTGGCGTCGATGTCCGGATCCTGCCAGGGCACCGGCAATCCGGTGCCTGCTAGCGCGTCCAGATCAGCCCGCGCATCACCGTACTGCAGCGCGATGAACTGCGTGTCCGGCAACGACAGCGTTTTTGCCAGCGCCGGCAGCGGCATGCTTTTCAGGTCGAGATCCTTGTAATGGCGCAGGCTGCGCCAACTGACTCCCACGAGCGTGCGGCCCGGCCAGTGCTGGCGGTAGGCAGCACGCAACCGTTCACGGCGTGCCGCATCACAACGCAGCCAGCCCGGCGCACCGGGCACATGGAATTCGCGACGGAAATGCCGCGCGAGATCCACCGTTGTCGCCAGCCGGCAGTTTTCGCCGCTGCGCAACGGTACCGACAGTGCAGCCTCGCCGCGGGCGACAAACGCCAGCGACGGCAAACTGCGGCGCAACAGCGGCAGCAGGCGCCGGTCGACCTCGATGCAGGCGCGCTGGCCGCGTTCGATCAGCGGCAGCAACAGGGATGTCGCCAGGATTTCCTCGCCGAGGTGCGGCTCCAGCGTCACCAGCAAGAGGCCGTCGAACGGTTCGCCATCCCAGCGCGGACAGGCCGCCAACAGCGGCTCGTCGATGCCGGTGCCGGTCAACGCCAGGCGGCGGGCCAGCAACGCGAAGCCGCGCGGGTAATCGCCCTGCCCCAGCGCATGCTCGGCGGCGAGGCCGAGCAGTTCGGCACTGTCGGGAAATTGCGCCAGCCAGTCGTCCAGACGTGGCTGCAGCGCCGCATGGCGCCCGAGCCGCAACAGCGTCGTCGCCAGCCAGAGTGCGTGAGCGGCGGTCGGCGACTGGGCCAGCACCTGTTCGCGCACCTGCAGCGCGGCATCGGCTGCACCACTGCGTTCCAGTGCGAACGCGTAGGCATCGGCGAGCTCGCTGGTCACCGTGACCTGGCCGAACACGGCGGCAAACAGCGTCGCGGCCTCGGCAAAGCGTTGTTGCCGGTAAACCGCAATCGCCAGGTTCAGCCGGGTGTTGGCATCGTCACGGCGGGCGAGCGAACGGCGCAGCAGTTGTTCTGCCGCCGCGCTGTCGCCGCCGGCGAATGCCAGCACGGCGATTTCCGCCAGCAGCCCCGGATGCTCGCCGGCCAGTTGCAGCGCCTGCTGGAAATGCGGCAAGGCGCCGCGCAGATCGCCTGCAGCCTGCCGCACGCGCGCCCGGCGCACTTCGGCAAACGCCTCGGCGGACACCGGCGGATCGAGCGGCATATCCAGCGATGAAGCAACTGACATGGTGGAAATCCATCCGGGCTGATGGATGCGATCTGCGGGTCGCAAGGCCGGCCCGCAAATCGCCGGCCGACCGTTGCGCGGGGCAACTCAGCCGTTGGCCAACGGCTCGCGGCGGTTCAGCCGGGTGATTTTCCGGTCGGCGAATTTCGCCGGACGCTTCTGCATGCCGGCCATCACCGCCTCGACCTGGTTCGGCGTCATCATCAGTTTGGTCTGCAGTTTTTCTTCCATCTCCAGGCCGGCGATATCGTCGCCGTGCCAGACGGTCTCGAACAGCAGCTTGCCCATCGCCAGCGCGTCGGGATTCTTGGTCGCCATCTCGCGTGCCAGCGCGAGCGCCGCCTCGCGCGGATTTTCATCGAGGTGCGTGACCAGCCCGATCTGTGCCGCCTCCGGCGCCTCGACGATGCGGCCGGTGAACGCCAGTTCCTTGGCGACGTCGATCCTCACCAGGTCGCGCAGCGTCTGCGTGCCGCTCATGTCCGGCACCAGCCCCCATTTGATCTCCATCAGTGACAGCCGCGTGGCCGGGTGCGCGATGCGGATGTCGGCACCGAGCGCGATCTGCAGCCCGCCGCCGAACACCACGCCGTGCAGCGCGGCGATCACCGGCACCGGCACGTCTTTCCAGACGTAGCCGGGCTTCTGGTAGAAGTTCGGCCAGAAGCCGCCACGCCCCGGGCCGAACGGGCCCTGCGGACCGCCGAACGCATTCGGGTCGGTGAAGTTGGCCAGGTCCAGACCGGCGCAGAACGAGCGCCCCTCGCCGGACAGCACCACCACCCGCACCGAGGTGTCCTGCATCACCTTTTCCGCCGCAGCCTCTATCGCCTCGAACATCGGGATGCTCAGCGCGTTCATCTTGTCCGGCCGGTTCAGGCGGACATCGGCGACGTGGTCGGTAACGGTGATGGTGACGAGTTCGCTCATGGTTTTTGCTCCATTGGATGGGGACGAATCACAGCATCGCGGCCAGTTCCGCACCCTGCCGGATCGCACGCTTGGCATCAAGTTCCGCTGCCAGGTCGGCACCACCGATCACGTGGTAGCGCCTGTCAACAACCTTGCCCTTGGCGTCTACCGGCGCCAGGTCGCGCACCGATTCCTGCCCGGCGCAGATGATGACGTTGTCCACCGCCAGCACCTTCTCCTGCCCGCCGACGCGGATGTGCAGCCCGGCGTCGTCGATCTTCAGGTATTCGACACCGGCCATCATCTGCACGCCATGATGTTGCAGCGTCAGCCGGTGCACCCAACCGGTGGTCTTGCCCGGTCCGGAGCCCATGCGGCCCGCCTTGCGCTGCAGCAGGTACACCTCGCGTTTCGGCGACGGATGTGCCGGCTCGACCAGCCCGCCCGCCGCTTTCGATTCAAAATCCACGCCCCACTCGCGCGCCCAGGACGCCACCGACTGTGGCGACTCCTCGGCCAGCAGGAACTCGCACATGTCGATGCCGATGCCGCCGGCGCCGATCACCGCTACGCGTTGCCCCACCGGCTTGCCGGCGCGCAGCACGTCCGGGTAGGACAGCACCTTCGGATGGTCGATGCCGGCAATGCGCGGCGTGCGCGGCACGACGCCGGTGGCGACAATGACCTCGTCGAACTGCGCATCCAGCTCGCCCTTCTGCACGCGGCGGCTCAGCTCCACCTTGACGCCGGTCAGCTCCAGTTGCCGACGGAAATAGCGGATGGTTTCCCGGAACTCTTCCTTGCCCGGCACCCGCGCCGCCATGTCGAACTGGCCGCCGATATCGCCGGACGCCTCGAACAGCGTCACGCGGTGACCGCGTTCCGCCGCCACCGTCGCTGCCGACAGCCCGGCCATGCCGCCGCCGACCACGGCGATGCGTTTCGGCGTCGCGGTGCGCACATAAACCAGTTCCGTTTCGTAGCAGGCGCGCGGGTTGACCAGGCAGGTCGAACGCTTCGCGCTGAAGGTGTGGTCCAGGCAGGCCTGGTTGCAGGCGATGCAGGTGTTGATCTCGTCGGCCTTGCCGGCCGCCGCCTTGTTGGCGAAATGCGCGTCGGCGAGAAGCGGGCGTGCCATGGAAATCATGTCGGCATCGCCGCTGGCGATGATGTCCTCGCCCACGTCCGGCGTGTTGATGCGGTTCGATGCCACCACCGGGATCGACAACTGCTTCTTCACCATCGCCGTCGCCGCGCGGAAGGCCGCGCGCGGCACCGAGGTGACGATGGTCGGTACGTTGGCCTCGTGCCAGCCGATGCCGGTGTTGAGCGCGGAAATGCCCGCCGCTTCCAGCGCTCGCGCCGTGGCCAGGATTTCGTCCTGCGTGTTGCCGCCTTCCACCAGGTCGAGCAGCGAGAGGCGGTACATGATGATGAAGTCACGGCCGGTCGCGCGACGGATTTCCTTCACCACCTCGACCGGCATTTTCATCCGGCCGTGGATGTCGCCGCCGAACTCGTCGCGTCGCTGGTTCACCCGCTTGCACAGGAACTGGTTGAGCAGGTAGCCCTCGCTGCCCATCACCTCGACGCCGTCGTAGCCGGCTTCCTTTGCCAGCTCGGATGCGTGGGCGAAATCCCCGATCACTTCCCACACCCTTTCGGTGCTCATCTCGCGCGGCTTGAACGGGTTGATGCGCGACTTGATCGCCGAGGCGGATTCGGAAAACGGGTGGTAGCCGTAGCGGCCGGCGTGGATCACCTGCATCAGGATGTGGCCGCCGTGCTGGTGCACGGCATCGGTGACCTTGCGATGGTTGGCGACGTCCGCCTTGGTGTTCATCGTGCCGCCGCCCGGCAGCAACCAGCCGCGCCGGTTCACCGATATGCCGCCGGTGACGATCAGCCCCGTGCCGCCCCTGGCGCGCTCCCCGAAATAGGCGGCCAGCTTCGGGTAGTTCCAGAAGCGGTCCTCCAGCCCGGTGTGCATCGAGCCCATCATGATCCGGTTGCGCAGCGTGGTGCGGCCGAGGGTGAGCGGTGCAAGCAGGTGCGGGTAGGGCGAGGTCGAGGATGCAGTCATGGCCGCTGTCTCCGTGGCGTTCCGGTGCGGCGCGAACAGTAGCAAGAAAACGCTGCAGGACAACGGGCCGTCGTGACAGGCCCGGCGGTATCCCGGGTCAGGCGGCCTCGATCCTGGATTCCCGGGCGTCGCCCGGCCACCCGGCTTCTCCCCGCCTGCCCACCAACCACCAGGTGTTCAGGATTCCCTTGCCCTTGACCTCTATCGGGCCGCGTTCCTCGAAGATGTACTCGTCCTTCAGCACGCGATGGATATCCTCCGTAACCTGTATGCGCCCGGGCGTTCCGGAAGACTCCATGCGCGACGCCACGTTCACCGTATCGCCCCACAGGTCATAGGCGAACTTGTGGGCACCGATCACGCCGGCTATCGCCGGGCCGGTGTGTATCCCGATCCGCATCTGTAACGGCAGCCCGAGCGGGTTAGCATAGCGTTTAACGGCGTCCACCATGTCCAGCGCACATTCGGCCACCACGCGACAGTGATCCTTGCGATGTTCCGGCACACCGGCAGCCACCATGTACGCATCGCCGATGGTCTTGATCTTTTCGGCGCCGTGGCGCCGGGCAATGTGATCGAACTCGACGAAGATGCGGTTCAGCATCCCGACGATTTCCGCCGGCGTCGCACGCGAAGACATGGGTGTGAACCCGGCGATGTCAGCGAAAAGTACCGACACGTTGTCGAAGCCATCGGCGATGGTCGTCTGCTGCCCCTTGAGCCGGTCGGCAATCTGCGAGGGCAGGATGTTCAGCAGCAGCCCTTCCGAACGCTCCCGCTCCACCCGGGCCTCGCGGTGCGCGAGGAATGATTCACGGGATTTCTTCTCCGTCTGGTAGGCGGTCATCAGGAAGATGAAGGAGTTCACCAGGCACATCAGGGCACCGATCACCGCGATCGGCGGATGCACGGCACAACTGGCGTAGAGATGGACATTGATCCCGATGAACGCGATGCACAGCCAGATGCCCGTGGAAAAGAACCCGTTCACCAGCGCGATGCAACTGAAGGCGATGGACATCCAGACCACGGACTGGATATAGGTGGCCACGTTGTCTGGCATGCCGGTCTGCTGCCCGAACAACGACATCGAGACGTAGTTCATGTCGTAATACTCGGCAACGGCGACGAAGCCGAACGCCATCACCGAAAATACGGCAACGATGAACCACTGGGTAAACCGGGCATAAAGAAACGTCCTTGTTCCGGCCAGGATCAGCAACATGGCCGGGCCGGTGATTGCAAGACGGACGAAAAGCATTTCCTCGCGTGGTCCGGGAGGCAGGAATAAGTCGAAAAAAGCCCACCCCATCCATACGGCAGCGCCGATCGCGATGACGATGCCCAGGCTGTCGCGCGACCTCACCACATAGTCTTCGCGGAATTCGCGCTCCAGGGCAAAGGCGGGAAAGGTTTGTGAAAG
>JBKHWN010000024.1:0-13910 GCA_046566505.1 Gammaproteobacteria bacterium
TGCTTCCAACCAGTAGCCAGGCTACGCCTGACAACTGCGTCGGTAAGCACCCACACGTATTGCCTGTCCAGACTGTTAAAGAACTACGGACCGAAGCCCGTCGAGGGAGCGCCATTCTACGCGCGCAGACCCTGCTGTCAACGAGTTCGAATCACTTTTTTCGAGCCTCGCCCCCGCGCTGTAGCGGGGAGGCGGAGTATAGGCATCGCGGACAGACTGTCAAACGCATTTTCACTGCTGTCGCAAAATCGTCACCCGGGCAATCTTCTTCCGTCCCGCCTGCAACACGGGTGCGTCCCCGGCACGGAATACGGCGTCGGCCGGACAAGGCCCGCCATCGACATAGACGCCGCCCTTCTGGAGCACATCCCGTGCCTGGCTGGAGTTCTGCACAAGCCCGGCGAGCCGGAGGATGGTCGCTACGGGAGCGTCCTCCCGGTCGATGGTGACCGTCACCTCGGGTATCTGCTCAGGCATCTCACCGTGGGCCATCACATTGCCCGCGGCACGATGGGCCATCTGTGCCGCCTGCTCGCCATGGAAGCGCGCGATGATCTCCAGCGCCAGCCGGCGCTTGGCCTCCTGGGGGTTGAGCCCGGCATCCACCTCCGCCCGCAACGCTTCCACCTCTGCAATCGGCCTGAAACTGAGCAACTCAAAGTACCGCCAGATCAGGTTGTCCGGGATGGAAAGCAGCTTCTGGTACATGACCCCGGGGGCATCGCTGACACCTACATAGTTACCCAGCGATTTCGACATCTTCTGGACACCGTCGAGACCCTCAAGGATCGGCATCATCAGGACGCACTGGGGTTGCTGGCCGTAGTGCCTTTGCAGCGTCCGCCCCATCAGCAGGTTGAACTTCTGGTCCGTGCCCCCCAACTCGATGTCCGCCTCCAGCGCAACCGAGTCATAGCCCTGGACCAAGGGGTAGAGGAACTCATGAATGGCAATGGGCTGCTCGCCCTGGAAGCGCTTGCTGAAGTCATCGCGCTCCAGCATCCGCGCAACGGTGTACTGGCCAGCCAAGCGGATCATGTCCGCCGATGACAACCGGTCCATCCATTCCGAGTTGAACCTGACCTCGGTGCGCGCGGGATCCAGTATCTTGAACACCTGTACCTTGTAGGTTTCGGCATTGGCCAGCACCTGCTCGCGGGTCAGCGGCGGCCGTGTGGCGCTCTTGCCCGTCGGGTCGCCGATCATTCCCGTAAAGTCACCTATCAGGAATACGACCTGGTGCCCCAGATCCTGGAACTGGCGGAGTTTGTTGATAAGCACGGTGTGGCCAAGATGCAGATCAGGCGCCGTGGGATCGAACCCGGCCTTCACCCGCAGCGGTCTGCCAGATGCCAGTTTTTCGGCCAGGTCAGCATCAGAGATGACTTCTGCGGCGCCCCTCAGTACTTGTGCCAGGGCCGGGTTGGTTGAGCTCATGGGGTTCCTGCTGCGACATTCGGTGGTTGTACGGCCGCGGATTTTAGGCGGAAAGGGCGCGCGGCAGCGAACCTTGTCACAACTCTGAAGGTTCACGGCACCATGTCGATACCCTAGAATCGGCGGCCGGGCTACAGTCCTCCCCATTGATTCCTGCGGATATTTCCCAATGCCTTGCTCTCCAGAACCGACGGGGCGCCACACCGTTCTGCGCACGCCATTTATCGCAGGCCTGGTCGCCTCCATCGCACTGGCAGGCTTCGTAGCCATCTCCGGGCAGCCGATCGTTGCAGAGCCGACGGCGCACGCGGTGGCAATCGAACATCACGAAAGCGACGGGTCCTCCCGGCAGGACGCCCCTGTGCTGCTGCGAGACACCGTCGTCGTCAGGACCGGTGATACGCTCGCCCGCATACTCACCAGCCGCGGCCACGACGCGGCAACAGTCAGCCGGCTGGTAGCTGCAGCCCCATCGCAAAACGCCCTTTCTTCGATACGCGCCGGCAAGACGATTGAAATCACCACTGATGGTCTTGGGGTGCTGCACGAAATCAGTTACGCGCAGGACCCGCTGCGGACACTGTCGATACGTCGTACCGAAACGGGGGAGTTTGCAGGCGAGGTCATCGAGAAGCAGGCCTTCTCCATCACGCGCTACGCGGAAGGCGTTATCGACGACTCGCTGTTCGCCAGCGGCAAGCGGGCCGGGGTCAGCGACGGCGTCATCCTGAAGATGGCCGATGTATTCGGATACGACATCGATTTTGCGCTTGAAGTCAGGAGCGGCGACACTTTCCGCGTGCTTTACGAGGAAGTGCTCGTCGATGGACAGAAAATCCGTGACGGCAATGTTCTTTCCGCCGAGTTCGTGAATCAGGGCAAAACCTACCAGGCGGTGCATTACACGGGTGCGGACGGGCGGTCTTCCTATTACACCCCCGACGGCATGGCATTGCGCAAGGCATTCCTGCGCTCACCTGTAGACTTTGCGCGCATCAGCTCACGCTTCAACCCCAACCGCAGGCACCCAATCCTGCACACGATACGAGCGCACAAGGGCGTCGACTATGCCGCACCGCGCGGCACGCCAGTGCGCGCGACGGCGAATGGTCGCGTGGAATACGCCGGCAACAAGGGTGGCTACGGCAAAACCATTGTCCTGCAGCATGCCAATCGCTACTCGACACTGTATGCACACCTTGACCGGATTGCTGCCACAGTCCGCAACGGTTCCCGCGTAACGCAAGGGCAGATCATCGGCTATATCGGCAGCACAGGGCTTTCGTCCGGACCGCACCTGCACTATGAGTTCCGCGTTGGCGGCGTGCATGTCGACCCCCTGAAGGCGAAGCCTGCTCCCGCTGAACCCATTGCAGCTGTGGACAGGCCAGCGTTCTTGGCCGAGGCCGGCAGGCTGCTGGCAATGATGAACAACCTGGGCGGGCGCACGGCCGTGGCCCAGGCCTCGTCCGAACCCGCCGCCACCCGTCTCTGATGGCGGGAGGCCAGCGGTCGCTTTACGTTGGCCTGATGTCCGGCACCAGCGTGGACGGTGTTGATGCCGTGCTGGTGCGCATCGAAAGTGCCTCAGGAAAAATCGGGCTTTTAGCCTCTCACGGGGAGGCCATCCCGGCCGACATGCGCGCCCGCGTCATCGCAGTCACGCTGCCCGGCGAAAACGAGATCGACAGTCTCGGGCCACTTGATGTCGAACTCGGCAAACTTTTCTCCCGAGCAACGCTGAACCTGCTGGGCAAGGCAGGAATCAAACCCGGCGAAGTGGCGGCCATCGGCAGCCACGGCCAAACGATCCGCCACCGGACCGCCGGGAAGCACGCGCCGTTTACCCTGCAAATTGGCGACCCCAACGTCATCGCAGAAACAACCGGTATCACGACGGTGGCTGATTTCCGTCGCCGCGACGTGGCAGCAGGTGGAAATGGAGCGCCGCTCGTCCCTGCATTTCATGACGCCGTTTTTCGGTCGCCGGACACCGATCGGGCAGTGGTCAATATCGGTGGCATGGCGAACATCACGATCCTGCCGGCAACCCCCGGAGAACCTGTCCGCGGTTTTGATACAGGCCCGGGCAATGTGCTGCTCGATGCCTGGCATGAACGACACCGTGGTAGCCACATTGACCACGACGGTGCATGGGGCAGGTCTGGCGCCATCAACAGCGGCCTGCTCGAAGCGCTGCTGAGCAATCCCTTCCTCGAACAGGCACCACCGAAATCCACCGGCCGCGAACAATTCAGCATCGATGCGCTTGATGTACTGCTGGAACAATTCGGCAATGCTTCGATGTCGGCCTGTGACGTGCAGGCAACGCTGGTGGAGTTCACTGCCCGGAGCATTGCGGATGCGCTGTTGCGCTGGGGACCTGCAACCGGCGAGATGTACTTGTGCGGGGGCGGCGCACACAACGGCTATCTGCGCGAGCGCCTTGCGGCGCTGCTGCCACGACACCGCATCCAGTCAACGGCCGCATTGGGCATCGATCCAGACTGGGTCGAGGCCATGGCGTTCGCGTGGCTGGCACATCGCACGCTGAAGGGACTCTCCGGGAACCTGCCCGCAGTGACGGGCGCCTCGCATCCTGTGGTCCTTGGCGGCATCTATCAAGGCAGCCTGCCAGCCCCCGACCGCTGATCCTGTTCAGACCGAAAAGGACGATCCGCACCCGCAGGTGCTGGTGGCATTTGGATTGTCTATGACGAAGCGCGCTCCCTGCAGACCCTCGACGTAGTCGACGGTGCCTCCCGCCAGGTACTGGATGGACAACGGGTCGACCACCATCTTCACGTCGTCGCGCATGACGACCGTGTCATCGGCATTTTCCGTCTCGTCAAACCTGAATCCGTAGGAGAAGCCGGCGCAGCCGCCGCCGGTGATGTACACCCGCAACATGAGTTGTTCGTTGCCCTCCTCCCGGCGCAGTTCCCGCAATTTGCGGGCAGCGTTCTCGGAGAGCGCCATTGCGGCGCCGCTGTCAGGGTCGGTCACGCGATGCCTCGGCTCAGGGCAGGGTCGGCTGATGGGCAGCGGATACTGTTATACCCGACAAATACAGTCAAGTATTGTCCCGAGCGTCCGCGACCATGTGCCTCAACTGCCCGTCAATCCGGGCGCCGACCACCACCTCGATCAACCGGTAGTGGACATTACCGGTAATGACCGCGCGAGCCGCAAGCTCAAGACGTTCGGTGACGAACACGTCACCGCGGACTTCACCGTTGATGACGACATGCGGCGCATGGATCTCACCCTCGACGAAGCCGCCCTCGCCCACGGTCAGGTTGCCGCCCTCCGGGCCGGCAAGGAGGTTGCCTTCCACGCGCCCCTGCACATGCAGCCCGCCGGTGAAGTGGATATCACCGACGATGCGCGCGTTTGCGGCGATCAGTGTCTGTGCACCGGAACTACCCTTCGCCTTGCCCAGCATGTTGTTCTCCTCGTGGTTCTCAGGGGGCTCTTGGTTCTGAGGGGGCGGGTGGTGGCGGGGCCCTGCGGCTCCACACACGGTCAATCCGGGCAGCGCGCGGGGCGGTGACGATAACCGCCAGTTCAAGCCGCTCCGGGCGCAGGCCATCCGGCAACCGGAACTCGACCTTGGCGTCCTCTACATACCTGACCCGGAAAGCCTGGTATTCAGCGTCCAGCAGCTCCGTGAGCGGGAGCGACACCTTGCCCCCCGGCCCGCTGGCTTCGAGAACGCCCTCGATCCGGCCCTCGACGTAGGCATCGGTTTCTCCCGTGCGCACGAGCACCATCTGGAATGACCAGACTTGCGGCTGGCCCGCCGGCAACACCTCAAGGCGCTCCAGGCGCACACCCTTGCCACTCTTGTCCGGCATCACGACGCGCCGGTAATAGCCAACGGCCTCTTCCAGTTCTGCAATGCGGCTTTGCAGTGTCCTGTTTTCAGCGCGTATCTCCTCCTCCACCTGTCTGGCGAGGTCGCCGCCCACACGGTGGATGGTCAACTCCTCCCGAAACTGCCGGTTTTCGTCTATCAGGGCCTCCAATCGCGACCGGGCATCCTGCACGTCCTCGCCCCCGCCGGCCAGCGACGTGAGGATGGAGTGCCTGCCCGCCTGCCACGCCGCAAAAACGGCACCGGCCAGCATCAGCAACAGCGCCAGCACCAGCAGCACCCGGCGCAGCGGGCGCACCGGCTGCACGGTCATCTGGTGTACGCGCGGACCCTTCACGGCCATGGGTGGAGGTCCGTCAGGGCAGCAACGCAACCTGCTCCAGGCCTTGCGTCTCCGGCAGGCCGAACAGGAGGTTCATGTTCTGCACGGCCTGACCGGCCGCACCCTTGACCAGGTTGTCGATGACCGACAGCACCACCACGGTGTCGCCGCCCTGCGGGCGGTGGATGGCGATGCGGCAGATGTTCGCACCACGCACACTGCGCGTCTCGGGATGAGAACCGGCGGGGAGCACATCAACGAATGGCTCACCGGCGTACCGCTTCTCGTAAAGCGATTGCAGATCACCATTCGGATCCTTGAGCAGCGTGGCGTACAGGGTGGCGTGGATGCCGCGGATCAGCGGCAGCAGGTGCGGCACGAAGGTCAGGCCGACGGGGTGGCCGGCAATGCGATCCAGCCCCTGGCTGATTTCGGGCAGGTGGCGATGCCCGGTGACACCGTAGGCCTTGAAGGAATCGGACGACTCGCTGAACAGCACATCGACCCGCGCATGGCGTCCGGCGCCGGAGACACCGGACTTGGCATCGGCGATCAGGCGCGAGGTGTCGACCAGCCCCTGCTCGACCAGCGGCAGGAAACCCAGTTGCACGGCGGTCGGGTAACAACCCGGGTTGGCGACCAGCCTGGCCCCGGCGATCTGCGCGCGATTCACTTCCGGCAGGCCGTACACCGCCTCCGCCAGCAGGTCCGGGCACTTGTGCGGCAGGCCGTACCACTTCTCCCACACTGCGGGATCCTTCAGCCGGAAGTCCGCAGCCAGGTCGATGACCTTGACCCCGGCCTCCAGCAGCGTGGGGGCCGAGTCCATGGCGATGCCGTTGGGCGTGGCGAAGAACACCACATCGCACTCGCAGAGCGCACCGATATCCGGCGCGCTGAACACGGCATCCACGCGGCCACGCAGGTTCGGATACAGGTCCGCCACCCGCTGGCCAGCCTCGGAGCGCGAGGTGATGACGTGCAGGCGCACCGCCGGGTGCTGGCAAAGCAACCTGAGCAATTCGACACCGGTGTAGCCGGTGCCACCCACGATTCCCACACTGATCGCCACAAACCTTCTCCCTGACAAGAGGCTGGTCAATCTACCGACGGCAGGCGCACACGGCAACCACGCATCGCCGCTTCTGCGGACCGCGTCGCCCGGAGGACACGGAGGCACGCCCGGCGGTGGCATCTGCAATAATCCGCGTCCCCAAGCACTGGAGCGGCTCCATGTTCGAATGGCTGAAGGCCCTGCACATCATCGCCGTGGTGACCTGGTTCGCCGCCCTCTTCTACCTGCCACGACTGTTCGTCTACCACGCGATGGCGGACGAGGGCGACACGGTGGGCCGCGAACGCTTCAAGGTGATGGAACGCAAGCTGTACCGCGGGATCATGACGCCGTCGGCAATCGCGGTGTTCGTGCTCGGCATCTGGTTGCTGGCAATGAACTGGGACTTCTACAAGACGCAGGGCTGGATGCACGCGAAACTGACGCTCGTGTTCCTGCTCTACGGCTACCACGGCCTGTGCGGGCGTTTCCTGCGCGACTTCGCCAACGATCGCAACACACGCTCGCATGTGTTCTACCGGGTGTTCAACGAACTGCCGGTGCTGGTGCTCATCGCGGTGGTGATCCTCGTGGTCGTTCGGCCGTTCGCGGGAGGTTGAGGCAATGGCCACCGTGAAACCCGTGGTGCTGGTGATTGCCGGCCATGATCCAGTCGGCGGTGCCGGCGTGCAGGCCGACATCGAGGCGGTTGCCGCTCAGGGTTGCCATGCCGCGACGGCGATCACGGCGCTCACCGTGCAGGATACCCGCAACGTAAGCGCCTTCACGGTGACCGATTCCGCGCTGCTCGCGGCGCAACTGGATGCCATCCTCGGTGACCTGCGACCCGCTGCGGTCAAGATCGGCATGATCGGCAGCGCCGACAATGCGCGCGTGATCGCCGGCGCATTGCGTCGGCTTCCCGGCGTGCCGGTGGTGCTCGACCCGGTGCTGGTGGCCGGAGGTGGCGGTTCGCTCGCGTTGGACGACCTGCAGCAAGCGATGACCGGCGAACTCTTTCCGCTGGCGACGATTGTGACGCCGAACGGGCCCGAGGCCGAGACGCTCGGCGGCGACGGCAGTCCTGACGCAGCAGCGCGAGCCATGATCGCCGCCGGCGCGCGCTGCGTGCTGATCACCGGCGGACACGAATCCGGCACGCAGGTGGTGTCGCGCCTGTACGACTCCTCAGGTCGCGTGGCGGAACACGCCAGCCCGCGCCTGCCGGGTGACTATCACGGCTCCGGATGCACGCTGGCTGCCACCATCGCCGCGCGGCTCGCGCAGGGTGCCCCGGTCGCGCAGGCCGTGGAGGGCGGCCTTCGCTACATGGAGCAGGCCTTGCGGCAGGCACTGCGTCCCGGGCGTGGCCAGGCGATTCCCGGCCGCTTTTTCCACCTGCCGGCACGGCAAGACACGCATGACTGACGCACGGATCGGTGGCCTGTACGCGATCACCGATCCCGGCCTGCTGCCGGGACCGCAACTGCTGGATGCGGTACGCGCGGCGCTCGTCGGCGGTGCGAGCACGGTGCAGTACCGCAACAAGACCGCGGATGCCGCCACGCGACTGCGCGAGGCGACGTCGCTGACCATTCTTTGCCGTGATGCCGGCGCACTGTTTCTGGTGAACGACGACGTGGCACTCGCCCTCGCCTGCGGGGCGCACGGCGTGCATCTGGGCCAGCAGGATGGCGCCGTCGAGTCGGCCCGCACGCGGTTGGGCGGGGACGCGGTCATCGGCCAGACCTGTCATGCCTCACTGGCACTGGCACTCGCGGCCCAGGCGGCCGGTGCCGACTACGTGGCCTTCGGACGCTTTTTTCCCTCGCGCACCAAGCCGCTGGCGCCGCCGGCAGGCATCACGCTGCTGCCGGAAGCCCGGGCGGTGCTGCACATCCCGATCGTCGCCATCGGCGGCGTGACCGTGGACAATGCGCCGCAACTGATCGCCGCCGGCGCCGATGCCGTGGCGGTCATCCACGACCTGTTTTCCGCCGGTGACGTCGCTGCCCGCGCGCACGATTTCGCCGCCCTGTTCACCCGAGGACAACCCGCATGAGCCGCTCCGAAGACCTGTTTGCCCGCGCCCAGCAATCGATTCCCGGCGGCGTGAACTCGCCGGTGCGCGCCTTCCGCCAGGTAGGCGGCACGCCGGTGTTCTTCGCACGCGGCGAAGGCGCGCATGTGTTCGACGCCGACGGCAAGCGTTACATCGACTACGTGCAGAGCTGGGGGCCGCTGGTGCTCGGCCACTGCCACCCGGCGGTGATCGCGGCCGTGAAGCAAGCGGCGGACAGCGGCCTGTCGTTCGGCGCGCCGACCGAACTGGAAATCCGCATGGCCGAACGCGTGAAGGCGATCGTGCCGTCGATGGAACTGCTGCGCATGGTGAGCTCGGGCACCGAGGCGACCATGAGCGCGATCCGGCTGGCGCGCGGGTTCACCGGACGCGACCGCATCGTCAAGTTCGAGGGCTGCTACCACGGCCACGCCGATTCGCTGCTGGTGAAGGCAGGATCCGGCGCACTGACGCTCGGCGTGCCGAGTTCCGCCGGCGTGCCGGCCGACGTGGCAAAACACACCGTCACGATCGAACACAACAACGCGCAGCAGGTGCGCGACTATTTCGCCCGCGAAGGCAGCCAGGTCGCCTGCGTGATCGTCGAGCCGGTGGCCGGCAACATGAATTGCATCCCGCCGGAGCCGGGCTTCCTGGAAACGCTGCGCGAGGTGTGCACGGCGCACGGCGCGGTGCTGATCTTCGACGAAGTCATGACCGGTTTTCGCGTCGCGCTCGGCGGCGCGCAGGCGCATTACGGCATCAAGCCGGACCTCACCTGCCTCGGCAAGGTGATCGGTGCCGGCCTGCCGGTGGGTGCTTTCGGTGGTCGCCGCGACATCATGGAAAAAATCGCGCCGCTGGGGCCGGTGTACCAGGCCGGCACGCTCTCGGGCAATCCTCTGGCCATGAGCGCGGGGCTGGCGATGCTGGAGGAGATCACCCGACCCGGCTTCTACGACCGGCTGACGGCACTCACGGAAAAACTGTGCATGGGATTGGAACGCGAGGCGAAAAAGGCCGGCGTGCCGTTCACTACCAACCGTGTCGGCTCCATGTTCGGCTTCTTCTTCAGTGAAGAAAAAAACATCACGCGCTTCTCGCAAGTGGCGCGTGGCGACATCGAGGGCTTCAAGCGCTTCTTCCACTGCATGCTCGACGAGGGCGTCTACCTCGCGCCGAGCGCCTTCGAGGCGGGCTTCATGTCCGGCGCCCACACCGAGGCCGACATCGAGGCGACGATTGCCGCGGCGGGCCGCTGTTTCGGTAATTCCTGACCCTTTTCTCCACGCCGGCGGCGGGCGTCGGCCCCGCCGGGGCTTGTGCCGGCGACGCGGCGACCTCATGTCGTGTTTCGCCGAATCACCGGGAGCCTCGCCATGTCCGCCACGATCACCCTCGCCTGCCCGCACTGCCATGCGCTGAACCGCCTGCCCGCCGAGCGCCTCGGTGACGGTGGTCGTTGCGGGCAGTGCAAGCAGCCGCTGTTCACCGCCCACCCGGTTGCACTGGATGCGCGCGGTTTCGACGCACACGCGCTGCGCAGCGAACTGCCGTTGCTGGTGGATTTCTGGGCGCCCTGGTGCGGACCCTGCCGCGGGTTTGCGCCGGTATTCGAACGTGCTGCCACGAAGATGGAGCCGCGCCTGCGCCTGGCCAAGGTCGACACCGAGGCAGTGCCGGAGCTGGCGCAACGGTTTTCGATCCGCTCGATCCCGACGCTGGTGCTGTTCCGTGGTGGACGGGAGCTTGCGCGGATGTCCGGCGCAATGGACGCGGCGTCGCTGGAACGCTGGGTCGGTTCACACCTGCCGTGACGAGCTCAGGCCTGCGGTGTCAAGGAACGGCTGACATGGCAACCGGAGGCCCCGTTGTCGAAACCGGCTGCACAGTAGCCGCCGGCAGACCCGTGGCGTACTACAGCGAGGTACCTTCGGGCATCTCGTCGTAGTCGTCGGGTTCCCCGTCGGGGTAGGAAGCCTCGTCCTCCTCCGCACCGCCATCATCCGTGACAGCAGACTCGCCGGCCTCGTCCGCGCCATCGTCCTGCTCTGCCTTCGGCGCCTGCTCTTTCGGCGCGGCGTGGCTCTCGCCCTGCAGGGCCGCCAGTGACTCCAGCGCCAGCCAGGCGTCGTGGCGGAACACCACGTTCTCCAGCACGCTTTCTGCGGAGTCCGCAACGTAACCGATGAACAGTTCCTCGATCTGGGCGAGGGACTCCTCCACTTCCGGGTTTTCCGGAGGCAGCACATCAAGCTCACTGCTGCCGTTGACGGCGGCATCCAGCAACTGCTGGAAACTGATCACGTCGCGACCAAACAGGTCTGCCGCTTCCACCGCACGCGACATGTCGACAGCAGAAAGTTGCGTCAGGCTGTGCTGCATGCGGCGAGCGAGGTATTTCTGGTCGGCGGCCAGCATCAGGTTGGCTGCCGGTGCCTCGCCCTCGACCAGCATCTCGATCACCACGTCGAACTCGGCCTCGAGGTCACGCAGGGCGTTGGACATCATTTCCACGAGATCCTTCTGGCCGAGCACCGCGTCGCGCGCGCCGACGAGGCGATGGGTGTCATCCGCGATACGCGCCGCCTGCTCGCGGTTGGCGCGATCCCAGGGTGCGAGCCGGTGCACGCCGTCCTGCCGTGCGCGCCGGTCCCAGCAGGCCGACAGCTTTTCCAGCCGGTCAAATGCCGTTGCCTCGCCCAGCAGCGCACGACTGCCCATGTGCTGCGTTTCGTGATAGTCGCTGCGCACGGAGGGATTGCCCAGGGATGTGCAGCCGGCAAGCACAACGATCATCGGCAGCGCCAGGAACCGGTAATTCATCGCAACCTCGCTGATGGGGCCGGGCAGCGACACCTGCCGCCCGCCGAAGGACAAGGCCCAAGAGTAGGGACTCCCCGTGACAGGAACAATCTTCTTCAGTCGAACAGGCGACGGAAGAAGCCCTTGACCCCCTCAACCGCCTGGGTCGCCGTTCCGCAAGCCGTTCTTTCGGTTGGCGCCGTGCCGGCGATCACCGGCAGCAGGCGGGCATCGCCACAACCTTCCCCCGCAACCTGCCGGCCACCGGGCACCAGCCAGACCCATTCGATGCCGGCAGGTGCCGTATCGGGCAAGGGCACCTGCGGCAACCGGCGGGTGAAGTCCGTCCAGACCGGCAGCGCGCCGGAGGCACCGGACAACGGTGTCGGCCGGTTATCGTCACGGCCGACCCAGGCCACGGCCAGGTGGTTGCCGGTATAGCCGGCGAACCAGCTGTCCCGCCCGTCATCGGTGGTGCCGGTCTTGCCGGCGGCATCCAGTTCGCCCGGCAGCACCTGATAGGCGCTGCGTGCCGTGCCGCGCCGAAAGACTTCCTGCATCGACCAGGTCGCCAGATACGCCATGGCCGGCGACAACACGCGTTCGGTGCGCGTGGCACGCACGACCAGTGCTTCGCCATCCGCTGCCAGCACGCCGCGCACGGCACGCGGTGTCAGGCGCAGCCCGCCGCTGGCCATCGGCTGGTACATGCCCAGCACGTCCAGCGGCGACAGCGACACGCTGCCCAGCAACATCGATGGATAAGACGGCAACTCCGCAGTGACACCCAGGTCGCGCGCCTGGGCGATGACCGCATCGACACCCAGCGTCAGGCCGAGGCGTGCCGTCGCCAGGTTCCAGGAATGCGTGAGCGCATCGACGAGCATGACGTCGTGCCCCGGTGCCGCGCCGTGGCTGGTGCGGTCGTAGTTCGCGGGCCGCCACGCCGGGCTGCCGCCGGCTTTCACTTCCAGTGGCGAGTCGCTGACAAACGTGGCCAGCGAGTACTGTTCGGGACGTGCCAGCGCCGTCAGGAACACCACCGGCTTCATCAGCGAGCCGATGCTGCGCCGCGCATCGACCACCCGGTTGAAGCCGGCGAAATCGACATCGCGCCCGCCGACTGCGGCTTCGATCTCCCCGGTCTGCGGGTTCGCCGCGACCAGCGCGGCTTCCAGCCCGCTGACCGCGTACTGCCGCTCCAGGCGTGCCAGGGTATCGACGACAGCCGCCTCGGCCGCGAGCTGGGCGGCCGGGTCCAGCGCCGTGAACACGGACAGGCCGTCACGCTGCAGCGCGTCCTCGTCCAGGCGTTCACGCAGCTCGGCGCGCACCAGCGCCATGTAGGCGGGATAGCGGTTGAGCCGCAGCCGTGGCGACGGCACCACGCCCAGCGGCCGCGCTTTGCCCTCCGCCGCCCGGGCCGCATCGACCGCACCCATGCCGAGCAGCGCGTCGATCACCAGGTCACGCCGCGCCTGCGCGCGCTCGGGATGCTTCCACGGGTTGTACTGGCTCGGCCCCTTGACCAGCGCGACCAGCAACGCCACCTCATGCAACTGCAGTTCGCGCAGTGGCCGGCCGAAGTAGTACTCGCTGGCCAGCGCGAAGCCATGCACCGCGCGCCGGCCGGACTGCCCGAGGTAGATCTCGTTGCAGTAGGTCTCGAGGATGGTGTTCTTGTCGTAGTGGATTTCCAGCAGGACGGCCATCACCGCCTCGGTCAGCTTGCGCGTCAGCGTGCGCTCGCTGTCCAGGAAAAAGTTTTTCACCAGTTGCTGCGTGAGCGTGCTGCCACCCTGCTGTATGCCGCCGGCAGCGACGTTGGCGAACAGTGCACGCAGGATGCCGCGCGGCGACACACCGGCATGCTCGAGGAAGTCCCTGTCCTCGACGGCAAACAGGGCCTCGACCAGGAGCGGCGGGCGCTCCGCAAGGCGCATCAGCACCCGGTCCTCGGCGTCCTGGGGACGTATCGTGCCGATGACCACCGGCTCCAGGCGCAGCACGCGGCCGGCGGCCGTCAACTGCTCCACCCGTGCGGCGGAAAACCGCACCGATGCCGTCTGCGGCTGCGTTGCGCCCTCGGGGAACACGAAGCCCCGCGTCACCAGGCGCAACGTCTTGCCGTCGGCGGAAAACGTGTATTCCCCCGGCCCGGCCGGGGACTGCGACTCTCGGTAGCCCAGTTCGCGCAGTTCGGCAAGCGCCTGCCCGGGGGTCACCGGCTTGCCGGCGTAGAGGTCCAGCGGGCGCGCGTAGACACGCGCCGGCAGCGTCCAGCGATGGGCCTCGAAGGAACGGGTCACCACCGCGTCCAGGTACGCCACCCAGATGGCGAACAGCACGGCCA
>JBKHWN010000025.1:0-11181 GCA_046566505.1 Gammaproteobacteria bacterium
GTACTGGCTCGCTATCTGCGCAAAAGTTGCCATCAGCAACGACAACTTCACCTGCTCGGGACTGGCCAGGTTGATCCACAACGGATCGGCGATGTCGCTCAGCGGCTCGTTGAGGTCGGCCAGGGCGAAGCCGAACAATGCGGCGGCCTGTGCATTCGCGGCATCCACCGACTGAGCGTCCAGCCCCTGCGGGAACTCTGCGGCCCAGTCGGCCGCCAGCGTGCTCAACGGCGTGACATTGACGATGCGCGGGCCGCTGCCGGAGACGACTACCACCGCACGCAGGGCAAACTCTTCGCCAACCGGGTGGAACTCACCGAAATCGATGACGCCATCGAGGTTGGTGTCACCCGTGCTGTTCTCCGGGTGCATGCCACAGTCCGGGCTGGCATCGCAGCGCATCAGCGTCGGGTTTTCCGGATCGGTGGACGCCGTGACCAGCAACTTCACCACGCCGGAAAACCCGTCGGGCAGCGCCAGCGAATAGGCGCCCTGGCTGTCGGTGGTGACGGTATCCAGCAGCGTCATGACACCTTCGCCGTCAACGGCCAGTGCGGTGACCACGGCATTCGCCACCACGCCCTTGACCACGGCTCCAACCAGCGAGACAGGGTTGGCGGCGGGCTCACCGCCACCCCCGTCGACAACGCCCTCATCTACGGGCGCGACCGGATCCGTGGCCGGATCACCAACCCCTCCCCCGGCGACCGGCATGTAATCGTCGTTGACCGCCAACAGGCTCGTCGACTCATCGTCGCTACTGAAACAACCGGCCAGGCCCAGCGACAGAAGGATCAACGGAAGTGCCTTGAGGCAAACCAGTGCGCGCATGGGAAGAACCCTTTTGTGATGTCGCCGGATCAGGTTGTTTTTCTTGGGGTGGACACGCAAGGACTGAGCCATTCTAGGTAGAGCGGCATGCGCGCTCGTACCAATTTCCGACCGAAGGTCTGCGGCCGGCCGACCTTTGGCGGGCGCAACGTGCTCTCCCGTTCCAGGGCTTAGAGGTCAATCACCACCGGCGCATTCACCGCCCGCGATCGCCAGTCCAGGCTGGCACCGTTGGCGTGCAGGGTGCCGGCCCTGAGTTCCTGTCCGTAAGCCTCATGGATATGCCCGAACAGGTGCAGGCGCGGACGGATGCGCGCCAGTTCGTCGGCCAGCGCCTCGCAGCCGACGTGGCCCAGCAGTGCCTTGTCGCGGATGCCCTTGGCCGGGGTGTGCGTGATCAGCACGTCCACACCGGCCGGCACCGGCCGCCAGACGCGGGCCAGCGGTTCACCCCGCGGCAGGTTGAAGGCCCAGTTGAAGAACTTCGGGCTCCACGGCGAACCCCAGCAGCGCAGCCCCCCGACCTCGACCAGTTCGTCCTGCAGGTAGCGCGCCGCGTTCAGCACCGTGCGCGCCGCTTCCGGCGAGCGCACGAACGGCCAGTCGTTGTTGCCGGCAATCACCAGCTTGTGGCGGTGCGGCAGCATCGCCAGCCAGTCGTTGAACTCCCTGACTTCCTCCAGCGTGCCCCGGCGGCAGAAATCGCCGCCGTGCACGAACAGGTCGCCGTCGGGCACGGTGAAGCGGCCGTGCCGGCCATGCGTATCCGACATGAAGACGATGCGCATCTCAGTGCCCTCCCCGGTAGCGATCGAGCCAATGCAGCGATGCAGCCGCGTCACCCTGCGGATGGTATTCGGCGGCGCACCAACCCCGGTAACCGCTGGCATCAAGCGCGGCAAAAAGTGTGGCGAAATCCAGCGTGCCCGTACCCGGCTGGTGACGCCCGGGCACATCGGCGAACTGCACATGGCCAAAGGTGTTGCCCCGCTCGGCGATGTGTTGCGCCAGCGGCTCGCCCATGCGTGCCATGTGGTAGAGGTCGAACTGCATCGCGGTGCCGGGTACGGACGCCACCAGCGCCTGCATGTCGTCGAAGGTGGACACCAGGAAGCGCGGCATGCCGTGGCGGTTGATCGCCTCGACGATCACCGTCACGTCCAGCGGTGCCAGCACATCGACCGCCCGCCGCAAGTTGTCCTGAAGCACGGCCAGGCAGGCTTGTGGATCGACACCCGCCGGCACGCGACCGGCCAGCACGTTCACGCAGCGCGGACGCAGCACGCGTGCGTAGTCGGCACATTGCGCCAGCGCTTCGGCAAAAAGCGGCTCACGTCCCGGCACGCAGGCCAGGCCATCCCCGCCGGACATGAGGTCACCGGCCGGCACGTTGAACAGCACCATCGGCAGGCCTGCGGTGTCGCAGGCGGCGCGCCACTGCACGGCCGGCAGCTCATAGGGAAACTGCACTTCCACCGCAGCAAACCCCGCACGGCGCGCCGCAGCCACCCGCGCCGGCAGCGGGTGTTCCGGGAACAGCAGCGACAGGTTGGCGGCGAAGCGTGGCATCAGGCTGGCCCAACGAAATGGCGCGGGAAGCGGGCAAGGTAAAGGCGACCGCCGTCGACGACAAGCATGCCGCGTATACTGGCGCGCGCTTCTCGCACCCGCCACGCAACGCCACGGAAACACGCATGCTCACCGCCCCCGCCCAGCTCGTCCTGCGCAACCTCGAAAACCTGCCGGCAGGCAACCTGTTGCTGCTCGACCCACCCGCTGACGGCCTGGCGCACGACCTCGCGGCACGCGGCGACATCGTGCCGCACCTGTTCACGCAGGATTTCGCCGTCGCCCGGGCGCTGGATGCACAGCGGCAGTCCGTGGAGTTCGGCGCGGTGCCTGCAGCCGACCGGCGCTACGCCGGCGCGCTGGTGTTCCATCCCAAGGAAAAATCGCTGGCGGACTTCCTGCTGTTTCTTGCCCGCGCACATCTGGCTGATGGCGGCACGCTATGGCTGGTCGGCGAAAACAAGGGTGGCATCCGCGCCACGGAGAAACGGCTGAAGGACGCGGGCATCGCCATCGACAAGATCGACAGCGCCCGCCACTGCCAGTTGCTGCGCATCCGGCCGAAGTCCAGCGGTGCGCCTTTCGCACTGGAAGACTGGCTGGAAGTAGTGGCGATCGATATCGGTGACGAGACGCTTGCCGTCGGCTCGCTGCCCGGCGTGTTCAGCGCCGGCCGTCTCGACGAAGGCACCGCGCTGCTGCTGGAAACGCTGGCCGGCACGTCGATGAACGGCCGCGTGCTGGACATGGGTTGCGGCGCCGGCGTGATCGGTGCCTGGCTGAAGAAGACGCAGCCAGCGCTGCAGGTGGAAATGGTCGACAGCAACGCACTTGCCGTGCTGGCCAGCGAGTGGACCCTGAAGGAAAACGGCCTCGAGGCGCGCACCTTTGCCAGCGACGGCTTCAGTGCCGTGTCGGGAACCTTCGACTGGATCATCAGCAACCCGCCGTTCCACGACGGGCTCGCCACCGACTATCAATTCACCGAGCGCTTCATCACCGAGGCAAAGCGCTTCCTGAAGCCGGGCGGCCGCCTGCGCATCGTGGCCAACGCGCACCTGAAGTACCTGCCGCTGCTGCAAAAGGCTTTCGGCAATGCGCGCACCGTCAGCGAGAACACCCGGTTCCGGGTTTTTGAGGCGCGACGCTGACGGCACCGCGCCCCGGGCTTCTCAGCCGACTTTGGGCAGCCGCGCGATGGATGCCCTGATAGCTTCTTCCGGGTAGGAGAAGTCCTCCAGGCGGCCGGCGAGGTAACTCTCGTAGGAAGCCATATCAAAATGACCGTGCCCTGACAGATTGAAGAACAGGGTCTTGGGTTGCCCGGTCTCCCGGCAGCGTACGGCCTCGTCGATACAGGCCCGGATGGCATGGGCCGACTCCGGGGCCGGGATGATCCCCTCCGCCCGCGCGAACATCACCCCGGCCTCGAAGGTGGCCGTCTGCGGCACCGCCACCGCCTCGATCAGTTTCTCCTCGTAGAGTTGTGACACCAGCGGCGACATGCCGTGGTAGCGCAGACCGCCGGCGTGGATGCCCGGCGGCATGAAGTCGTGGCCCAGCGTGTGCATCTTCATCAGCGGCGTGAAACCGGACGAATCACCGTAGTCATAGGCATAGACGCCTTTGGTGAGCGTCGGACAGGACGCCGGCTCGACGCCGACATGGCGGATTTTCTGCGCACGCTTGTCGCCGGCAGCCGCATCCGCGAGGAAGGGAAAAGTCACGCCGGCGAAGTTACAGCCACCGCCGCAGGGCGCGAAGATCATGTCCGGGTATTCGCCGGCCTTCTCGAACTGTTTCTTTGCTTCCAGGCCGATCACCGTCTGGTGCAGCAACACATGGTTGAGCACCGAGCCCAACGCGTACTTGCTGCCCTCCACGCCCACGGCCTCCTCCACGGCCTCGGAAATCGCGATGCCGAGGCTGCCCGGGTTGTCCGGGTTTTCGGCCAGGAACCGGCGTCCGGTTTCGGTCTGGCTGCTCGGGCTGGCGATCACCTCGCCGCCCCAGGTCTGCATCATCAGCCGGCGATAGGGCTTCTGGTCGTAGGACACCTTCACCATGTAAATGCGCACCGGCAGACCGAACATCTGGCCGGCGAACGACAGCGAAGAACCCCACTGCCCGGCGCCGGTCTCGGTCACCAGCCGTTTGGTGCCGGCAATCTTGTTCAGCCAGGCCTGCGGCACGGCGGAGTTCGGCTTGTGCGAGCCGGCGGGAGAAACGCCTTCGTACTTGTAGAAAATTTTCGCCGGCGTCCCGAGCGCCTGTTCGAGCCGGACGGCACGGCACAACGGGCTCGGCCGCCACAGCGCATAGACCTGGCGCACCTCGTCGGGAATCGGGATCCAGCGCTCTGCGGACATTTCCTGTTCCAGCACCGGACCCGGGAAAATCGCCAGCATCTTCTCCGGGCCGACCGGGTTGCCATCCGGGCCCAGCGGCGGTGCCGGTGGATTCTTCAGGTCCGGCACGATGTTGTACCAGTGGGTCGGGATGTCATCGGCTTCGAGCAGGATGCGGGTCGGGATCATGGCGGCCTCTTCATGGCGTGGTTGCGTGGCTGCGGGTGGAGAAAGAGGAAAATCGCGCCCCGGATGGTACCCGCGCGCCAGTCGCCGGTGGCTATCATCGGCACGCTGCACGGCCACCGTCGCCATCCGCCACCAACCGGAGTCTCCACCGCATGACCTTCATCAAGAGCCTGAACGGCATGATCGAGGCCGCCGCCTCCCGGCCACCGGTGCGCGCGGCCATCGTGCACCCGACCCGGGCGGTGGTGATGCACAGCCTGCAGAAGGCGTTGGCGCAGCACCTCATCGAGCCGGTGCTGGTCGGCCCGGAGCACAGGATCCGCGCCGCTGCCGAGGAAGCGCAGCTGGACATCAGCGCCTTCCGGCTGGTGCCCACCGAACACAGCCATGCCGCCGCGGAAGCCGCCGTACAACTGGCGCGCGACGGAGAAGTCGCCGCACTGATCAAGGGCGACCTGGCCACCGGCGAGGTCATGGAGCCGGTCGTAGGCCGGCAGAACGGCATCCGCACCGAGCGCCGGCTGTCGCATGTCTTCGTGCTGGAAGTGGCGACCTACCCGAAACTGCTGCTGATCACCGACGCCGCCATCAACATCCAGCCGACGCTCGACGACAAGCGGGACATCACGCAGAACGCGATCGACCTCGCCCACGCGCTGGGCATCGACGAGCCGCGCGTCGCGATCATGTCGGCGATCGAGAAGGTGAACTCGCGCCTGCAATCGACGGTCGATGCTGCGGCGCTGTGCAAGATGGCCGATCGCGGCCAGATCACCGGCGGCATCCTCGACGGCCCGCTCGCGTTCGACAACGCGATCTCGGCGGAAGCGGCGCACGAGAAAGGCATCCGTTCGGCGGTGAGCGGGCACACCGACATCATGGTCGTGCCGGACCTGGAATCCGGGAACCTCGTCGCCAAGCAGTTGCGCTACCTCGCCGATGCGCGCACCGCCGGCATCGTCCTGGGTGCGCGCGTGCCCATTGCGCTGAACAGCCGCTCCGAGGATGCATTCGCCCGCTACGCCTCCATGGCGCTGGTGTCGCTGTACGTGTCCTGGCAGCAAGCGAACACGCGCAACCGGTGAACGGCATGCTGCTCACCGTCAACGCCGGCTCCTCCTCGCTCAAGCTGTCCGCGTGGCGTGAAGGCAGTTGCCTTTGGCGCGTGACGATCGATCTCGCCCATGGCACTGCACCGCACTGGCAGACAACGGGCAAGGTCGCGACGCCGCCCCTTGCCGAACCCGGCAGCAGCGCCGCTACCCACCTGCGCACGGTGCTTGCCTCGCTTCAGGCGGACACACCCCTTGCTGCCGTTGCCCACCGGGTCGTGCACGGCGGCGACATCGCAGAAACTGCACGGCTACTCGAGCCACCCTTGCTGGCCGACCTGCGTGCGCTGGCGCCACGCATGCCGTTGCACCAACCGGCAACACTGTCACTGATCGACAGTACCGGCACGGATTTCCCGGCGTTGCGCCAGGTCGCCTGTTTCGATACGGCATTCCATGCACGCCAACCGGAACTTGCCCGCCGCTATGCGCTGCCGGAATCCTTTTACGACGAAGGCATCAAGGCCTGCGGATTCCACGGGCTCAGTTATGACTCGGTCTGCCGGCAACTGTTCGCCCGCGAACCGGCGCTGCGCCAGGCACGACTGCTGCTTGCCCACCTGGGCAACGGCGCGAGCGCCTGCGCGGTGAACGCCGGTCGCAGCGTGGCAACGACCATGGGTTTCAGCGCGCTGGACGGCCTGGTGATGGGCACCCGCTGCGGACGCATCGATCCGGGCGTGTTGCTGTACCTGCTGCAGGCGAAGGGCTACGACGCCGCCGCACTGGAAGACCTGCTTTACCGGCACGCGGGACTGCTCGGCGTTTCCGGAACCAGCGCCGACATGCGCGTCCTGCTGCAGCAGGACAACGAGCACGCACGACGCGCCGTCGACCTGTTCTGCTACCGCGCCGCACAGGAAATGGCTGGCCTGCTCCCCGCGCTGGGCGGTGTCGATGCCATCGTCTTTACCGGCGGCATCGGCGAGAACCAGCCGGCGATACGTGCGCGGATCACCGGGAACCTTGCTTTCCTCGGCGCGCATGGCAATGCCGAAGCAAACGACGACAACCGCTACGAAATCTCCACCGGGAAATCCGCCGTCCGCGTGCTGGTCTGTCCCTGCGACGAGGAATCGGTCATGGCGAGCGAGGCTTGCCGGCTGCTGGCACTTGCACCGGGCTGACCTCACCGGCACACATCGCCACCAGCGTCGCCGGATCCGCATCGAGGTAACCGCGGCCGCCGTGCTCGCGCATCCGGTCGGCACCAAAGGCACTCATCGGCACCTCGCCACCCAGTTCCGCCGCCAGCGCACGCGCGTTGTCCAGGTCCTTGAGCAACGTGCGCACATGCCACTTCACCGGCGCAAAGGTGCGCGTCGCCATCTGCGGCGCAAGGATCTGCAGCGGCAACGAATCGGCAAAGCCGCCGGCGAATGCCTCGGGCAGTTTTTCCGCATCGACACCGGCACGCTCGGCCAGCGCCACCACCTCGGCGATCACCAACGCATTGACGCCGACGATCATCTGGTTGCAGACCTTGGCCACCTGCCCGCTGCCCACTGGCCCGAGGTGCGTCACGCGCCGCGACAGCGGTGCCAACAACGGCCGCACACTGTCCACATCAGCCGTTGTGCCACCGGCCATGATCGCCAACGTGCCGCCAATCGCGCCCTGCACGCCGCCTGAAACCGGTGCATCCACCCAGGCCATGCCGCACTGCGCCTGCAACCGCCCGGCAAACTCGCGCGTGGCCGATGGCATGATCGACGACAGGTCGATCAACAGTTTGCCCCGCCCACCACCTTCCACCACGCCCTGGTCGCCGAAAACCACCACCTCCACTGCTGCGGTGTCCGCCACACACAGCATCACGACATCGACCGCACGCGCCAGTTCGGCCGGCGAGCCGGCAACCCGGATGGCTTCGTCGCCCGCCGCCAGTGCGCTGGCCTTTTCCGTCGCCCGGTTCCACACCGTCACCGCAATCCCCGCCGCCCGCAACCGACGGACCATGGGTACACCCATCAAGCCGAGGCCAATGAATCCGATATTCCTCACACCGATTCTCCTGCACACAGGGGTTGTGCATGCCGCCACCGGCCGCAGTCTACCGTCCAATGCAACAATGCCCACCGAGCATCCGCTGCCAGGCACTTGTGCCAACCGGTACTGATACCATCGCTGCCGCCTGTTCTCGGAGACACGACACTTGCCTGCCACCCGCCGCCTGCCCGCCACGCGCATCACGGTGCCGCTTTGCGTCGCGTGGTTTCTTGCCGCCACGTCATGGTCATCGACGGCCCTGGGGCAGGACTCGATGACCGACTCGCCACTGCGGCTGGAACCGAAAGCCGTCCCCGGCTTCACGGCCATCCAGCGCGGCAAGGGATTGTCATTCCACAAGGCCAATTATGTGCAACCGGCCACCTGGAGCCCCGAATACCAGGGCAGCGAGTCCGAGGTCGCGTTCCAGATCAGTCTCAAGCAGCGATTCCTCATCAACAACGTCTATTTCGCCTACACACAGAAATCGATGTGGCAGGCGATCAACCGCGGGAATTCGGCGCCGTTCCGGGAAACCAACTACAACCCGGAAATTTTCCTGCGCCTGTTGCCCGGCGACGACCTGCTGCACCGCTGGCATCTTGACCGCTGGGGATTCGACCTCGGCTTCGAGCATGAATCGAATGGCCGTGCATTACCGGAATCACGCAGCCAGAACCGCGTCTACCTGTCGGCATTCCGGCCGGACGGCGACACGCTCTGGCATTTCCGCACCTGGTACCGGCTGCCGGAGGATCCGAAATCAGGCCCACTGGACCCGCAAGGCGACGACAACCCCCTGACCGACGATTACTACGGCTACGGCGAAATTGCCCACCGCCACCACTTCGGCCGCAACCGGATGCTGATGGCCAGGGTTCACGGCAACCTGAATACCGGCAAGGGTGCCATCGAAATACAGCTGAGCAAGCCGTCAAGTGACGGCGATGTCTTTTATCTTTTTTCCGTGTTCAACGGCTACGGCGAAACCCTGGCCGATTACGACAACAGCGTTACCCGCATCGGCTTCGGCCTGATGTTCAACCGCTGACCGGCCCGGGGGCCACTCACTCCACCAGCCGCGAACCGCAATGGTGGCAGTAGCGGGCCCGGACCTCATGGCCGAGTTCGCCGCATTCGCGGCACTGCCGCCCATCCCTGTCCCGGCGCATGCTGCCGAAAAGTTCCGCCGTGTAGATGCCGGTCGGCACCGCGATCACGGCATAGCCGGTAATCATCACCAGGCTGGCAATCGCCTTGCCCAGCACCGTGTGCGGCACCAGGTCGCCATAGCCGGTCGTGGTCACCGTGACGATCGCCCAATAGATGCTCAGCGGAATGCTGGTGAATTCGCTGCCCTGTCCCTCGACCACGTAGATCAGTGACCCGAATATCGTCACCATCACCAGCACGAAAATGTAGAACACCGCTATCTTGTGCCAGCTGTCACGCACTGCCTGCATGAGGACGCCGGCCGACCGCACGTACTGCACCAACCGGAAAATCCGGAAGATGCGCAACAGGCGCAGCAGGCGAATCACCAGCAGGTACTGGGTTCCGGCGAACAGCAGCGACAGCCAGGTCGGCAGCAACGCGAGCAGGTCCACGATGCCGAAGAAACTGCGCGCGTAACGCCAGGGCTGCTTGAGGCAATACAGCCTGGCACCGTACTCCAGGGTGAACAGGACGGTGATGGCCCATTCGAACACCGTCAGCGACACACCGGCGATCGCATGGATGCTCTCGACGGTATCCAGCATCACGAGAATCGAACTGACGACGATGGTGGCGATCAGCGCACGCGAGAAAATCCGTCCGGCAACCGTTTCGTCCCGGTAGATGACGCCGTAGATCCTCTCGCGCAGCGCGCCGGAACCGGCTTGCGAGTCCTGGTGCTCAGGCAACAACAGTGGTGTCGACATGGCGATCTCCGGTTTGACGGTGGCTTCCGGAAAACCCGGCCATCACGATGCGAGCAACCAGCGCCTTGCTGCCGGTGACGGCTCCCCGCCGGCAAACACCAGCCAGCAGGTGTCTTGTGGCGCGCTCGCCAGCACCAGACGGCACAGCCGCAATTCGTCGCGCCGGAACGCATGCACCTCGACGAGCTCGCCCGCACGCCGACCGGCGATCAGCTTGTCGATGTTGGCCGCCGTGGCGCGCAGCCCGTCGACGGCAACGATCACGTCGCCCGCCGACAGCCCTGCACGCATGGCGGCACCCTCGTCGAAACAGTTGAGGATTTTGGCGCCGGCGGCATCGGCACCCAGCCGGGCACCGATGGACAGGCGGTCGCGGCCATCGCGCCCGGGCTTGCCACCCTTGTCCGACTGGCCATCGGCAGCCCGCAGCCGCAATTCGATGCCCAGCGGCGCCAGCAGCGGATCAAGCGCCAGGTCATCGGTGCCGTAGACAGCCTGCGCGAAAAAGGCGTCGAAACCGACACCGGCAACTTCTTCGGCAATACGCTGCACCCCGTCATCCTCGACACCGAGACCCGTCTGTCCATGGCGCAGCCAGAGCAGGCGCATGACGTCGTCCAGAGAACAGCGCCCCTGCGTGGCGCGACGTATTTCCAGGTCCAGCGCCAGTGCCACGACGGCACCCTTGGCGTAGTAGCTGACCAGCGCATTGGGCGCGTTCTCGTCCTGCCGGTAGAACTTCGTCCAGGCATCAAAACTCGACTCGGCCACGCTCTGCTTGTGACGACCCGGCGTGCGCAATACCCGCGTCAGGTTCTGGCCGAGCAACTCCAGGTACGACGCCGGCGAAATCACGCCGGCACGCACCAGCACCAGGTCGTCGTAATAGGAAGTGAAGCCCTCGAACATCCACAGTTGCGGCGTATAGGCTTCGCGCGACAGGTCGTACGGCACGAACGCCGCCGGCTTTATCCGCTTGACGTTCCAGCTGTGGAAATACTCGTGGCTGCACAGGCCAAGGAAGGTGCGATAGGCGTCCCGCACGACGCCCGGCTCGTCGGATGCCAGCGGCAGGTCGTCACGCGATGCCAGCAACGACGTGGAAGACCGGTGCTCCAGGCCACCGTAACCATCTCCGACCACCTGCACCATGAACAGATAGCGATCCATCGGTGCCGGCTCGCCGAACAGGCGTATCTGCGTGGTGCAGATTTTTTCCAG
>JBKHWN010000026.1:0-5389 GCA_046566505.1 Gammaproteobacteria bacterium
ACCAGCGCCTTGATCAGCGTCGACTTGCCGGCGCCGTTGCGCCCGAGCAGGCCGACGCGCGTATCCGGCGTCAGCGACAGGTTCACGTCGCAGAGCACGCGCGTGTCGCCGTAACCGATCTGCGCGTTGTCCAGCCGGATCAGCGGGCTGACCAGGTTCTCGGCCGGCGAAAAATGGAAGTCGAACGGCGAGTCGACGTGCGCCGGCGCAATCAGTGTCAGCCGCTCCAGCGCCTTCAGGCGGCTCTGCGCCTGCTTCGCCTTGGACGCCTTGGCACCGAAGCGCGCGACGAACTGCTGCATGTGCGCGACCTTTACCTGCTGCTGCACGTAGGCGGCCTGCTGCTGCATCAGTCGCTCGGCGCGCTGGCGCTCGAAGGCGGAATAGTTGCCGGTGTACAGCGTCGCCTTCTGCTGCTCGATGTGCACGATGTGGCCGATCACCGCGTCGAGGAAGTCGCGGTCGTGCGAGACGAGGAACAGCGTGCCCTCGTATTTCTTCAACCACTCCTCCAGCCAGAGGATGGCATCGAGGTCCAGGTGGTTGGTCGGCTCGTCCAGCAGCAACAGGTCGGCACGACGCATCAGCGTGTGCGCGAGGTTCAGCCGCATGCGCCAGCCGCCGGAAAAATCGCTCACCGGACGGTCATGGTCGCCCGGCAGGAAGCCCAGCCCATCCAGCACGCGGGCGGCGCGGGCACGCACGGTGTAGCCGTCGGCGTCGGCGATCTTCTCGTGCAGTTTCGCCATCCGGTCGTAGTCGTCGGTCAGCTCGACCTGCGCGAGTTCAGCCTCGACCACGCGCAACTCGACGTCGCCGTCGATCACGTACTCGATGGCCGGGCGGCCCAGCGCCGCCACTTCCTGCGCCATGTGCGAGATGACCCAGTCACGCGGGCGTTCGAGGTCACCCTGGTCCGGGCCGATCTCGCCCTTGAGCAGGGAAAACAGCGTGGATTTGCCGGCGCCGTTGCGGCCGGTGAGGCCGACTTTCCAGCCGTGATGGATGGCAAACTCCGCGCCCTCGATCAGGGTGCGGCCGTTGCGGGCGAGTCGTAGGTTTCTGAATCGGATCATAAGGGCGCGCAGTGTAGGTGCCGGACCGGGGGGTGTCGATGGGCGCCGGGCAGGTGTGCGATTCCCTGCACGCCCCCGGAAACCGGCCGTGCCCGGCTCCAACCTTCCGCAACCCTGTGCTAGGGTGCGCGCCCATGAGCCGCACGCCCTTCCCCGACGCCGACACCCTGTGGCGTGACATCGAGAACCTGTACGCCCTCGACGGCGCGCAGGCACGCTGCCTGCGCCTGCAGGACGGCTACGGCCTGTGCATCACCGCAGTACTGGCGAGCATTGCCCTGAGCCGGCGAGGGATTGCCATCCATGAAGGCGCGAAGGCCCCGCTGCGTGAACTGATCGCACGCTGGCACTTCCAGGTGCTGATGCCGCTGCGCGCCGCCAGGCGCGGCCTGAAGCAGACGGAACCGTCGCTGCATGCAGACGCGCTGGCCATCGAACTGGCCATCGAGCGCCGCCTGCTGGACGAGGCGACAGCTATCCTGCGCGGCCGCGCGATCTGGAACGCCGAGGATGCGGCGGCACGCAACGTCGAGGTGATCGTCGATGCCCACGGCGACCATGCACCCGAGCCAGTCTATGCGGCCGTGGAAAATCTGTACCGGTTACTGGAAAAGCACTGAGTTCCTGAGCCACCCACAAAAAAGGCGGAACCTGCGTTCCGCCTTTTCTGTTTCACGACGGCCGGTCAGGCGTCGTTATTCGGGGTGAACACCGAGCGCATGCTGTCGACCACGTTCTCGACCGCAGCCGCTACCGGAGACTGCCCTGCGGCTGCTTTCGGCTTGCGTGCTGCTTTCGGCTTCTTCGCGGCCACCGGCTTCGCTGCCTTGGCCGGAGCGGCCTTCTTCACCGCCTTTTTCGGGGCAGCTGCCTTTTTCGCCGGCTTGGCCGCCTTCTTCGCCGGGGCTTTCTTCGGTGCTGCCTTCTGGCCCTTCACGGCCTTCCCGGCACGCTCGACCACGGCCTCTGCCAGCTCCGTGACCTTGATCTTGGCGAGCGCCTGGTTGGCGCTGGTCAGCTTCTCGGCGGCCTTGGCGGCAGCAGAGAACGCATCCGAGGCGGCCTTGCGGGCTTTCTCGACTTCACGACGCGCAGCGGCATTGTCGGACTTCGCTGCCTTGTTCGCGGCGGAGTGGATTTTCTTCATCGTCGCCTGCTCGTGCTTGACCAGCGACTTGAAGTCCTTGGTGAGCTTGGTGATGAACTTGTTGGCGTCGGCAATTTCCTTGTCGACGGCCTTCAGGATCTTCTCGCCAAGGTTCTTCGCCTCGGACTTCACCTTGTTGGCTTCCGCCTTCAGCTTGGTGGACAGTTTCGTTTTCTTCGCGACTTTCTTGGCCATGGCTGTGCTTCCTTTTGTCTTGCGCAAGTGATGGGTCATCGTGGGCCGTGCGGGTCTTGCAGGTCAGGCATCGCACCCGGACGCGCGAGTGCCAATGCCGGCCCTCCGTGTCAAGCACGAGAGTGTAGGCCAATCGTATCGGCGCGCAAGATGGCAGCGTGCAACAGCCACCGGATCACGGCGCGCCACTTGCCACAGGTTTCCGGTTTATGATGCCGCTGCCCGACAAGTCCGTCGGCACATTCATCGCAACGCAATACCAAACGGGCCGCCCCGGCGCAGCCCGACCGGAGGGTTCATGAAACGCATGGGTCTTGTGCTGCTGGCTGCCCTGGTGGTTGCCGGCTGTGGCGACAAGAAGGATGACGAAGGCTGGCGCGTCGGCTACAGCCTGGGCTTCAAGCTGGGCGAGCGCATCAAGCAGGAAATGTCCGACCTCAACACGGACGGCTTCGTTGCCGGTTTCCGTGATGCCTTCGCCGGCGAAAAGGACGGCAAGCTGACTGCCGAAGAGATGGAGACCACCATCAAGGGCTACCAGGAAAAGGCCGTCGCCCGACAGCGCGAGGAGTTCCAGAAAAAGAGCGAGACCAACCTGTCCGCGGCGAAGGCTTTCCTCGCCGAAAACGGCGGCAAGGAAGGCGTCGTCACATTGCCATCCGGCCTGCAGTACCAGGTCATCGCCAAGGGCGAGGGTCCTTCGCCGAAGGCCACCGATATCGTGAAGGCGCGCTACCACGGCACCCTGCTCGATGGCACCGTCTTTGATTCCACCCGCGAGCGCGGCGACCAGCCTGCGGAATTTCCGCTGAACCGGGTCATCCCGGGCTGGACGGAAGGCCTGCAGTTGATGAACAAGGGCGCCCAATACCGCCTGTTCGTTCCGCCCGAGCTGGCCTATGGCGAGCGTGGCGCCGGCGGCAAGGTGGGCCCGAACCAGGCACTCGTGTTCGAAGTGGAGCTGGTCGAGTTCTACGACCCGGCGAATCCGCCGAAGCCCTGATCGTCACGCGCATCACGGAAAAGGCCGGTCATTGCTGACCGGCCTTTTCCGTTTCTGGCGACGTCAAGGCGCGCACGCTGGTTTCCGCGCCAGCGCTTCACGCCACGCCTCGCCCCATGGTCCGGCGTGGCCAAGATCCAGCCGCACCGCCTGCACACATCGATCGGAGGCGAGTTTCGCGGCGAACGCCGCGAACACCTCTGCCGGAACCTGTCGATCCTTCATCCCGATCAGGTGTTGCTGGGGAATGTCGCCCAGTTCCGGCGCGACATCGGCCGGATTCAGCGAACCGGTGAGAGGTGACAGCCTCAGCAGGCGCGTCCATGTTGCGGTATCGAGGTTGGCGGCCACCGTGCGCAGGGTCAGTCGCACCGCCGGCTGCTCGCGCTTCAATCGCGCCGAGAGCAGCGCAGCAATCGCGCCGCCACCTGAGTAGCCAACCAGCTCGATTTCGGTCGCCTCTCTTTCCAGGGCGAGTGCCCGGACCACCTCGGCATAGGCGTCGACCACCTCCGGCGCGAAGCGTGCCGACAACCAGTACCGCCGCGGCACCGAACCGGTTGCCGGCTGCCGGAATTGTCCCGGGCGCGCCAGGTAAACCACATTGGGTCGCGTATCCACCGCGGCCAGCCTGAGTGCCACCGGGTCGATCGGTGTCGGGTCAGGGGACGGCGTGCTGCTGTTGAGCCAGGCACGCCCGTCACCCTCGATGTACACCACCAGTGGCGCGCCCGTGGCAACCGCACGAACAAACCCGGTGATGGGCAACGGCCGGTCTGGCCCCGGCGTCATGGCGGTCATCCCCGCCCGCATTGCATATTGGTGGGCCATCCGGGTTCGCTCCTGAACCGTCGGCGTCGCCGCGCAGCCGTTCACCAGCAGCACTGCTGCACAGGCTGACGCAAGACAGTGACTGGGCCACCTCCTGCCGTGTCCCTTGTTCTGCATATCCTCATCACCTCCTCTGGAAGCCGGCGTTCAGCCCGGGAACTACACAAACAAAAAGGGCGCCAACCGGCGCCCTTTCTGCATTGCGTGTTACGTGGATCAGAACGGCATCTTGACCTTGACCGAGGCGACTCCGTTCTGGAAGCCGTCACGCGCTTCCAGATCGTAGGCTGCGGACAGTTCCAGATTCTTGCTGGTCACGTAGCTGTAGCCAAGGCCGGCGCCCAGGAACAACTCCTCCGGCTGGATGCCGTTGGTGCTGTAGGTCGGGCCATTGTTGGCGAGCGTCGACGTGGCGCTGACGCTGTCCGCGTTGTCGTAGCCGAGGCCGATATTGGCGCCGAACACACCGGAATTGGACATCGTCCACTCCCACTTGGCGTCCGCCATGATCGACATCGACACTTCCTCAACGGACTGCACCGTCTGGGCGAAGATACCGCCGCCGGTCTCGCTGTAACCACCGACGTTGACCTGCGTGTACTGCATGGCAACGGACGGGGTGAACGTGCGGGTCTCGGTGGACTGGTATGCACGGGCCAGTTTGGCACCCAGGTTCAGCTGATCGCCGCTGAAGCTGGCGTTGGCAACACCGGAAAGACCGGCGATGCGCGCGCTGTCATAGCTGTTGTCGGCGAAACCGAGGGTCAGATCCAGGGACGTACGCTCGTTCATCTGGTACGCGCCGTAGAGGCTGACCAGAGTGCTCGAGACGTTCACGTCGGCCAGACGGTCGGTGACGTCGCTCTTCGCCGAACCGACTGCCAGACCGGCACGCCAGTTCTGGGCAACCTCGCCGTCCACACCGATCACGACGCCACTGCTTTCCACGTCGTAGCCGTTGATGACGCCGTCGGCATCCTGCTCACCGTTGCTGAAGTAAGGCTTCAGCCACACGCCACCGTCCTTGAACGCGTCGCCGGAAGCGGCGCCGCGGGTCTGGGCGATACGTGCGTCGATGACGTTCGGCATGCCGGCCGTTGCAGCCCGGGTTGCGGAAGCAACACCACCGTTGAGGGC
>JBKHWN010000027.1:0-10774 GCA_046566505.1 Gammaproteobacteria bacterium
GCTGATGTGGCGGATCGGCGCCGCGTGTGGCGCCAGGGCGCGCCAGGCCCCGACGGAATCGAGGATTTCCGCACTGCCCAGCGCCAGCGCCGTGGAGCGTGCGTCGTAACTGGGCGTATCCGGCAGCCCGCCGATCGCGAGTTCCGCCTGTTCGACCAGCGTGACTTCGTGCGGCGTGCGGCACGCGAGCAGCAGCGCCAGCGAGGCACCGCCCATGCCGCCGCCGACGATGACAACATGCGCCATCAGGACTGCACCGGATGCGCTGGCACGGCAACACGCCGCCGGCCGCCTTCCGCCATCACGGCCACGATGTCCGCCACCGTTTTCGGCGCCTCGCTCGTCAGCACCTCGACGCCCGCTTTCGTGACCACGACATCGTCCTCGATGCGGATGCCGATGGCCCGCCACTTCTCGTCGACGGTGTCGTCATCCGGCGAGACATAGATGCCCGGCTCCACGGTCATGGTCATGCCCGGCTCCAGCACGCGCCATTGGCCGTCGACCTTGTAGTCGCCGACATCGTGCACGTCCATGCCCAGCCAATGGCCGGTGCGGTGCATGAAAAACCGGCGATAGGCCTCGGTTTCCTTCAGCTCCTTCACATCGCCACGCAGCAGGCCGAGGTCCACCAGCCCCTGCGTCAGCACGTCGATGACCGCCTCGTGCGGCTCGTTCCAGTGCCCGCCGGGCCTGATCTTTTCGATCGCCGCCAGCTGGGATGCCAGCACCAGTTCGTAAAGTGCCTGCTGCTCCCTGGTGAAACGGCCATTCACCGGAAAGGTGCGCGTGATGTCGGCCGCGTAATGCTCGTACTCGCAACCGGCATCGATCAGCAGCAGGTCGCCGTTCTTGAGCAGTGAATCATTTTCCCGGTAGTGGAGGATGCAGCCGTTGCGCCCGCCACCGATGATCGACGGGTACGCCGGATATCGCGCCCCGTTGCGGATGAACTCGTGCTGAAACTCCGCTTCCAGCTGGTATTCGTACAGGCCCGGCACGCAGGCTGCCATCGCCCGCCGGTGTGCGAGGGCAGAAATTTCCCCGCTGCGCCGCATCAACTTCAGCTCGGCAGCACTCTTGAACAGCCGCATGTCGTGCAGCAGGTGGTTGAGCGCGACGAACTCGCCCGGCGGGTGCGCGCCACTGCGCACCTTTTCCTTGATCGTGTTCACCCAGGACATCACGGTGCGGTCGAAGTCCGCATCACGGCCCATGTCGTAGTACAGGCGGTCGCGACCCTCGATCAGACCCGGCAGGATTTCGTCGATGTCGCCGACGGGAAACGCATCGTCGGCACCGTAGTCCTTGCACGCACCTTCCGGCCCCGCGCGATAGCCATTCCAGATTTCCGCCGTGCGGTCACGCTCGCGCACGAACATCACGAACTCGCCATGGGCGCGGCCGGGGACCAGCACGATGACGGCTTCCGGCTCCGGGAACCCGCTCAGGTAATGGAAATCGCTGTCCTGCCGGTACGGATACTCGATGTCGCGGTTGCGCTTGCGCTCGGGCGCCGCCTGCAGGATGGCAATGCTGTTCTCGCCCATCTGCTGCATGAGTTCGCGACGACGTCGTGCGTATTCCTGCGCAGTGATGCTCACGCCTGGCCACTCCTGTTGACGATGGTGTATGGGATGAATCCAGCGAGAAAACGCACCCGGTCAGTGCAGCCCGTCAGGCGGCGGCGCCACGCCGCCCGCCGGCTGCCCGACCTCGAGGAACAGCGTCAGGGCGGCAATGCGCAGGTATTCCGCCAGCTCCATGAAATCGCGCTCGGCGTCCTCGCCGACATCGGCGTCGGTGACCTCGGCGCGCGTGAAATCCCCGATGGTCGACAGCAACTGGCGGACGTCCTCCGGGAAATCGCTGTCGCGACGCCCACCCGTGCCAGCCCCGAAGCCGGCAAGAAAACCCTCGCACCAGGCCACCATGGCGCGCACCCGCACCGGCAGCGCCACATCGTCCTCCGGCAGCAGCAGTTCGAACGCCAGGTCATCGTCCGCCAGTTGCTCCCGCGTGATGCGGTTGACGGCCTGCAGGGTGGCGAACATTCCGTCGTCGAGATCGGCATCCAGTTCGGCGCAGAGCATCCCGCGCAACCGGGCCACCGGCAAGTCAAGCCCGCCACAGGCCATGCCGGCCAGCAGGCCGTGGGCCGCCGCGGCACCCAGCGCGGCACCCAGATCTTCCAGGGCCACGTCAACGTCGTCGTGCAGGGGGAGCAACTCGCTCATGGGGGAGTCCGGGAAAAAAGGTTGCAGGCGGCGCCTCCGGTGGAAACAGCCGACTTGAGAATGTTTCTGCGATATCGGCCGTAACCGGGTGCTTTCGTTGACCCTCTGCCTTCGGGGTCTCTATAGTAGCCACGTCCGTTTGCGACCCACATCACAGCGACCCATGAGCGACGACAAACTGCGACAGCTCGAAGAGAAGGTCGATGCGCTGGTGCGTGCGTCCAGGCGCCTGCGCGAGCGTTACCAGGCGTCGGCGGCCCGCGAGGCCTCATTGCGGGAGGAACGCGCGGACCTCCTCAAAAAAAATGACCTTGCCCGCGCAAAGGTCGAGGCGATTATAACGCGGCTCAAGGAACTGGAGCAGCAATGACCGCCCCCGTCACCGTTGTCGTCCACATCCTTGGCAAGGAATACAAACTCAATTGCCCGCCCGAGGAGAGGGATGGCCTGCTCAAGGCAGCCGAACTGCTCGACGAGCGGATGAAAGGGCTGAAATCCGGCGGCATGATCGGGCTCGAACGGATCGCGGTGATGGCGGCGCTCAACCTCGGCTACGACCTGTTGCAGACAAGGCGCGACCTGCGCAGCGATGCAGCAGGGGACGCACGCATCGACCGCCTGCTCGCGCAGGCCGACGAGGAACTGCAGGCCTTTGAACTGATTGCCGAGCGCGGCCGACACAATCCCTGACTTGTTGCAGAGAAGCGCGAACCTTGAGCCGCCGGTCCTCTGGCGCGGAACCCGGTACGACCCAGGCAGCGGGCGCTCCACCATCCGCATATTCCGTCGTGTTTCTCCAGAGTCAGCCAGCGTGCGCCCCGGTATACTGGCAACGGTTCTCTGGCGTGTTTGCCAGCGGCGTCACGTCCCCTGAGCCGATGCGTATATCGCAACAGGAGGCGTTCAGTTTTGCCCGTGTGCATGTCCGCCCTGCGGAAAGCCTGACGGCATCCTGGCGTCACCTACCTTGAACCCTGGGTTCAAGGGCCACACCCGCAGCGGCACGTCGGAGAACTTTTTCCATTTCGCCATGCATCAGGACACCCGCTTCATCCGCCGGGCAATCCGCGCGCGACGACGCGCACTGAACCCCGCACAACAGAAGGCAGCGGCCCGGCGACTGGTCCACAAGGTCGCGGCTTCCGCTCCGTTCCGCGCCGCACGCCGACTCGCCCTGTACATCGCCGCCGACGGCGAGATCGATCCGGCCCGGCTGTGCCATCTGGCTTGGGCCCGAGGCAAGCACGTCTTCCTGCCGGTGCTGCATCCGCTATACCGGGACCGAATGCTCTTCGTGGCCTACCGCCAGGGCGACCGCCTGCGGCGCAACCGGTTTGGCATACCCGAGCCCGCCCGGCTGCGCACACGGGCGAGGGTCTGGCAGCTTGACGTGATATTCCTGCCGCTGGTGGCGTTCGACGCCGCCGGCAACCGGCTGGGAATGGGGGGTGGCTACTACGACCGGACGCTGGACAGGGGAAAGGCCGCGAAATGGCCCCGGAAACCCCTGCTCTGCGGCCTGGCGCATCGGTTCCAGCGGGTTGACGCCCTGCCGGTCAACCCGTGGGACATCCCGCTGGACCGGGTGTTCAGCGACTGAGCGGCGCGTGGACTGCCTGGCTGACGGGCACCGGGTCTTCCACCCCGCCCTCGGAAACCGCGCTGAACAGCACTCCGCCGGCGAAAATCGCGGCAAAAACCCAAAGGATGTCTGGAGATTTCTTCTTCATTGTTCTTGTCCGGAAGGCTCCGGCAGGGTGCCGGCTGGGCAAATCTTGATCGACGGGGCGGCATGATTCCGTGAACGCCGTCAACAATCAAGTGGGATTTGCTTTCCAGATCAGCAATTTAAAGGGCTGATTTAAATCAAACCGTACGACCTGTGGATAGTTGATTCACCCCCCTGCGAATGGAAGGGGGCAGCAATCGCATGCGACAATCGCGCGCCCTTCCCGGCGGGAGCCGGGCGTCAAGTCATCCTCAGGAGTCCCATGCAATGAAGATCCGCCTGCTCGCCCTTGCCATTGCCGGCACCACGTTCGCCGGCACCGCCGTTGCGGCACCTTTCGCCCCGTTTGACGTGCGCGCTGCCGGCATGGGCGGTACGGGCGTCGCATCCGCAAAGTCCGCCAGCGCAGCCCTGTTCAACCCGGCGATGCTGTCCACGCAGGTTGAAGGCGACAAGTTCCAGTTCCTGCTCGGTGTCGGCGGGCAATTCACCGACAGCGGCGACCTGCTCGACGGTGTCGATGACCTGCAGACGACACTCGATGATTTCGACCTGCTGATCGACAGGATCGACAACGAAAACATCGCCTACGGCACCTACAGCAGCACGCTGGCAGAGACCGGATCGCTCACAGCGACGTTGTCCAATCAGTTCAGTGCGATCAATGGCGCCAAGGCCACCGTTTTGCCGGGCGCAGCACTGGGTGTCGGCGTCCCCGGGAAAAACCTCGGCGTCGGCGTTTTCGTCGGGGCCAACGGGCTGGTATCGATTTCGCCGACCATCGATGCCGCCGACACCAATCGCCTCAACCGTTACGCCGGCATCATGGCGGATGGCGTTGTCGACGCGACCGATTACACCAACAACCCGGATTTGTTCAAGGATCCAATCACCACCGGCGGCCAGGTTGAGCTGGAAGATTTCAACTCGCAATCCACGGTCACTGCTGTCGGCGTCCTCGTTGGCGAAGTGGGCATCGCCCTGTCCCGGGAGCTGGTGCTGGAAAACGGCGGGCTGCTGAGCCTCGGCGTCACGCCGAAGATGCTCGACATCACGACCTACGAGTACACGGCGAACACCGAAGGCTTCGATGACGCGGATATCGAGAACTTCGAGACTACCGACTCCGGCTTCGATATCGACGTCGGCGCCGTCTACAAGATGAGTGCCGATGCACAATGGCAGTACGGCGTGGTGGTGAAGAATCTGATCGGTGGCAGCTACTCGACAAAACCCAATATCGGCACGCCACGCAAGATCGACCTCGACCCGCAACTGCGCGCTGGCGTTGCGCGCATGACCAACCGCACGACGCTGGCTGCGGATCTCGACATCACCAAGAACACCGGCACCACCGGTGGTGACTCGACGCAGTTCCTCGCCCTGGGCGCGGAATACGACCTCAAGTACCTGCAGTTGCGCGCCGGTTACCGCGCGAACCTTGCCAGCAGCAGCGTCGGCGATGTCATGACTGCCGGCATCGGCCTTGGCCCGGTGGACCTTACTGCGGTGGTAGGCGACGACACCGTCGGTGCGTTCCTGCAGTTGGGCTTCGGCTGGTAACGGTAAGGCGGCACAAAAAAGGCGCCATCAGGCGCCTTTTTTGTGCATGAAACCCGCCGCGCCGTGACACCGGCTGCCGGCGAAAAGATCATTCCGTCCTTGACGTGTTGCTGCTCTGCTCGGCAACCGAGAACACGGCGGAGAATGCTGCGACTGCGCCCATGTCCTGCAGATAGCTGCCGAAGTCAAACTTGTAGTTGGACTGCTTGCCGGCCCGGATCGTACCGGCGCTCAGGGAAAACTTCTTCTGGCCCACGGCCAGCATCTTGCCGGCTCCGTCATACAGGGCCACGTCGACCGTGACCTTCGCCGACTGCGGGCGACGGTTCCACATGATGACCATCGCCTCGGTACCCGAGAAATAAACCGACTGCATCTTGACGCCCTTGACATCGATACCGATCTCGATCGGCTGGTCCAGGGCCATGGGTCCGGCGAAAGAGTCATTCCCCACAACGCCCTTCTGGGCGGCTGCCTCCTGGGCAAGAACGGGCAGTGACAACGACAGCAATACGCCCAGAAGCAATCCGGCAATACGCATTTCAGTATCTCCAAGGTTGGGTGTTCGAGTGACAGCCCCGTTGCCGGGACGACGCAATGATGCCGGCAGCCTCCGGCAGAGGCAAACAAAAGACCTTGCCCGGCAAGGCGTCAGCGCAGGAACAGCGCGTAGGCGGGGTTGTCGGTCTCGTCGCTGAACGGATAGCCCAGCTCCCGCAGCGACTGCTCGACGGCGCGACGATCACCCGGCCCGACCTGGAAGCCGGCCAGCACGCGACCGTAGGCGGCACCGTGGTTCCGGTAGTGGAACAAGGAGATGTTCCAGCGCTGGCCCAGCCGGTCCAGGAACTTCATCAACGCACCCGGACGCTCCGGGAACTCGAAACGGAAGACCAGTTCCTGCTTGCCGGACGGCGGCGGGTGCCCGCCCACCATGTAGCGCACATGCAGCTTGGCCACCTCGTTGTCGGTCATGTCGACCACCGGGTAATCCTTGCCGCGCAACACATCAAGCAGCGCTTCACGGTCGCCCGGCTTCGCCAGCGTCATGCCGACGAAGACATCGGCACGCTCGCTGCCGCTGTAGCGGTAGTTGAATTCGGTAATGTTGCGCTTGCCCAGCGCCTGACAGAACGCCTTGAAGGCACCCGGGCGCTCGGGGATCGTTACCGCCAGAACAGCCTCCCGCTTCTCGCCGATCTCGGTGCGCTCGGAAATGTAGCGCAGCCGGTCAAAGTTCATGTTCGCACCGCTGGCGACAGCAACCAGCGTGCGGCCGGTCACCTTTTCGCGTGCGGCCCAGTTCTTCATGCCGGCAATCGCCAGCGCGCCGGCCGGCTCGGCGACCGAACGCGTGTCCTCGAAGAAATCCTTGATCGCGGCGCAGATCTCGTCGGTGCTGGCGGTGACCACCTCGTCCACGTACTTGCGCGCGACACGGAACGTTTCCTCACCGATCTGCGCTACCGCGACACCATCGGCGAACAGCCCGACCTCCGGCAGCACGACGCGTTTCTTCGCGGCGAGCGCCGCCTTCAGGCAGGCGGCATCCTCGGGCTCGACGCCGATGACGCGCGTTTCCGGGCGCAGGAACTTGATCCACGCCGCCATGCCGGCCACGAGGCCACCGCCACCGACCGGGATGAACACGGCATCAATGGGGTCCGGGTGCTGGCGCAGGATCTCCATGGCGACAGTGCCCTGTCCGGCGATCACGTCGGGATCGTCGTAGGGATGGACGAAGGCGTAGCCCTTCTCCTGCTCCAGGACGCGCGCATGTGCATAGGCCTCGTCGAAGGTGTCGCCGTGCAGCACCACTTTCGCACCGCGGTTGCGCACCGAGGACACCTTTATCTCCGGCGTGGTCTGCGGCATCACGATGATCGCCTTGATGCCGAGGCTGGCCGCGGCCAGCGCCACGCCCTGGGCATGGTTGCCGGCGCTGGCGGTGATCACGCCGCGCGCGCGCGCCTCGTCCGGCAACTGCACGATCTTGTTGTAGGCACCGCGCAACTTGAAGGAGAAGACCGGCTGCAGGTCCTCGCGCTTGAGCAACACCCTGTTGTCCAGCCGGCGCGACAGTTGCGGCGCAACATCCAGCGGCGACTCGATGGCGACGTCGTACACGCGGGCTTCGAGGATGCGGCGGATATAGGTATCGAACATGAATGCACAACCGGCCTGGGAGGCGGCCATGGTAGCCGACGCGCCCGTATAATGCGCGCCGCACCCGAACGCCCCTGTCCCACCCGCGCCGGAGCCCACGCATGACCCCCCAGGACGCCCGCAAGAAGGCTGCTGCCGAGGCGGCGCTCCGCCATGTCGATCCGGATGCGGTGCTGGGTGTCGGCACCGGCTCCACCGTCAATTTCTTCATCGACGCACTGGAACCGCTGCGCCACCGGCTGAAAGGCGCGGTATCCAGTTCGCAGGCCTCGACGCAGAGGCTGCAGGCATTGGGCATCCCGGTGCTCGACCTCAACGACGTCGATGACATCCCGGTCTATGTCGATGGCGCCGACGAGGTGAACCTGCAACTGGAGATGATCAAGGGTGGTGGCGGCGCGCTGACGCGCGAGAAGATCATCGCCGCCGTCGCGCGGCGGTTCATCTGCATCACCGACGCCTCGAAACTCGTCGACCGGCTGGGAGCCTTCCCCCTGCCGGTGGAGGTCATCCCCATGGCCCGCAGCTACGTTGCCCGCGAACTGGTGAAGCTGGGTGGGCGGCCGGCATACCGGGTCGGCGTCGTCACTGACAACGGCAACCACATCCTCGATGTTTCGGGGCTGGATCTCTCCGTGCCGCCGCAGGTCGAGGCGCGCATCAACAACATCACCGGCGTGGTGGCCAACGGGCTGTTCGCGCGGCGCAGTGCCGACCTGCTGCTGGTGGCCGACGAGCACGGGCTTCGGGAAATCGCGCGCTGACCGGCCGGTCGACTGCCTCTTCCTTGACCTGTGCACGTTGACTCGACCCGGCCTGCTCCCTAAGGTACGCGCGCCTCTGGCACCCCCCCAGCAACCGGAGAACGCTGCCGATGTCTGCCTACGTGCTGATGGCCGTGATATTCATCATCGGATATCTCTGCATCGCCCTCGAACACCCCCTCAAGATCGACAAGGCTGCCTCGGCGATCCTCACCGCCGTCCTCTGCTGGACCGTGCTGGTCTTCGGTATCGACACGCTGCTGCCGGCGATGGCCACGGGCGACGGCCACGGCCTCGCCGGCGAGCTCCGGCACCATCTGGGCGAGATCGCCGAGATCCTCTTCTTCCTGCTCGGCGCGATGACCATCGTCGAGTTGATCGATGCGCACGACGGCTTCAAGGTCATCACCGACCGCATCAAGACGACCAATCGCGTGAAGCTGATGTGGGTCGCCTGCTTAATCACCTTCTTCCTGTCAGCCGCGCTCGACAACCTGACCACCACCATCGTCATGGTGTCGCTGCTGCGCAAACTGATCAGCAAGCAGCGCGAGCGCTGGTTCTTCGTCGGCATGGTGGTGATCGCCGCCAACGCCGGCGGCGCCTGGTCGCCGATCGGCGACGTCACCACCACCATGCTGTGGATCGGCAACAAGATCACCGCCGGCGGCATCATCGTGCAACTGTTCATCCCGAGCCTCGTCGCGCTGCTGGTGCCGCTGCTCATCCTCAGCTTCACCATGAAGGGCGAGGTCGAAAGACCGGACGCCCAGTCGACCCGCGAGGAGCGCCGCAACCCGACCTCGGCCTTCGAGCGCAACCTGGTGTTCTTCATGGGCATCGGCGCGCTGGTTTTCGTGCCGGTATTCAAGACCGTCACGCACCTGCCGCCCTACATGGGCATCCTGTTCGGCCTGAGCATCCTGTGGCTGACCACCGAAATCCTGCACCGCGACAAGAACCACGAGGACAAGAACCCGTTGTCGGTCGTCGGCGTATTGCGCCGTGTCGACACGCCCAGCGTGCTGTTCTTCCTGGGCATCCTGCTGGCAGTGTCCAGTCTGGCGACGGCAGGCCACCTCGACCAGGTCGCCATTGCGCTGCGCGACAGCCTGGGTAACGTCTATGCCATCAACATCGCCATCGGCCTGCTGTCATCGGTGGTCGACAACGTGCCCCTGGTGGCCGGTGCGATGAAGATGTACCCGCTGATCACGCCGGAAGCGCTGGCCGCCGCAGGCGATTCCGCGCCCTGGCTGAGGAACTTCGTGGTCGATGGCACGTTCTGGGAACTGCTGGCGTTCTGCGCCGGCACCGGCGGCAGCTGCCTGATCATCGGTTCGGCGGCCGGCGTCGCCGCCATGGGCATGGAGAAGATCGACTTCTTCTGGTACCTGAAGAAGATCAGTTTCCTCGCCCTGACCGGCTACCTGGCCGGCGCCTTCACCTACATCGGGCTGATGGCCGCCACGCACTGAGGGGCACCGTCCCCTTACGGCAACACCGTCAGCGAACCGCGTCGCCTGCAAACCAGCGCGACGCCTCGCTGACGGCCTGCAGTCCCGCCTGATGACCGATCCGGCGCCCTTCGAGGTCGTCGGGTTCGATATGGATGCCGCCCCAGATCCGCGACTGGCCCGACTGGTCCGCCGCATCGAAATAGGTCGCCCACTGCAGGCGCAGGGTTTCGGTGGGCCCCGGCTCGAAGCCTAGCCCGCTCCACGCCTGTATCTCGTATTCGAAGAGCCCGCCCGGGAACCAGGGGCTGCCGGTCACCGCCGCCAGCACCTCCGCACCGGCACGGCTGAATGTGCTGTGCCCGGATACATAACCGGGAAACGCCGGCGTCACGAAGGTGGCGCGCTGATAGGGCACCCAGAGACGGCCGCGCACCCAGCCGACATTTTCTTCCGTGCCCCGCTGTGCGCGCTCGCCCAGCCAGCCGCGCACCGCGACCTCTCCCCGGTATGACTTGAGGTTGGAATGGCGCTGGTCAGGGCCGGAGGATTCCTCGGTGACCAACTCGATCAGCCCGTCCACCAGCGGCAGGCCGTCCGGGTGGTATGCCGGCAGCGCAGGGTCGCTGGACTGGCCCAGGCTCGCGCGATAACGGATCAGCGAAACCGGGCGCGCGCTCAGGTGCTCGCGCTTGAGTTCCCAGGCGGCAATCGCGGCGTCGTGCAGTGCACCGTTGAGCGTGAAGTAGAGTTTGACGTCCCACTCCAGAGCATCGACGGGTGCATCCGTACCCGCCGGCCGGGGCGCCGGGCCGAGCAGGTCGGAAACCTGGTTGGCGATCAGGTTCCAGTGTCCCG
>JBKHWN010000028.1:0-12934 GCA_046566505.1 Gammaproteobacteria bacterium
CGTGGGCCGGCGAACTCGTCTACACCGCGTTCAGCGGCAGCCACCAGGACGCGATCCGCAAGTCGCTCTCGCAGCAGCAGGCCGGCGAGCACTGGCAAGTGGCCTACCTGCCGATCGACCCGCGCGATCTCGGCCGGCGCTACGAGGAAGTCGTGCGCATCAACAGCCAGTCCGGCAAGGGCGGCGTGCTCTACGTGCTCGAACGCGACTTCGGCATCACGCTCCCGCGCTGGCTGCAGATCGCGTTCTCGAAAGTCGTGCAACACGAGGCCGAGCGCAGCGGCGGCGAAGTGGAAGGCGCGGCGATCCGCCGCCTGTTCGATACCGCGTACGTCACCGTGCCCGGCGGCTGGCGGCTCGGCAACTACGATGTGCGCCGCGAGGGCGACCGCGTGCGCGTGACGGCCGCCGTCGACGGCGCCACGATTGCCGGCGAAGCGCACGGCGCGGTCGAGGCGCTCATCGACGCAGTGCGGCGCGCGCGCGGCGTGCAGGCCGTCGTGGAATCCTTCGACGAATACGCACTCGGCAGCGGCACCGAGGCCAGCGCCATGGCCTGCGTGCAGGTGCGCGTCGGCGACAGCGTCCGCATCGGCGTCGCGCTCGGCGAGGACACCACCAGCGCCACCCTGCAGGCCGTGCTCACCGCCATCGGCCGGCAGGCCGAGGCCGGCGCAGCGGCCGCATGAACCGGAGACAACCCATGGAAAGATCGATCCGTTTCGCCCTCGCCTGCCTGCTGCTCGCAACGGCACCTGCGCCTGCCGCCGGAGCCGGCGCGCCCGTCCAGGTCACGCCGGTGCTGGTCACGCCGGATTCCTTCCGCTGCATCCGCGACATGACGCCCGTGCGCGGCTTCTTCGTTGACAACCTGCTCGGCCACCTCGACGACACCCTCGCCGTCGCCCGCTCGCCCACCGGCGGCACCTACCCGCCGGGTTCGGTCGTGCAGCTTTTCCCGAACGAAGTGATGGTCAAACGCGAGGCCGGCTACAGCCCGGTGACGCGCGACTGGGAGTTCTTCGAGCTCGACGTCAGCGAACAGGGCACCACGATCCGCAAGCGCGGCTTCGCCGACGTGAAAAACCGTTTCGGCGGCAACTGCTTCGCCTGTCATGTCCAGGCCAAACCCGAGTGGGACCTGGTCTGCGAACAGGACCACGGCTGCGAAAAACTGCCCGTCTCCCGCTACGCGATCCGCGCCTTGCAGAACGCCGACCCGCGCTGCGACAACCGCGACACGCCCGTCATGCAGCGCGCCACCGACTGGCTGATCCGCGCCTTCACGCCGCTCTGAACGAAATCGGCTCCTTCCACGGGATCCACGGGGTTCACGATCATCCGCGACACCCGGGATTCACCCGCACAGTCGCGGGGCAACCTGATCCAACCCGGTTGCCCCTCCGCCGGCGCCGGGGCAGAGTCAGCGCTCTCCCGCGGATGCACGAGGACACCCCATGAGCAGCACCCACCAGCGCCTGGTCCCGCCCGGCGGCTGGCGCGGCCCCGGCCACGCCCGCATCACCCCGATCACCGACGCCGAACGCGGCATGATCAGCGGCCTCGTCGACTGGGGCACGCGCCGCATCGGCAAGCTCGAACCCCGCAATATTTTTCTGACGCTGCAGCGCGCGCCGCGCCTGTTCTGGCCGTGGATGCTGTTTGTCACCCGCCTCATGCCCTACGGCAAGATCCACGCGCACGACCGCGAACGCGTGATCCTGCGCGTTGCCTGGCTGTGCCGCAGCGAATACGAATGGGGCCAGCACGTGCAGATCAGCGGCCGCATCGGCCTGCCATCGGCCGAACTGCCGTGGATCGCCGAAGGTCCTGCCGCGCCGCAGTGGCCCGACCACCAGCGCCTGCTCATGCAGGCCGTCAATGAATTCCACGCCGACCGTTTCGTCACCGATGCCACCTGGAACGCGCTCGCCGCCACCTACCCGCCCGACGTGATGATCGAACTGATGATGCTGATCGGCCACTACGAGATGCTCGCGGGCGTGCTCAACAGCGTGGGCGTGGAGATGGAGGGGTAGGGTCTACCCCCGGAAAACTTCCGCGTAGTGCCATTCCAGGAATGTTTTGTCGGGACGGAACTTGCCGGGCAAATCGATGGCGGCGCCCTTCAATCCGCACAGGACGCCCGCCGTGAATTCGCTGCCATCCTGTTCGAGGTCGGCGGAAATCGCGATCGTGTAATCAGGCCGCACGGAAATGAAGCCCAGGTCATAGGCGCGATCGTGCAGCGCCGACAGGCAAAGGCCGTTGTGCGGATTCAGCCGGTTGCCGACATCCTTGTTCCACGGCTTGATGTGGCTCGCGACCAACAAACGCGGCGTCTGGAGGCCACTCATGCAACACCGCGACCGGTAGCTGGCGAGCACCGCGCGACGGAAAAAGGCCTGCCCGCGGCGAATCTTCACCTGCGATGTCCCGGTTGTCTGGTCTTCGGTGGCAACAGGCGGGATGTCCTGTTCAGCCTCGGATGACAGCGAAGCGAGCGGCGTTTCCTTCACCAGCGCATCCATCAGCGCCTGCGATTCCTGGACCGTGTTTTCCCGGTCCGTCGTGAATGCAGTCCACACCTGCTCGTCCAGTTTCGAGCAACCCTTCAGGCCGACCCGGCCACTGGCCGTGATGTCCGGATCGAGACTGGCGAGGTTGGTCAGCTTCATGGCCAGCGCACCGGGCGAGCGGCCCAGCAACCGCGCGATCTCACGGATCAGCGGCGTGTTCTCGTCCAACTGGCCGAACGGCAACTGGGTGTAGAGATTGAGGGCGACCAGGACCTGCTCGCGGGTCCAGTGGCTTGTCTTGCCTGCCATGTCGCGCGCCCCCGCCGAAAAGTCCTGTCGTTCATTGTGCATCGAGGGCCTGAACCAGCGTTACCGCAACCCCCGGAAACGCCTTGAGTATTTTCTTGTCCGCCGTGACGAGTTTCACGCCCAGGTGTTTTGCCAGCGCGACGAATTCGCAGTCGTAGGCCGAACAGTCGCTGGATTCCACCAGGCGCATGACATCCAGCGAGGGAACCTGGTACTCGGTATCGGCCAGCAACACCTCGGCTTCGGTCTGTATGGCACAGGCCTGCTCGAATGAAAGCAGACCCTTGCGGAGGTACAGGGCCAGCACGTTGCGCAGTTCGCTGCGCCAGAGTACGGGCACGGCCCAGTGCGATTCCTGCGCCAGCAGTTGTTCTGCGTGAGGGCTCAACCCGGAGGGCAGGTAGAGATACGCGATGATGTTGGTGTCAACAACAATCACGGGCGGCCTTCATCAATGGCCTTGAGGATGTCCGTCGCCTTGAATGGCTTGCCCTTGATGCTCTCGCGGATCCGGCGCGCACGGGCCACATGCTCTTCATTGCTGACCCGGGTGGGCAGCAGAGCCCGCTCCAGACAGGCAATGGCCTCGCTGTTGATGCTCCGGTGATGGGCGTCTGCCGCCTGCTTGAGGCTGTCGTAGATCTCGTCGGGGATGTTCTTGAGGGTAATGGTTGTACCCATGACCGGCCTCGCACGGAACCATAATGGTACCAATATGGTAGCCACCGCTCATGGGAGGGACAACCGGGCATGAGGCCGGCGGGAGCGGACATCCTGCTATAACGCCACTATGGACTGCCCCTTCTGCACGCTCGCCCCCGAACGCATCCTCCTGGCCGATGACCAGGCGCTGGTGATCCGCGACGCCTTCCCGGTGTCGCCGGGGCACACGCTCGTGATCCCGCGCCGTCATGTCGGCTCGTTCTTCGAGACAACCGGCGCCGAGCGCGCCTCGCTGCTGCGCCTGCTCGATGCGGCACGCGACGCGCTGGCCTCCGAATTGCGCCCGGATGGCTGGAACATCGGCATCAATGACGGACCGGCCGCCGGCCAGACCGTGCCGCACCTGCACATCCACCTGATCCCGCGCTATTCCGGCGACCGCGCCGACCCGCGCGGCGGCGTGCGCTGGGTGATGCCGGACAAGGCGAAGTACTGGCCGTGATGGCGGCGGGCCTTCCCGGCGACGGCGATCAACTGGCGTTCCTGCGCCAACTGCAGCGCCTGTTCAACGAAGGCGAATTCACCGCGACCTACAAGTTCGCGCTGCTCCACGCGATCGCCGACCTCTGCGTGGAACGCCGTGACGCACCGGACGGCACGCTGCACCTGCCGCTGCGCGACCTCGGCGAAAAATTCCTGGAGCTGTACTGGAACCACGCGGCGCCCTACCAGGGCGACATGATCCGGCAGAACACCAAGGGACAGGCGGAGATCATCCGGCGCCTGGAAATTGCCCGCCTCGATTTCCGGACCTTGCCGGCCTACCGGGCGAGCGCGAAGTGGGCCGGGGGCGTGCGGTCCGCCGCCGCGCTGATACAGAAGATGCCACTCTGGCGCCTGCAGACCCTCGGCGGCGAGCCGCAGGCATTCCTCTACGGCAACGCGCTCGTCGCGGACGGGATCCTGCTCAACCCCGGCGTCGCGGGATGTTTCCGGCTCTTCTACCCGCTGGTGCTGAACCTCGTGCGCGGACACTGGGTCTCGCACATCCGCCGGATCAACACGAATCATGCCTTCCTTCGGCAGGACGGCGACCTGGAGGCCTTCCTCTTCGATAGCCAGCGCAGGAACCTGCAGGTTGCCGAGCCCGTGCTGCGGGAAATCCAGTCGGACCATTGCTTTTACTGCGGCGGCCGGATGGGTGGCGACTTCCACGTGGACCACTTCATCCCGTGGGCACGCTACCCGCGCGACCTCGGCCACAACTTCGTACTCGCCCATGCGGGATGCAACCTCGCGAAGCGCGACACGCTTGCGGCACGAATCCACGTCGAGCACTGGCTGGAGCGCAACGCGACGCACGGCGGCATGCTGGCCGATTCGCTGTCTGCCACATTCACCTGCGACAAGCAGGCCAGCAACCGCATCGCACGCTGGAGTTACGACCTCGACCTGCAGGCCGATGCCCGCCTCTGGTTCAAGGGGCGGGAGTACGTGCCATTCGATCTGGAAATCCCGCTGCTGCTGCGACCCTGACCGTTTCGCGCCCTACAACTCGACGACCGTTTCGCCCTCGAACACGCCGCCGGCGCCGAAGCGGCGCTCGCGCATGCGCACGCGGCCGTCGTGGCCGACCAGCAGCAAGGTGCTGGAGCGCGTGCCGTAACTGTCGCCGGCGATGAAGATGGATGACAGCGTGCGCTCCATCTCGCGGCCGACGCCGGTGTCCGGCAATTCGTGGTCGTCGCCCGGCGTGCGGTCGGACAGCAGCGTGAAGACGGCTTCCTCGTCGATCTGCGGCGTGGCAACGATGCGCGCGAGCGCCTCGCGTCCGCGTCGCATTTTCGGCCAGTCGTCGTCGAGCATGCCGTTGGACAGCCCGTAAAGGCCCGGTGCCATCAGGCGCGTGACCTGGCCGCAGTTCGACCAGTGCCAAAGGGCGTCGCCGTCACCGACGAACAGGTTGGTGCCGCCGTAGCCGTCCGGATCGGCATCAAGCCGCCGGACGAACGCGGCAGGACTTTCAGCGCCGGTGACGAAACCGGCAACCAGCAGGCCACGCGACTGCGCGCCGGAGGCCAGCGGCACGCGACGGAAATTGGTCGCTGCGGAAAAGCGGCCGCTCTTGCTGGCGGCGAGCCAGCTGCCGCCGGCTTTCAGGTCCCGGCCGCCGATCACGTCGGGGCGATGCGACCAGGCCGACAACGCAGCCGTCGGGCGCGCTCGGAATTCGTCACGGTTGCCGGCGAGGACCAGCCGGTAACGGGGATGTGATTTCCAGGCGAGATACAGTACGCACATGAAAGGATGCTATGTGGGTCGTTGTTGTTGTGGCGTCGCCGCAGCGGCCGATGGATGCACGCTATCAAGCCCATCGCCGTCGCCAATTGTACGCAGGCATGGCCGGCGTATACGGTGACCAAAAGGCCGTTTCCCCTGTCCGATTCAGTCATCCCGACAGCCACGAAGCGGCACGATGAGCGACCACAGGCAGGTCACCTGGCGTGACCGCCACCAACCGCTGGAGCAGATACCGATGGAAATGACCCGCCGCCCTGCCGACGCCGCCTGGCTGCCCAGCCTGCGCCGGCACGCGGGCGAACATCCGGCCACCGCCACCGGGCTGGCGATCGCCCTGCTGGCGGTGCTGGTCCTGCTGGTGCAGAGCCTGGTGCAGATCGCCACCGGCCAGGCCAGCGCCTTCGTCACTTGGGCGCTGCTGGGCGGCGGCGCGGGCTTCCTCGCCACCACCGTCGGCGCACTGCCTGCGCTGCTGCTGCGCCGCGTGCCGCAAAAGGTCGAAGACACCATGCTCGGGCTCGCCGCCGGCATGATGCTGGCGGCGACGGCATTTTCGCTGCTGCTGCCCGGCCTCGAAGCCGGGGGCAAGATTCTCGGCAACGACGCGCAGGGCGCGGCAGTCGTGGTGCTGGGCATGGCGCTGGGCGTGCTGCTGATGCTCGGCCTCGACGAGTTCACGCCGCATGAACACGAAAGCGGCGGCCCCTGCGGTCCCGGGCACGAACGCTGCGGCCGGGTCTGGCTGTTCGTGTTCGCCATCGCGCTGCACAACCTGCCCGAAGGCATGGCCGTGGGCGTCGGCTTCGCCGGCGGCGACCTGTCGGTGGGTGTGCCGCTCGCCGTCGCCATCGCACTGCAGGACATTCCGGAAGGACTCGCCGTGGCGCTCGCACTGCGCGCCGCCGGATTTTCGCCGGGCACCGCGGTGCTGGTCGCCGGCGGCAGCGGCCTGCTGGAGCCCGTTGGCGCACTGCTCGGCGTCGGGCTTTCCAGTGGCATGGCGCTGGCCTACCCTGTCGGCCTCGGCCTCGCCGGCGGCGCCATGCTGTTCGTGGTGTCGCACGAGGTCATCCCGGAAACCCATCGCAACGGCCACCAGAAGATGGCGACCCTTGGCCTGATGGCCGGGTTCGCGGTAATGATGGTGCTGGACACGGCGCTCTAGCGCGGCAACGACGCCTGGAACCCTTGCAACAGCACACAACGACCACAGCAAAGAAGGAGGCACTCATGGCCATCGATATCGGCATCAACGAAGAAGACCGCGAGAAAATAGCCGACGGGCTTTCGCGCCTGCTGGCCGACAGTTTCGTGCTGTACCTGAAGACACACAACTTCCACTGGAACGTGACGGGGCCGCAGTTCCGTTCGCTGCACCTGATGTTCATGGAGCAGTACACCGAACAGTGGAATGCGCTGGACGCCATCGCCGAGCGCATCCGGTCGCTGGGCTTCCCGGCACCGGGCTCGTTCAGCGCCTACAAGAAACTGGCGTCCATCAACGAGGAAACCGGCACGCCGACCGCGAACGAAATGGTGCGCCAGCTGGTGGCGGGGAATGAGGCAGTCGCGCGCACGGCGCGCTACGCGTTCCGCGTGGCCGACGATGCGGACGATCAGCCCAGCGCAGACCTGTGCACCCAGCGCATGGAAATCCACGAGAAAACCGCGTGGATGCTGCGCTCGCTGCTGGAGGATCCTTCCGGCGGGAACGCGACGGCCGCTGCCGGGAAAAAGCGCAAGTAGTCTCGAAAGAAAAAGGCCCTGCCGGGTTGCGGCAGGGCCTTTCGTGTCACCGCGTCCAGGAACCGGTTACTCGCTGTCGGGTTTCCTGTTTCGCTCCTTCCGCTCAGCTTTCTCGGCCTGCTTGGCCTTCTTCTTGTCCGCGCGGCTTTCCTTGCGTTCATCGCGCATGTCCTGACGCTGTTCGCGCATTTCCTGGCGCTGCCCCTGCATCTCCATCATCTGCGCCCGGTGCGCGTCGAGCTTCTGCCGTTGCTCCGGCGTCAGGATGCCGTCCATCTGCTGGCGGGTTTCCGCGCGGATGGCGTCATGCCTGGCGCGCTGCTGCTGCATCAGGGCCTGGATCTTCTGCTTCTGGTCGTCCGAGAGGTCGAGATCGACGCGCTGGTCCATGTGCTCTGCATGGGCCTCCGGGTCCATCTTGCCGGGCGCCATCATCTGTCCCATCGGCTTGCCTGCGGGCGCGGGCGCTGCGTCGGCGGCAAACGCCGCAGGAACGGCCAGTGCGGCAGCCAGGGCGATTACGAGGGTTCTTTTCATTCGGGTGTTCTCCGCAGTTGAAAGTGGGTGCGCGTTCATTCTGACAGGTTCGGCCCCACGGTGGTTCCACGGCAACGGCCGGCCGGGCACACGAGGTTCTGCTACCCTGCGCGCCTGCCAACATCCGGGCTGGAGATAACCATGCGCAAGGTCACCGTCGCCGCCACCCAGTTCGCCTGCGACTGGGACATCCCGGGCAATGTCGCCCGTGCCGAGCAACTCGCCCGCGAAGCCGCGCGGCAGGGGGCGCAGGTGATCCTGATCCAGGAGCTGTTCGAGGCGCCCTATTTCTGCAAGGACCAGGACGAGAAGCACTTCGCGCTGGCAAAGCCGTTCCGGGACAACGAAACCATCGCCCGCTTCGCGAAGCTGGCGGCCGAGCTGAACGCCGTGATCCCGGTGAGTTACTTCGAGCGCGCCGGCAACGCCTTCTTCAACTCGCTGGCCATGATCGACGCCGACGGCACGGTGCTCGGCAACTACCGCAAGAGCCATATCCCCAATGGCCCCGGCTACCAGGAGAAGCATTACTTCACGCCCGGCGACACCGGCCCGATGGTCTGGCAGACGCAATACGGCTGCATGGGTGCCGGCATCTGCTGGGACCAGTGGTTCCCGGAACTGGCGCGCTGCATGGCGCTGGCCGGCGCCGAGCTGCTGCTCTACCCGACGGCGATCGGCAGCGAGCCGCATGACCCGACCATCGATTCCAGCGGCCACTGGCAGCGGGTGATGCAGGGCCACGCCGGCGCAAACCTGGTGCCGGTGATTGCGTCAAACCGCATCGGCCGTGAGCAGGGCGATTCCTGCGCGCTCACCTTCTATGGCTCGTCGTTCATTGCCGACCACACTGGCGCCAAGGTGCAGGAAGCCGACCGCAGCAGCGAAACCGTCCTGGTGCATACCTTCGATCTCGATGCCGTGCAGGAGGCGCGCATCGCCTGGGGCGTGTTCCGTGACCGGCGACCGGAGTTCTACGGCGCCATCCTGTCCTACGACGGGGAAGGCGACACGCCGGACGAAGGCTGCGGCCACGCCCACTGATCCTCGCTGCCGGTGCGGCGAGATGAACGCGACAACCCGCGCCCGACAGGGGTGGCGGGCCGCGGCCGGCGGACTATAATCCGCCGGCTTTCCGGGCCCTGTGGCCCGTCCTGCTCACGAACGAGGTAACCCCCGTGATGACCCGCCTGCTGGCCGCCATGGCCACCGTGTTTTTTGCCGCATCCGTTTCCGCCGCACCCGGCCTGCTCGGTGCCGAGAACTCCATGCACCCGGATTCGATCAAGGCGCGCATCGCACCGGTCGGCGGCGTGTGTGTCCAGGGCGAGGAATGCAAGCCGGCCGGCCTGGCCGCCGCGCCGGTGGCCGCTGCCGCTGGTGGCGCCGCCGCCAGCCGCTCCGGCGATGCGGTCTACAACGCGGCCTGCGGGGCCTGCCACGCGGCCGGCATTGCCGGCGCCCCCAAGACCGGCAACAAGGCCGATTGGGGTCCGCGCATTGCCCAGGGCGAGTCGGTGCTGATCGACCACGCCCTGAACGGCATCCGCGGCATGCCGGCACGCGGCGCCTGCGGCAGTTGCACCGACGACGAAATCGGCGCCGCCGTGAAATACATGGTCAGCCAATCGAAGTAAACGGCCACTACTGCTGCACCCCCCGAAAAGGCCGGCAGCGAACCGGCCTTTTTCGTCTTCGCGAGTACCGACGGAGTCACGACGATGAACCAGCCCGACACCACGCATCCGCTGCTCAGCATCGGCTTCCGGCCCTTCTTCCTGCTGGCCGGCTTTGGCGCGCTGATGCCGGTGCTGTCCTGGGTGCTGGTGATGGCCGGCGTGCCGGCGCACGAGCCCTACTACGGCCCGGAGATCTTCCACGCCCACGAGATGCTGTTCGGCTATGTGGTGGCGGTGATGGCCGGCTTCCTGCTGACGGCGATCCGCAACTGGACCGGCGTGCCGACCCTGAGCGGCCGGCTGCTGGCGGCACTGGCCGGCGTCTGGATCGCCGGGCGACTGGTCGCCCTCGCGGGCGGCGTGCTGCCGCACCTGCTGATCGCCCTGGTCGACCTCGCCTTCCTGCCCTTGCTGGCCTGGGCGACCTGGCATCCGCTGGCGGTAGCCGGCAACAAGCGCAACATGATCTTCCCCGGCATGCTGCTCGCGCTCGCACTGGCCAACGCGCTGGTGCACGCCGCGCAACTCGGGATGCTGCCGGCAGCGGTTGCCGAGCAGGTGCTGACCGCAGGCGTCCTCGTGGCGCTGGTGATGATCGCGGTGATGGCCGGGCGGGTGTTCCCGATGTTCACCGCACGCGGCGTGCCGGGCATGGACAAGCACGTGCGCCCGGTGGCCTGGGCCGAGCGGGCGGCGGTACCGGTATTGCTGCTGTTCATCCCGGTGCTGCTCTGGGGCAGCCAGACGGTGCTGTTGCCGGCGGTCGCGCTGGCTGCAGCGGTGATTCACGGCGCGCGGCTGTTCGGCTGGCACCACTGGCTGGTCTGGCGCGTGCCGCTGGTGTGGGTGCTGCATGCCGGCTACGCCTGGCTGGTCATCGGCCTGGCCCTGTACGCGCTGGCCTGGGCCCTGGAACTGCCGCATCACATCCCGCTGCATGCGCTGTCGCTGGGCGCGCTGGGCACGATCACGCTGGGCATGATGTCGCGCGTGGCGCTCGGCCACAGCGGCCGGCCGCTGGTCGCACCGCCGTCGATGGCGGTCGCCTTCGCACTGGTGCAGGTCGCGGCGCTGCTGCGTGTGTTCGGCGTGCTGCTGTGGCCGGAGGGTTACAGCCTGCTGGTGCAGGTTTCCGGCGTGCTGTGGACGCTCGCCTTCGTGGTCTTCCTCGCGGTGTACCTGCCGATCCTCAGCCGCCCGCGCATCGACGGCGTACCCGGCTGACTCAACGCTTCAGCAACGCATCCAGCGCCGCCAGCGCATTGTCGCGCGACTGCGCCTTCTGCTCCGCCGTGGCCACCGTGCCCTCGCCTTCCATCGTGATGTCGTCCCTGGGCAACTCCTCCATGAAACGGCTCGGCGTGCAGGACTGCATGTCGCCGAACTGCTTGCGCTGCCTGGCCCAGGTCAGCGTCAGCGTGCGCCGCGCGCGCGTGATGCCGACGTAAAGCAGGCGACGCTCCTCCTCGATGGTGTCGGCCTCGATGCTGTTGCGGTGCGGCAGCACGTCCTCCTCGAAGGCCATGATCCACACGTGCGGAAACTCCAGCCCCTTCGATGCATGCAGCGTCATCAGCTGCACGCGGTCGGTGTCGTCGTTTTCTTCCTGCTGGTCGAGCATGTCCAGCAGCACCAGCTTGGCGATCACTTCGCCGATGTCCGGGCGCTGGCCGTGGTCGTCTTCCTTCTCGCTCATGGTGTGGATCGACTCGATGAGCGACTGCACGTTCTCCCAGCGCTTCATCGCCGCCTGCGGCGTGTTCGACTGCGCATGCAGCCAGGCCTGGTAGCCGATCTCGTCGAGCAGCTCGTTGAGCGCCTGCTTCGCCGGCAACTGGTGCAGGCGGCGGCGGATGTCGGCCAGCCAGTGGACAAAGCGCGAGACCTTCTCGCGGTGCGCCGTGCCCACGTGCTCGCCGAGGCCAATCTCGCCGGCCGCCACCGACAGCGACACATGCCGCGTGCCGGCGTACTGCGCAAGTTTTTCCAGCGTCGTCGGGCCGATCTCGCGGCGCGGCACGTTGACCACGCGCAGGAAGGCGCTGTCGTCATCCGGGTTGGCGACCAGCCGCAGGTAGCTCATCAGGTCCTTGATTTCCGCCCGCGCGAAGAACGAAGTGCCGCCGGATACCTTGTACGGCACCTGCCGCTCGCGCAGTTTTTCCTCGATCAGCCGCGACTGGAAATTGCCGCGGTACAACACCGCGTAGTCCTTCCACTTGCCGAGGGTACGCGCGCGGTGGCTGACGATCTCGGTGGCGATGCGCTCGGCCTCGGCCTGCTCGTCCTTGCAGCAGACAATGCGGATGGGCTCGCCAGGCCCGTGCTCGCTCCACAGTTTTTTCTCGAACACGTGCACATTGTTGGCGATCACGGTGTTCGCCGCACGCAGGATGCGGCCGGTCGAGCGGTAGTTCTGCTCCAGCGCGACGACTTTCAGCCCCGGGAAGTCCTCCTTGAGCTGGACCAGGTTTTCCGGCCGCGCGCCGCGCCAGGCGTAGATCGACTGGTCGTCGTCGCCGACCACAGTCAGTGCGCCGCGCACGCCGACCAGTTGCTTCACCAGCCGGTACTGCGACAGGTTGGTGTCCTGGTATTCGTCGACCAGCAGGTAGCGCGTGCGGTTCTGCCACTTCTCCAGAATCTCGCCGTGCGCGGCGAACACCTGCACGGGCTTGAGGATCAGGTCGTCGAAGTCGACGGCGTTGTACGCGCGCAGGTTGCGCTCGTAGCCCTCGTAGACGCGGGCGATCATCATTTCGCGCGGGCTTTTCGCCGCGGCTAGTGCGTCGTCCGGCGACAGCATGTCGTTCTTCAGGGCGGAGATCGCCTGCTGCGTGGCGTCGGCAATTTTGGCGTCGGCATTCTCGTCACGCTGCATCAGCTCGCGGATCAGCACCCGCGCATCCTCGGCGTCGAAGATGGTGAAGCCGTTGCGCAGGCCCAGCGCCTTGTGCTCGGCGCGGATGATGTTCAGGCCCAGCGTGTGGAAGGTGCTGATGGCCAGCCCCTTGCTGTCGCCGCGGATCAGCTTCGCGGCGCGCGCACGCATTTCCCGCGCCGCCTTGTTGGTGAAGGTGACGGCAACGATCTTCGACGGGTCGTACTGCACGGTCTCGATCAGCCAGGCGATCTTGCGCGTGATCACGCTGGTCTTGCCCGAGCCGGCGCCGGCGAGTA
>JBKHWN010000029.1:0-5773 GCA_046566505.1 Gammaproteobacteria bacterium
ACGGCGCCTCGCGCGGCACGAGGATGAGTTGCCGGCGCTCCTTCAGGGCGACATCGGCGGCACGCTCGATCAGGTTGTTGCAGGCGCCGGTCGCCAGCGCCGACAGCGTGCCGGTGCTGCACGGGCAAACCACCATGCGGTGCGGCGCGCCGGAACCTGACGCCACCGGCGCCGTCCACTGGTCATCACCGAACACCCTGACCTGCCCGGCGCGCGCGCCGTACAACCGCGCGAAGAAATCGGCGGTGGCGCCGGTCTGCGGCGGCAGCTTGAGATCGGTCTCGGTGCCGATCACCACCCGCGCCGCCTTCGAGATCATCAGGAAGACATGGCGGTCCGCCCGCAGCAGGCATTCCAGCAGGCGCAGGCCGTACTGCACGCCGGAGGCGCCGGTGATCGCGAGCGTGATGGTGCCGTCGCGCGCCGTCACGGGATCACCCGATGCGCCCGTAACCGCGGGCCATGTACACCGCGATGAACGGCAGCGCAAACACCAGGTGCATTTCCAGCAGCACCAGCAGGCGCGTGGAACGCTGTTCCGCCGGCGCCGTGGCCAGCGTGCCCGCGGCCTGTTCGCGCTTCCAGCGCAGGATGCGCAGCGTCGGCACGATGGAGATCAGCCCGGTCAGCACCGCCAGCGTGACCTTCAGGTGGAACAGCCAGGTGCCCAGGTAGAAGTCCAGGCCCTTGCCGTACCAGAACGTGCGCGCGATGCCGGTGGCGACCACGAAGATCGCAGCGATGAAATAGATGATGTCGGTGCGCGCCAGCATGCCGATGTAGGGCCGCACGTCCGCCTGGCGCAGGAAAACGTACTCAACCATCAGCGCACCGGCCAGCGAGAAGATCGCGCCGTAGTGCAGCGCCGCCATCAAGGCTTCCATGTTCATTGCGTTGCTCCCTCGCGTTCGCGCAGCGCGGCCAGCACCTTCTGGTGGATGCCGCCGAAACCGCCGTTGCTCATGATCACGATCGAATCGCCGGCCCGCGCGCCGGCGGCCAGCGTGCGCGCCAGCGCGTCGATGTCGTTCGCCACCTGCGCCGGCGACGTGCTGGCGGCGATCACGTCGTCCAGTGCCCAGTCCAGCCCCGGCGGCTGGTACCAGAACACGGCGTCGGCATCGCGCGTCGACGGCGCCAGGTGCTCGCGGTGCAGGCCCATGCGCATGGTGTTCGAGCGAGGCTCTATGGCGAGCAGGATGCGCCCGCTGCCGACCCGCGCGCGCAGCCCGGCCAGCGTCACCGCGATCGCCGTCGGGTGGTGCGCAAAATCATCGTAGACCGTCACGCCACCCACTTCGCCCAGCACGTCCAGCCGGCGCTTCACGCCCTCGAAACGGCACAGCGCCTCGACCGCGAGCGCCGGCGGTACGCCGGCATGCGCCGTCGCCGCGATCGCGGCCAGCGCATTGCGCACGCTGTGTTCGCCGGCGTGCGTCCAGCGCACCTCGCCCACCGGCTTGCCGGCGCGCGCCACGATGAACGCGCTGCCGTCAGCGGCCAGCAGTCGCGCGGTCCAGTCACCGCCTTCCGCGGCGATACCGGTCGTTTCCACCGGCGTCCAGCAACCCTTGCCCAGCGTATCGACGATGTTGGCGTCGATCACCGGATGGACGATGCGGCCATTGCCGGGAATGGTGCGTACCAGGTGGTGGAACTGCCGCTTGATGGCGTCGAGGTTCTCGAAGATGTCGCCGTGGTCGAACTCAAGGTTGTTCAGGATCGCGGTGCGCGGCCGGTAGTGCACGAACTTCGAGCGCTTGTCGAAAAAGGCGCTGTCGTACTCGTCGGCCTCGACCACGAAGAAACTGCCGCCACCGAGCCGCGCGGAAATGCCGAAATTCTTCGGCACGCCGCCGATCAGGAAACCCGGCTCCATGCCGGCATGCTCGAGGATCCACGCCACCATGCTGCTGGTGGTGGTCTTGCCGTGGGTGCCGGCGACGCCGACCACCCACTTGCCGGCCAGCACCCGGTCGGCCAGCCACTGCGGGCCGCAGACATAGGGCAGGCCCTCGTTGAGCACGTGCTCCACCGCCGGGTTGCCGCGCGAGAGCGCGTTGCCGATCACCACCAGGTCCGGGCGCTGGGCGAACTGTGCCGCGTCGTAGCCCTCGGTGAGGCGGATGCCCGCCTCCTGCAACTGTGTGCTCATCGGCGGATAGACGTTCTGGTCGCTGCCGGTGACGGTCAGGCCGAGGTCCCGCGCCAGCAGGGCCAGGCCGCCCATGAAGGTGCCGCAGATACCGAGAATGTGGATATGCATCGGGAGGGGTCCGGAACAGGCGGAAATTCGGGGAATACCGGGGCGCGGCGTGCGCGGTCGGCGCAGTGTACACGCGGCGCCCGGCGGCCCGAAATTCCGCCGGCGGGGCCGCTCCGGTATGATCGCCCCCTGCCTTTGCCGCCCTTCCCCCTCCCCACCGAAGCCCACGGATTCCTGCCCGCCATGGCGAAGAAAAACGCGTTCTATGCCCAGTCCGGCGGCGTCACCGCCGTCATCAATGCCACCGCCTGCGGCGTCATCGAGACCGCGCGGGCGCACAAGGACCGCATCGGCAAGGTCTACGCCGGCCGCAACGGCATCATCGGCGCCCTCGCCGAGGACCTGATCGACACCTCGAAGGAAAGCGCGAAGTCCATCGCCGCGCTGCGCCACACGCCGGCCGGCGCCTTCGGCTCCTGCCGCTACAAGCTGAAATCCCTGGAGCAGAATCGCGCCGAATACGAGCGGCTGATTGACGTGTTCCGCGCGCACAACATCGGCTACTTCTTCTACAACGGCGGCGGCGATTCGGCCGACACCTGCCTGAAGGTGTCGCAACTCTCGGAGACGCTGGGTTACCCGATCCAGGCGATCCATGTGCCGAAAACGGTCGACAACGACCTGCCGCTCACCGACTGCTGTCCCGGCTTCGGCTCGGTCGCGAAGTTCAGTGCGATTTCGGTGAAGGAAGCCGCACTCGATGTCGCGTCGATGGCCAAGACCTCGACCAAGGTCTTCATCATGGAAGCCATGGGCCGCCACGCCGGCTGGATCGCCGCGGCCGCAGGCCTTGCCGGCAACGGCGGCGACGAACCACCGCACATCATCCTGTTCCCGGAAATCGCCTTCGAGCCCGAGGCCTTCCTGAAAAAGGTCGACGACACCGTCAAGCGCGTCGGCTACTGCGTGATCGTGGTGTCCGAAGGCGCGAAGTACGCCGACGGGCGGTTCCTGGCCGATGCCGGCACCGTCGATGCCTTCGGCCACACGCAACTCGGTGGCGTGGCGCCGGCACTGGCCGCGCTGGTGAAAAACAACCTCGGCTACAAGTACCACTGGGCAGTGCCGGATTACCTGCAGCGCGCCGCCCGCCACATCGCCTCGAAGACGGACGTCGAGCAGGCCTACGCGGTGGGCAAGGCCGCCGTGGAACTGGCGCTCAAGGGCCGCAACGCCGTGATGCCGGCGATCGTGCGCAAGAGCGATGCGCCCTACAAGTGGACCATCGGCGAAGCACCGCTGGCGAAGGTCGCCAACGTCGAGAAGAAAATGCCGCGCGACTTCATCACCAAGGACGGCTTCGGCATCACGGAAAAAGCGCGTCGCTACCTGGCACCGCTGATCAAGGGCGAGGACTACCCGCCGTACAAGGACGGCCTGCCGCAATACGTCACGCTGAAGAACATTGCCGTGGCGAAGAAACTGCCGGCGTTCGACCTGAAGAAATAACGCGCACGCCACCATCGGCCCTGCGGGAAACGGGAGAGACCATGAAAACGATCGCGCTCAGCCAGTACCCGCACGACACGCTGGAAACGCTGCTCTCGGGCATCCCGTTCTACAAGGACCTGATGGTCGACGACCGGCTGCAGACCGACATCCTGCTGCGCTACTCGCGCGTGTTCGAGCCGGCGCAGGGCGAGGTGGTCATGCGCAAGGGCGACCCGGCCGACACCTTCTACTTCCTGCTCAAGGGCCAACTGGTGGTATACCCGGATGGCGATCTCGCCGGCCCTGCGGTGAACTACCTTTCGGCCGGGCAGGTGTTCGGCGCGTTGTCGCTGCTCTGCCAGACGCCGCGCACGGCCACCATCGTCGCCGACCCGAACGTGTCGAAGGTGCTGCTGTTCGGCACCGACTTCGTGCCCTTCGGCGACCTGGAGAACTTCGGCAAGGTCAAGTTGTCGACCAAGCTCGCCCTGTGGCGGATGGTGGCGCACAACACCCGCTGGAAGCTCGAGGTGTACCGCATGGAGCACCCGGACCATCCCCTGGCGTCGGAACTGCGCCGGGTGGAACTGTTCCGCGGCGAGAAGAACAGCATCGAGGAACTGCGCAGCCTGGACCGCCAGATGCGCCAGCTCACCGAAATACTGTTGAAGTGGAACGCGGCGCTGGCCCAACAACCCGGGGGCGACGCCATTACCTGAGGCTGCGGAGGAACCATGCTCATGACCACGCGCCACCGGCTTGCCCTGCTGCTGTCCGTCCTGCTGCCGGCGATCGCGTTCGCCGCGCCGGCGGACATCTCGCGCGCCGGACTCAAGGCACTGCAGGCTGCCGGCGAGCCGCTGGTCATCGTTGATGTCCGCTCCGCCGCGGAATTCGCGCAGGGCCACGTCCCGGGCGCGGTCAACATCCCGCACGACGAGATCGGGCAGCGCGCCCGCGAACTGGAGGCCTACCGGGCGGGCGGCAACATCGTGCTCTACTGCCGCAGCGGTCGCCGCGTCGGCGTGGCCGCCCAGGCCCTGGAAGCCCGGGGCTTCGGCCGCCTGCTACACCTTGAGGGCGACATGCCCGGCTGGGCACAGGCCGGCGAACCGGTCACCCCCTGCACCACATGCTGATCAGGCCGCCGGACAGGATTTCCCGCCCCGTTCCCGTATAATCCGCGCGCCTCGCCGGGGCCAAAGGTCCCGGCATTCCCGCAACCGCACAACAGAGAGCGCCCATGGATTTCGACAAGGTCCCCCCCGGCAAGAACCCGCCTGATGACATCAACGTGATCATCGAGATCCCGGCCAACTCCGCACCGATCAAGTACGAGATCGACAAGGAAAGCCACGCGGTGTTCGTCGACCGCTTCATGGCGACGGCGATGTTCTACCCGGCCAACTACGGCTACATCCCGCACACGCTGGCCGACGACGGCGACCCGCTGGACGTGCTGGTCGTTGCCCCGTACCCGGTGGTGCCGGGTTCGGTCATGCGCTGCCGCCCGATCGGTGTGCTGTTCATGTCCGACGAAGCCGGTGGCGACCTGAAACTGGTGGCCGTGCCGCACGACAAGCTGTCGGTGCTCTACCGCGACGTGAAGGAAGCCTCCGACCTGCCGCAACTGCTGATGCAGCAGATCCAGCACTTCTTCGAGCACTACAAGGATCTCGAACCCGGCAAGTGGGTCAAGATCGAGCGCTGGGGCAACGCTGCCGAGGCGCGCGTGGAAGTCGAGAAATCGATCAAGAACTACAAGAAGTAGTTTGCCCGCTGCCTTCAGGCAATAACGATAAAGCCCGGCGTACCAGGCCGTGTCAAAACGGCTAGACGCGATCTCCACCGACGCCCCGCTTTGCGGGGCGTTTTCATTTTGGGTGTCTCCTGCCAGCAGGGGCCATCCTCTCAAGAATCAGGTGGTCCGAAAATCGCCGGGCAGGTCAGTCCTGCCTGAATCAATCAGCCTCAATTGGGCCATCAAGGCATCCAAGCCCTCTCGATCCAGATTTATCTCAAGTTCGTCTGGCGACACATCAGCGCCAGACGGCTTAAGCTCGAAACTGATCATCA
>JBKHWN010000030.1:0-4424 GCA_046566505.1 Gammaproteobacteria bacterium
TCCCGCCGCCGGCCCGGATTTCCCTGCATGACCACCGTCGCCTTCATTGCCCTGCCGTCCGACCTTTCCCTGCGCAAGGACATCCGCCAGTTGATGGACAACCTCGCCGCCGGCACCCGCGAATCGCAGAAGCCGCTGGCGGCCCGGGCACTGGAAACCGCCGCCCGGGAAATCCTGCAGGCGACGGTGACCAACCTGGTGAAGCAACTGGAAGACCCGGCGCGCCCGGCCCATGACATCCACAAGACGCTGCGCAGCATCGACACCCATATCGGCAGCCTGACCCGCGTGCTGGTCGGCGTGCTCAGCAACGCCAAGATCGAAGCTGCCATGCGGCACTACCAGACCATGCTGATCGACATCGACGACGAAAACGGCGTGCCACAGCCGTGGATGGGTTTCCGGGTCGATGACACCTTCGTCACCGAGCTGAGGGCAGTCCAGGCGCACCTGCGCGACAGTTCTGCACCCTACGACAGCGCCCGGACAGTCCGGCTGCTGAACAGGGTTACCGACATGGTGGTGCGGCAGTTCGCCGAGATCCCCAAGGAGGAAATGGAATTCGGCTTCCTGGTGCGCAAGACCGCCGACGGCGGCATCGCCCTCATTCGCAGCGCCATGCACGGCATGATCGGCCGCAGCATTCCCCACCTGAATGCCCGCCAGCGGGCCGGCCTGGCCGAGCACATCGGCTCGTTCGTGATCGAACTCCCGGCTGACCGCTACGCCTGAGGATGCCCGCACAGGGGCATTTGCTGCCAACCCGGGGGCCATGCTGACCACCCGGTCAGCGCGTTGACGCCTGTCAATAGAACCGGCTGGTTCTTGTTGCCACACTCCGGCACGAGCAAGATCCCCTGCCCTTTTATTGACTTACGGGAGTGCTGAATGGCCCTCAGCCGTCGCCAGTTCATTGCCCTTTCCGCCGTCGGCGCCGTGGGTGTCGCCGCCGTCGGCCTGCCGATCTACCACTTCCGCTACGGCCTGCGGCACCCCCGCCCGACCGGCGCCCAGCACGCGGCCACGCGGGCCACGCCGAAACTCGGCAGCTGGCAGGATCTCTACCGCGAACGCTGGACCTGGGACCACATCGCCCGCGGCACGCACGGCTGGCTCAACTGCCGCAGCGCCTGCAACTGGAACATCTACGTCAAGAAAGGCGTTGTAGTCCGCGAGGAACAGGCCGCCAACTACGAATCCTCCGAGCCGGGCATCGTCCCCGACTTCAACCCGCGCGGCTGCCAGAAAGGCGCCTGCTACACCGAAGTCATGTACGGCCCGAGCCGACTGACCGTCCCGCTCAAGCGCGTCGGCGAGCGCGGCAGCGGCCAGTGGCAGAAGATCAGCTGGGAGCAGGCGATCACCGAAGTCGCCACCAAGTTCGTGGACATCGCCGCCACCCATGGCAGCGAGACCCTCTACCACGACCTGGGCCCCCACTTCGACCAGGGCGGCACCAGCGCGGCACGCACCAAGTTTTTCATGCTGATGGGCGCCAGCATCGCCGACGACTGGGCGGAAATCGGCGACCTGAACATCGGCGCCACCATGACCTTCGGCTTCCCGCACATGGGCGGCACCTCGGACGAGTGGTTCCTCTCCGATTTCCTCGTCGTGTGGATGATGAACCCGTCGGTGACGCAGATCCCCGACGCGCATTTTCTCTATGAAGCAAAATACGGCGGCGCCACGCTCACCGTGATCGATCCGCAGTACAGCGCCACCGCCGTGCACGCCGACCACTGGCTGCCGATCAAGCCCGGCACCGACGCCGCACTCGGCCTGTGCACCGCGCGCCATATCTGGGACAGCGGTCGAATGAACGTCGAGTACGTGCGCGAGCAGACCGACCTGCCGATCCTGGTGCGCCTCGATACCGGCCGTTTCCTGCGCGCCTCGGAAATGGTCGCCGACGGCAAACTGAACGAGTTGTATTTCTGGGACGAAAAACCGGGCAAGCCGGTGATCGCGCCGGGCAGCGAAGGCGCCGACAACCGTCGACTGTTCCTGAAAGGCGTGCAGCCGGCCATCGAAGGCCAGTGGGACGTGACACTGCTCGACGGCACCACCGTGCGCGTCAGCACCGTCGGCTCGATCCTGCGCGAACAACTGCAGATGTGGACGGTGGAGGCCACGGCGGAAGTCACCGGGCTGCACCCGAAGATGATTGAGCAGTTCGCCGAAGGGTTCGCCAAGGCCGAGCGCCCGCTGCTGCTGTCGAGCTGGGGCGGCAACCGGTTCTTCCATTCAGACCTGATGAACCGCAGCAAGATCCTCTGCCTCGCGCTCAAGGGCGCCATCGGCAAGCGCGGTGCGGGCCTGAACGCCACCGGCTGGTTCGGCATGGAAGGCTTCGAACTGTCGGCCGAGATGGAACGCACCGGCATCCCGGGCGTGATGGGCGCGGCCATGAAGTTGATGTCGGCGAAGGATGCGTTCTACCTCGGCATCGACATGGCGATCCGCAAGAAACATCGCCTGGATGTGATGCGCGACCTGTCGCACCACGGTTCGACGCACCAGACGTGCATGACGAACTCGGCGTCGATGAACTACAACTATGCCGGCGTGAAGGATGTATTGGCCGAGGAACAGAAAGACCTCGCCAAACGCCCGCTCGACAGCTACGTGCAGGAGGCGCAGGACAAAGGCTGGATGCCTGTTTTCCCGCAGAAATCGCCGCCGAAGGCCTGGATCACCGGCGGCAACAACGTGCTGCGCCGGAGCAACCAGCCGCAGAACATGATGGCGACACTCTGGAAGGGCCTGGAGTGCATCGTCGATATCAACCCGAAACTCACGTTCACCGGCATGAACGCCGATTACCTGTTCCCGGCGGCCGGCTATTACGAGAAGCCGGGCATCAAGTACCCGGTCGCCTACGTGCCGTACCTGCACTACTGCGACGCGGCCGTCGCGCCGGTCGGTGAATCCAAGGACGAGTGGGAGATCTATTCGCTGCTCGCCCGCGAAGTCAGCCGCATTGCCCGCGAGCGCAACATGCCGGCCTTCGAGGCCTGTGGCGGCCGGACCATCGACTACAAGGAAGTCGATACGAAGATGTCCTCGCACGGCGCCTTCAGCCCGAAGGATGCCGAGGCCGTCACGCAGCAGATCCTGACCTGGTCGACCAGTACGCTGGGCATGACGACCACCGACCTGAAGGAAACCGGCATCCGCAAGTACACCTCGACCGGCGCGACCATGGTGCAGTCGCAGCTCTACAACAGCGACTGGACCGGCAAGGGCGTGCTGACCATTGCCCAGCACCAGGTCAAGGACAAGTGGGCCTGGCCGACGCTGACCGGCCGCATGCAGTTCTACATCGATCATCCCTGGTTCATCGAGAACGGCGAGAGCCTGCCGGCACACAAGGAGAGTCCAAAGGCCGGCGGCGACCACCCGTTCCAGTTGATTTCCTGTCACGCGCGGCACTCGATCCACTCGATCTGGCGCGACACGCCGATGCTGCTGCGCCTGCAGCGTGGCGAACCGGTGGTGCTGCTCAACCCGAAGGATGCCGAGCGTCTCGGCATCGCCGACCACGAATGGGCGGAGCTGGAAAACCGCATCGGCAAGATGCACTGGCGCGTGAAGCACTCGACGATGGTGCGCCCGGGTGTGGCCTACCACTACCATGCCTGGGAGCCCTACCAGTTCCCCGACCACCAGTCCTACAAGTGGGTGACGCCCGGGCTGATGAACCCGCTGCACTTCGCCGGCGGCGAAGGCCACCTCGGCTGGCGCTTCGCCATCTACGAGCCCGGCACGCATGTGCAGGACACGCGCGTCACCATCAGGCCCTGGAAGGCGCAGAACGACAAAGAAACCGCCGAGCGCAAGCACGCGGCGAAGACGGCCTGAGGAACGATAGACATGGGAATCTCACGCGAACTCACCCCGCCGACACGCCAGGTCGCGATGGTGCTCGACCTGAACAAGTGTCTCGGTTGCCACACCTGCACCGTGGCCTGCAAGACGCTCTGGAACAAGGACCAGGGCACCGACTACGCCTACTGGAACAACGTCGAGACGGCGCCCGGCAAGGGCTACCCGAAAATGTGGAGCGCGACCGGCGGACGCACCGGAACCGGCGACGTCAAGCGCGGCGAAATCCCGTCGCTGGACGCCGATTACGGCCGCGCCTGGAAGTTCAACCACGACAAGACCTTCTTCAAGTCGAACGGCCCGCGCGAGTGGCTGAAGCCCGAGGGCAACCCGCAGTGGGGCCCGAACTGGGACGAGGACGAAGGCGCCGGCACCTATCCCGAGGACAACCACTATTTCTACCTGCCGCGCCTGTGCAACCACTGCACGCACCCGGCCTGCCTCGATGCCTGCCCGCGCGGCGCGATCGACAAGCGCGAGCAGGACGGCATCGTGCTGGTCAACCAGGACAAGTGCCACGGCTACCGTTTCTGCGT
>JBKHWN010000031.1:0-3328 GCA_046566505.1 Gammaproteobacteria bacterium
CCCACCATGGCCGCACCTTCGTGGTGTACGTGCCCGGCGAGGCGGTGGCGGGCGACCGTTTCGCGACCATCATCCACGACATCGCCCTGCTCGACAGCCTGGGTATCCGGCTGGTGCTGGTGCACGGTGCGCGCCAGCAGATCGATGCACATCTGGCCGAACATGGCATCGAGACCCGCTTCGACCGGCACGCGCGCATCACCACCACCGACGCGCTGCCGTTCATTGAGGACGCCGTTGGCCGCGTGCGCATCCGCATCGAGGCCCAGTTGTCGATGGGGCTGCCCAACTCGCCGATGCACAATGCCCGGCTGCGCGCCGTGTCCGGCAACTTCGTCACCGCACGCCCGGTTGGCGTGCGCGGCGGTTATGACTACCAGCACACCGGCGAAGTGCGGAAAGTCGAAACGGCGGCGATTCGCGCCGCGCTGGACGCGAGTTTCATCGTGCTGCTGTCGCCATTGGGCTATTCGCCGACCGGCGAGGTGTTCAACCTGAACAGCGAGGAGGTGGCAACCGCCGCCGCCATCGCGCTGAAGGCCGACAAGCTGATTTTCCTCGGCGATGAAGACGGCGTGCGTCTCGGCCGCAAACTGTTGCGCGACCTCACGCCGGCCAGGGCCGCGACGCTGGTCGATGGCGGCAAGCTGAAATCCGCCGCGGTCACCCGCCAGTTGCACACTGCGGTGCTGGCTGCCGGCAACGGCGTCGGCCGCGTGCACCTGATCAGCCACGAGCGCGATGGCGCACTGCTGCAGGAACTGTTCACCCGTGACGGTTGCGGCACGCTGGTGACCGCGCAGACCTACGAACAGGTACGGACCGCCGGCATCGAGGATGTCGCCGGTATCCTGGAACTGATCCGCCCGCTGGAAGATGCCGGCGTACTGGTACGTCGCTCGCGCGAACGACTGGAAACCGAGATCCGCCATTTCCACCTGATCGAGCGCGACGGCATGGTGATCGGCTGCGCGGCGCTGTACCCGCTGGCCGACAAGACCGGCGAGCTGGCCTGCGTCGCCGTGCACCCGGACTACCGCGGCGACGGACGCGCGACGACGCTGCTCGCCGAAATCGAAAAGCGGGCGCGCGTGCTGGGCATGAAGAAACTGTTCACGCTGACCACCCAGACCGCGCACTTTTTCCTGGAACGCGGCTTCGAGCCGGCAAAGCCGGACGCGTTGCCCGAACCCCGGAAATCGCTCTACAACTGGCAACGCAATTCCAAGGTCTTCCTCAAGGAACTCTGAACCATGCCGCAATACAGATCGAAGACATCCACCAGCGGCCGCAACATGGCCGGCGCCCGCGCGCTGTGGCGCGCCACCGGCATGAAGGACGGCGACTTCGGCAAGCCGATCATCGCCGTGTGCAACTCGTTCACGCAGTTCGTGCCCGGCCACGTCCACCTCAAGGACATGGGCCAGCTGGTGGCACGCGAGATCGAGAAGGCCGGCGGCATCGCCAAGGAGTTCAACACGATTGCCGTCGACGACGGCATCGCCATGGGCCACGACGGCATGCTCTATTCGCTGCCCTCGCGCGAATTGATCGCCGATGCGGTGGAATACATGGCCAACGCGCACTGCGCCGATGCGCTGGTCTGCATTTCCAACTGCGACAAGATCACGCCGGGGATGCTGCTGGCCGCGCTGCGGCTGAACATCCCGGCCGTGTTCGTCTCCGGCGGCCCGATGGAGGCCGGCAAGACGAAACTGGCAATCGACCACAAACTCGACCTGGTCGACGCGATGGTCGCCGCTGCCGACCCGAACGTGAGCGATGCCGACGTCGCTGAAATGGAACGTTCGGCCTGCCCGACCTGCGGCTCCTGCTCGGGCATGTTCACCGCCAACTCGATGAACTGCCTGACCGAGGCGCTGGGCCTGTCGCTGCCGGGCAACGGCACGGTAGTCGCCACGCACAGCGATCGCGAGCAACTGTTCCTGCGGGCCGGCCGGCTGATCGTCGACATCACGAAGCGCTACTACGAGCAGGACGACGAATCGGTGCTGCCGCGCTCGGTCGCGTCGTTCAAGGCGTTCGAGAACGCGATGACGCTGGACATCGCCATGGGCGGCTCGACCAACACGGTGCTGCACATCCTCGCTGCGGCGCAGGAAGGCGGCATCGGCTTCACGCAGAAGGACATCGACCGGCTGTCGCGGCATGTGCCGCAACTGTGCAAGGTCGCGCCTTCGACGCCGTACGTGCATATCGAGGACGTGCATCGCGCCGGCGGCATTCCCGCCATTCTCGGCGAACTGGCGCGCGCCGGCCTGCTGCATACCGATGTGCCGGTGGTGCATGCGAAGTCGATGGCCGACTCGCTCGCACAGTGGGACATCGCCGGCACGGTCAGCGAGGAAGTGCAGACCTTCTTCCGCGCCGGCCCGGCTGGCATCCCGACGCAGGTGGCGTTCTCGCAGTCCACGCGCTTCGACACGCTGGACACCGACCGCGAGAAAGGCGTGATCCGCAGCAAGGCCCACGCGTTCAGCCAGGACGGCGGCCTCGCCGTGCTGTACGGCAACATCGCGCCGAACGGCTGCATCGTGAAGACCGCCGGCGTCGACGATTCCATCCTCGTGTTCACCGGTCGCGCGCGCGTGTTCGAGAGCCAGGATTCGGCAGTCGATGCAATTCTTGCCGACCAGATCGTCGCCGGCGATGTCGTGGTGATCCGCTACGAAGGGCCGCGCGGCGGGCCGGGCATGCAGGAAATGCTGTACCCGACGTCGTACCTGAAATCGAAAGGGCTCGGGAAGGTTTGCGCGCTGCTCACCGACGGGCGCTTCTCGGGCGGCACCTCGGGCCTGTCGATCGGCCACGCGTCGCCGGAAGCCGCGGAGAAGGGGCCGATCGCGCTGGTGGAGGAAGGCGACCGCATCCACATCGACATTCCGCAGCGCAGCATCTCGCTGGATGTGCCCGAAGAAGTGCTGGCCGCGCGACGCGCGAAGCAGGATGCGCGCGGCAAGCTTGGCTGGCGGCCGGTCAAGATCCGCAACCGCCGCGTCAGCGCCGCGCTGCAGGCCTATGCCGCGATGACCACCAGCGCCGACCGCGGTGCGGTGCGTGATGTGACGCAGTTGCACAAGTAACCGGGGTTTTCCCTCTCCCGTCCGCAGGAGAGGGTCGCGCGCAGCGCCGGGGGAAGGTGTTGTCATCAGGACGCCAGCCCTCTCCCCCGGCCCCTCCCCCACAGGGGGAGGGGAGAACACAGCACACCTCCCCCCTCAGGGGGAGGGGAGAACGCAGCGCACCTCCCGCAAAACCGCTTCAACCACTCCCCACCGGGATCACATCAAGCCCCTCTCCCCTGCGG